>JADHNP010000011.1 GCA_016779445.1 Luminiphilus sp. | reverse complement strand
ATTGGTACTGCACTGGGTGTCTACTCGCCCGGTACCGCCTATGTATTGCTCCACCACTACATGGGTGATGTCGATGGCAATGTCGGTGCCTGGGGCTTCGCCCGCGGCGGGATGGGTGCCATTGCCGACTCGTTGTCAAAGGCGTTTCAGTCTTATGGTGGCGAGATTATCTGTGACGCGAATGTGGATGAAATCATCGTTAAAAACGGGCAGGCGGCCGGTGTCGCATTGAAGGACGGTACCGAGTACACAGCGCCGATCGTAGTGTCCAATTTAGATCCGAAGCGCACCTTCCTTGATATTACCAACCCCGCGGACTTGCCTAAAGATGTGCTCAAAAAGGCCCGCAATTTCAAGATCAGGGGATCTTCGGGGAAGCTCAATATCGCGCTTGACGGCTTACCTGTGTTTAACGGCCTAGACCCGCGAAACCGATTAATGGCGGGCGACCTTCACTTCAGTGACTCGCTGGAACGTCAGGAACGGGCATACGACGACTGGAAAGCGGGAACGTGGTCTAAAGATCCCTACCTCGACATGATGATCCCGTCACTCACCGATCCCACTATGGCCCCTCCAGGCAAACACATGATGTCGGTTTTCGTACAGTACGCGCCGCCAAAGGTAGAGGGTCGCGAGTGGACTGATGAGGATAAAGACGGATTCGAGAAGTCTGTCATAGACCAAATCTCAAACTACAGCCCCAACTTTAGAGACCTTATTTTGCACTGCGAAACAAGAACGCCCAGAGAAATCGAAGCAGAGGTCGGGCTAACTGAAGGCAACATCTTTATGGGAGAGCTGACGTTTGACCAACTGCTATTCAATCGACCATTTCCGGGGTATGCGCAGTACCGGTCACCTATCAAAGGCATGTATATGTGTAGTTCTGGTACGCACCCTGGTGGCGGCGTAATGGCGGCACCGGGCGCCAATGCAGCGCGCGAAATTCTGGCCGATTTGAAAAAACCCAATACCGTTCCGGGAGGGTACGCCGATGACTGATTATGATGCGGTAATCATTGGCGCCGGTCACAATGGACTAGTTTGCGCAAGCTACCTCGCCAAAGCGGGCAAGCACGTCATGGTGATTGATGGCCGCACAGAGCCCGGCGGTTGCGCGAGCAATCGCGAATTCACCCCCGGATTCAATGTCTCCGATTGCGCGCAGTGGCTGTCCCAGTTTGACCAGAGCATTGCCAAAGACCTTGATCTTAAAGGCGCTGGTTTGTCCTTAGGTAAAGCCAAGGCAACGATTTCACTGCAACCTGACGCTGACCACCTGATATTGGATGGGGACCAGGTCAGCGGGGCTGGAGTCGATCCCGTTGATCAAGCTGCGTATCGCGATTTCAGAGAAATGGTGCGTGGCTTTGCAAAACTGATGACAACCCTCTATCGCAGCCGGCCACCCAAATTGGTTGAGCAAAACTGGACAGATCGATTCACGCTAATGAAGTTGGGCCTCAAACTGAAGATGCTCAGTCGCGAAAGACTTCGGGATCTGATGCGCGTTGTGATGATCAACATCTATGACGTGATGAATGAGCATTTTTCTCACGCTGCATTGAAAAGCACTATCGCTTTAGACGCGGTTACCGGCACCAACATGGGTCCGCGTTCACCTAATACGGTATACAGCTATCTTCATAGGGCAACCGGAGAGCACCTCGGGCAGACCGGCACTACGCAGGTGATCGGCGGCATGGGCGCTCTGGGTAAGGCCCTCGCCACCGCGGCGGAGAAACATGGCGCCACACTGAAATTGGGTACGGCAGTATCCGCCATCGACAAAACCGGTGACCGAGTGACCGGTGTCACGCTTGCTTCGGGAGAGACCGTATCGGCGAAGATTGTCATTTCTAGTGCTGATCCCACCACCACTTTCCGCGATCTGCTTGGATATCATCAGATGGAAGCCGGTATGGCGAAGCGGGTTGAGCACTACCGATCCAGAAGCGGCACCGCCAAACTCCACCTCGCGCTGAGTGCACTACCCACCTTTACAGGCCTGACGGAAGCGCAGCTCTCAGAGAGACTCGTCATTACACCCTCTATGGACAGCATGGAGACAGCGCTAAACCCGATGAAATACCGGGAGCTTAGTAGTAGGCACATCTTTGATATCAGCATACCCACTGTTGAGGATCCCGGCTTAGCGCCCGTGGGAGAACATATGCTGACCGCGATCGTCCATTATGTGCCCTTCGCGCCCGACATCGGCTGGGAGGCCGGTAAGCCGCGACTGCTAAACCAATTGCTGGAAGAACTAGAGGCCTATGCGCCCGGTATCGGCGCTTTGGTAAAAGCGAGTGAGCTGGTGGTGCCTTCGGATTTTGAGGCGTCGCATGGTATGACCGGCGGCAACTGGCACCACGGTGAGTTGTCGATTGATCAAGCCTTGATGATGCGGCCATTTCCCGGATCTACCCAGTACGCCACTGCAGTCGATGGACTCTACCTCTGCGGCGCCGGAGCGCACCCCGGTGGCGGCATTCAGGGGCTACCCGGGCGAAATGCCGCCAAGGAAATTCTAAAAAGAGGAGCCCTGTGATGAGCGACGTCAGCCGAGACACTATGCTGCTCACCACGCCGTTCCACTCCCGAGTGGAAGCGATGTGCGATTTAAACGACTGGGGCAACTGGATGGGATACACCACCCCCAATGCCTATTTCGATGTAGAACTCGAGTATTTCGCACTGCGAAGCACTACCGGGGTATTGGATCTCTCGCCCATGAATAAGTACCGGGTCACCGGACCAGATGCTCAACGCTATCTTGACCGGCTCATCACACGGGATGTCAGCAAGATCGGTGTCAATCGAGTGGGGTACGCCATTTGGTGTGATGACAATGGCCAAGTCATGGACGATGGCACCATCTTTCGGCTCGGGGAGCAGGACTACCGTATCTGCTCTTACCAGCGTGCGGACGACTGGCTTGCTTGGAACAAATTAGGCTTCGACGTCACGATTGAAAATGAATCCGAAGCGGTTGTGGGACTGGCTGTTCAGGGACCCACCTCTTGCACGGTCCTAACACTGCTTGGGTGCCATGACCTAAATCAACTGAAGCCATTCGGCATTGCGCACTACACTTTTGAAGGCCAGCCCCTGATGGTGAGTCGAACAGGCTTTACTGGAGATCTGGGTTACGAAGTCTGGATCCCCCCCGAAAGCGCAGAAGCGCTCTGGGATCAGCTTTTTGAGGTCGGCCATGACTACCTCATCAAGCCGATCGGCTCCTATGCGCTTGAACTTGCGCGCATTGAAGCGGGTTTTTTACAAGCCAATGTTGATTTTATGCCCGCCGAGGAAGTCGTCCGTGTGGGTCGAACACGCAGCCCGTTCGAACTGGGATTAAGCTGGCTGGTCGATTTCTCAAAACCACTCTTTAACGGCCGCTCAGCGCTGCTCAAAGAGCAAGCCAATGGATCTCGCTATCGCTTTGCCATGCTCGATGTAGAGGGAAATAAACCTGCCGAGCACTCCTTTATTCTCAAGGGAGACAAACAAGTGGGCACCGTGACCTCCGCAGCCTGGTGCCCGACAGCCAAGGCCAACATTGCCTACGCTCAAATCGAGATGCCCTATGGCGCCGCGGGAGACGAACTGGTTGCGGAAATTTATTATCAGCGTGAATTGCATTGGACGCGCCTGCTCGCGCCATGCAAGGTAATTGACGCGCCCATCTTCAAATCTCCCAAGCGCTGGCAAACACCAGCACCGCCTCATTGATCCACCGCTTTTACTGAGAGACGCCATGCAGACCATTGCGACTTCCGTAGACGATTCTTTTCAGCGCATGCGCCAGAAGCTGGAGGCAGAGAAGGCTCGGCCCCACCACGCGATGGACTCCTATTTTTATCGCTCGCATTTAGTCCATGAGCAGGAGCTTGAACACCTGATTTTCAAAAGCTGGATTTATGCGCTTCATACCAGCGAGATCCCCTCTCCCGGTGATTATCAGCTCATTGAGATCGGCGAAGACTCGATCATCGTCGCACGGACAGAAACCGGCGAAATCCGCGCAATGCACAATATTTGTCGCCACCGAGGCGCCCGGGTTTGCGAAGAGACCCGCGGTAACCGTAAAACCTATGTCTGCCCGTATCATGGCTGGGTCTACAACATCGATGGCTCACTCAAAGTCGCTCGCGAAACCCACATCATGTCGGATTTTGATAGTGCTTCGCATGGCCTGAAGCCGGTCAACTGCGTAACCTATATGGGTTTGGTCTTTATTAACTGCGATCTCGAGGCCGGCGACCTCCTGGCTTCGCTGGAGAATATCCGTGAACCCCTGGGTGCCTATGACCTTGAGCACGCCAAGGTCGCGCATCGGCAGACCTATCGCGTTGAGGCGAATTGGAAGTTGGCTATCGAGAATTATCTTGAGTGCTACCACTGCGCTACCTCACACAGAGCCTATGCTCGTCTGCATACCCTGAAAGACCTGGAAGAAAAATCAGCGCCAGTAGTGGCTAAAATGCTCGAGCGCGCCGACGAAGTGACGGGCATTCCCGGCATTTCAAAAGAGCACACCGAGATCTATCTTGATGCACCCAGTTTTGGCGCCTGCGCGCATGCAATGCGATACGGTCTATTCGACGGGTTTGTGACGGGTAGCAAGGATGGGCAGCCCGTTGCACCACTGATGGGTGATATACGGGACTACGATGGCGGTGCGGGTGACTTCCAAATGGGCCCTATGACTTTCATGCTCAACTACCCTGACCACTGCGTGCTATACCGCTTTGTGCCCCGCTCGCGCACCGAGACGGATATGGAACTGGTATGGCTCGTGCGCGAAGACGCCGTAGAGGGTAAAGACTACGAGGTCGAAAACTTGACCTGGCTCTGGCATCACACAACCCTTGAAGACGAGTACATTATTACGCGCAATGCAGCAGGCGTGAATTCGCGGTTTTTCGAGCCTGGGCCGTATCATTCAGAATTCGAATTTACATTACAGCAGTTCGTGCACTGGTACCTGCATTCGTTAGAAGCCAGCTTGAATTGTGAGACAGGGCCACGCTGAGGGCGTCCCGTACTATACTGCCCTCACGGTGAAGTAATGGCCAAGGGGCTTGCTTGCCCAGAGCGATATTGTCATCGATCTACTATGACAAAAGGGGCAGACTTTGCAACAAAACACCGCGACTGATGGCCCCGACTTGGGTGCAAAGCGCACCCGTATACCGCTCTTCAGCGCCTTTTTCATGATCTACATCTTTGTCTCAGGGGGCTCTTTTGGCATCGAGGAGATGGTGTCGTCGTCTGGACCGGGCCTCACGCTTCTATTATTGCTCTTTTTACCCATTGCCTGGGCGCTGCCAATGGCACTCATCGCCAGCGAACTGGGCTCTGCTATCCCAGAGAGTGGCGGTTTCTACGTGTGGACGCGACGAGGCCTCGGCGAATTTTGGGGGTTTCAAGCTGCGTGGTGGTGGTCCCTCGCACTCCTGGTCGACACGTCGTTATACATCGTCCTGAGTGCCACCTATCTGCAAAACCAGATTGGCTTTAGTGACTCGGTGTACTACCTGATCTGCTGGTCTGTGATAGGGATCTTTACGCTCGTCAATATTATGGGCATCCAAGTGGTGGCTATCGGATCCAGCCTGTTTGCCATTCTGATTATTTCACCCATTGTCATTTTAGCCGCAGTGGGTATTGCCAACTGGCAGTTCAATCCCTTCACGCCGATCACACCACCGGGAACTGACCTGTTAGGCACCGATGGCGCATTGATTTTGGGGCTCAGTGTCGGCCTGTGGATGTACTCAGGTTATGAATCCATGTCGACCCTAGCCGGAGAGATTGAGGAACCACAGCGCATCATTCCACGAGCGCTGATGCTGGCGCTCCCTTTTGTCGCACTCATGTATTTGCTCCCCACCGCAGCCAGTATTGCCGCGATCGGTGAGTGGGAGCTCTTTTCTGTCGATAGCGGCGACGGAAAAATTTCCTTCGTGGACATTGGACGACAACTAGGCGGCACTGCGCTTGGTCACGCCTTGCTTGCGTCTGCAGTGCTCGGGAATCTCGCGCTCTACCTCGATTATATGGCTTCAGGTGCTCGACCGATTCAAAGCCTGGCCAGAGACGGATTACTGCCCTCGATATTAACCGGCACCAGCTCGCAATTCGGCACCCCCATTGTGGCCATTCTTCTCATAGCAGGCGTCAATGCCGTGTTGGTCATCGGGCCTTTTCAGAGCCTGGTCATCATTGACGTGCTCCTGATGGTGGCTTCCTATGCGCTTATCTTTATCGCTGCCGCAAGACTGCGCGTCGTCGAGCCCGACCTACATCGCCCTTTTAAGATCCCCGGCGGCAGGATTATTATGGGCCTGTTGATTACACCCCCGATCGCCCTGATTGCTTTCATGATATTCATCACGCTGGGGGATCATAGCCTGACACTCTGGGGCCGCGACCGTTTTGGATTTTTAGGAATAGAAATCGGGTGGTATGGGGTAGCCGGACTGATTGCCATTCTCTCTGGACCGCTGCTCTATCCCTGGTTACGAGCACATAATCGACAACAGCCGTTGTAAGCTAGCATTTGGTGGGGAATATTTAGCCCAGCCTGAAAAGGAATGCGCCAGATCTGCGGAGAACTGTTTGCTCATCGCATCCAAGGCGCTCGTCTAGCTGATTAGGTAACCTATTATGAACAAACCTTTTCCCGGGCCCAAAACACT
The DNA here is from genome assembly GCA_016779445.1 of Luminiphilus sp. GTDB lineage: Bacteria > Pseudomonadota > Gammaproteobacteria > Pseudomonadales > Halieaceae > Luminiphilus. The sequence goes on along the minus strand of JADHNP010000011.1, from coordinate 42,525 downwards.
ACGCGCGCTTGAGCGCGGCATACCGCTTTTTAAAAATGGGTTGCGCTTCAGTGAGGCCATGCAGCAGGCGGGATCCCGTGGATTCAGATCAGTGCGTCAAATCGTGGTCGCCAGAGCTGAGGGGGATTTCGTATGGGATCTCGACGATCAGCGCTATATCGATTTCCAAAACGGCTGGGCGACCAACCCATTAGGTAATTGCCACCCCGAAATACTCGAAGCGGTGGAAGCCGCTAACCGGCGCTATGGATTTCACTTTGATCACCCACTTCGCTATGAGCTGGCGGAGATGTTGGCGGAAATTATGCCTAGTAAGGCCCTACCGCGGACCAACTTTGAAGTCTCGGGCACTGAGGCGGCGGAGGCAGCGGTACACCTTGCGCTGACCCATACTCAGCGGCAGTATATTGTTACCTTCGGCGCGTCCTATCACGGCAATTCCATTGCTGGAAAATTACTAAGCGGACTGGGGGGCGACTCAAGCATTTACCTAGAAGCCTGGTCAGGCGGCGTGGTCCGCGCTCCCTATCCCTTTAGCGACAATATCCCGGCTAATCTCTCACAGGATCAATATGTAGATTTCTGCTTGTGGTACCTGGAACACCACATCCACGAGACAATGGTGAGTCGCGACAATATTGCAGGAGTAATGCTAGAACCTGGCCTGGCAGAAGGGGGCAACTGGATTCCAACTCAAGCATTTGTGCGAGGAGTTCGGGACATTTGCGACCGAAACGACTGGCTACTGATCAGTGACGAAGTGCTCACCGGATTGGGAAGAACCGGAAAAATGTGGGCGATAGAGCACTACAACGTGACCCCAGATATCTTGGTTTATGGCAAAAACCTGTCAGGCGGTATCGCACCGCTATCGGGCATTTCCGCCCGCGATGACATCCTCGGTGATAACGGTCACTTCAATTCTGGATCAACCTTTGCAGGTTCTCCCGCAGGGTGTGCCGCAGCGATAAAAACCCTCCAGATATTCGAAAGAGATGGCATCGTCGCTCAAGCGGCAAAGCTTGGTCAGATTGTTGAGGACGTCACCCGAGACTGGGAAAGCTACGACATTGTTAGGCAGGTTAGAGGGAATGGACTACTGATCGGGGTTAGTTTTGAGAGAGCTAGCCAGACTGGCAGCGAAGGAGAGAACTGGTGGATAGCACGCGCTGTGAGAGGCGAGATGCTTGAGCGAGGGGTGTGGGCTATCTCGGACCATGAGGATACGATTCGCCTGTATCCAGCGCTGAATATGAATGAAGACACCCTGCGAGCAGGCCTCCACATTATGGAGGAGGCAATTCAGTCGGTTTCAAGTGGCGCGGATATCGAGGGAGACAGCGCCGCCTATCCCACTGGCGTCGCAGGCTTCTGATTAATTCATATAAAACATTGCCCGTAAAAGCTCACGTCTCATACCAGAGCCCATCGGGATCATCTGGCCAAACACCGAGGTAGGGGCCGTGCGCTTGAAACCCAAGCATCCTTCTCATCGCTTCAGACTGCGAGGCCACTTCGTCGCGTGTTAACGTAAGATATTGGTTCTCCTCCTGCCGTAACCAACCCAAACAGTAGGTATTGACGACTGCTTTTCTGGCCGCATCGCTTTGGTTCTCGCCACCGCCATGTAACGTAGAACCTAAATACAACACTACAGAACCCTTGGGCATCACTGCCTGAATTACGTCCTTTTCACAAACCTGCGCAGAATCCTTTATACCGGCCTCCTTTCGCACTATCCGCGTCGCGCCATTCTCCTCCGTAAAATCGTCCAGGGCCCATAGAGCCGAAATTTGAACTTCAAACGGCAATAAGTGACTCGGGTAGCAGGTGTCATCAGCGTGAAGCACCTGCGCACCCTCCCCCGGCAATATTTCAATAGCGGTCGTACTCCCCACCTGATACACGTCGCAGTAAGGTTTCAACACTGCATCTGCCACAGCAAGCACAGTGGGATTCAGCAGGAAATCGGCAAAATAGGCCGAATATTTTGTTACACCTCCCACACGCAAGGTTTGATGACCGTTAAAACCGTTTTGGTAAAGGTGGCCCTCCCGGTCAAACTGCGGCCGAAGGTCAGTGATGAGCCCAGATACAATCTTCTCAGGTAATAGGTTCTCTATCACTACGGCCCCGGTCGTCGTAAGGGCTGTCACAACATCCTCAATATCGTCGTGCACCCCATAGCGAGGAAGTGTCATGCCGCTCTACTCCTGTATAAATGTCTGAGCCTAGGGTACTGAGTATAGCCTGCGAAATCCCGATATCGGCCCAAGTAACCCGCCCCTTCCCGTCTCGGATACACCCTCAACGGCTTGCACCAACCCCGTACTCTCCCCCGAGCGAGAGAGCGATGTTATGGTAAGTGACTGTGATGTTGGAAAAAATCGAGATGACTCAAGACGCACGGGGCAATTCACCACGACCAGCGGCTGTATGCGATGCCCACTGGGCGGAGCGAGTGGATCTCGCAGCGGCGTTTCGGTGGGCAGCTCGCCTTAATTTCCATGAGGGCGTAGCCAATCATTTTTCAGTCTCGGTGAGCGCCAATGGCACGCAATTTTTAATGAACCCTAACCAATCGCACTTTTCGCGCATCCGCGCATCCGATCTACTTTTGGTAGATGCTAATGACCCCGACACCATGGAGAGGCCGGGTGCGCCAGACCCTACGGCTTGGGGGTTACATGGCGCACTGCACCGCAAGTGCCCTCACGCCAGAGTGGCGCTGCACGTACATTCTATTCACGCCACCATACTCGCAACGCTGGAAGATCCCGGTCTCCCACCAATCGACCAGAATTGTGCGATGTTTTTCAATCGCTATGCGGTTGACCGCGATTACGGTGGGCTGGCCTTCGAAGAGGAGGCCGAGCGCTGCTGCCAACACCTCGCGGACGCATCGAAAAAAGTGCTCATCATGTGCAACCACGGTGTGACGGTCATTGGTGACAATGTGGCGGATGCGTTCAATCGACTATTCTATTTCGAGCGCGCAGCGGAAACCTATGTTAAAGCGCTGTGGACCGGTTTACCGCTCAAGGTATTGCCAGATACCGTTGCCGAAAAAGCAGCGGTGGAGTTGGAGAATTACCCGGGACAGGCCGAGCGACACTTTGCGGAACTCAAAGCCATACTAGATGATGAGGAGCCAGACTACGCCAGCTGAAGTAGCGGCAGTGTTTTGACAGCGACCCACCAAGCGTAACCCTCGCGTCTATCACTGACGCAATACTGCCTCCAAAGCCGTGAGACATCGATTGATATTGGTTGTGTTGCAACTGCTACCCATCAGCCCAATGCGCCATTGCTTACCCGCCAACTCCCCGAGACCAGCGCCCACCTCCAGATCGAACTCCCTTAATAAGGCGTTACGAATTGCGGCGTCATCCTGACCATCAGGAATCAGGACGGCGTTGAGTTGCGGCAGTCGCCACGGTTCTGAGACTGCGAGTTTGAGGCCGAGCTCCGAAAGGCCCTTAGTCAAAACCAGATGATTTGCTTTGTGGCGAGCAAAGCTGGCCTGAAGGCCCTCTTCCTCTAGCATCAGCAGTGCTTCATGAAGCGCATAAATGGCATTTACCGGCGCCGTGTGATGATAGGCACGCTTGGCGCCTTCACCCCAATAGCCCATGATCAGATTCATATCCAGGAACCAACTCTGCACCTTACGCTTTCTCGTGGCGATCATCTCCACTGCATCGGCACTAAAGGTAATGGGTGCGATACCTGGCAAACTGGAAAGGCATTTTTGCGTGCCCGAGTACACAACATCAGCACCCCAGGCATCCACCTGCAGATCGATTCCCGCCAGTGACGTCACTGCGTCAACAATACTGAGCATACCCGCGGATTTCGCCATGCCACATAGCCTTTCAGCGTCGCTGCGCACACCAGTCGAGGTTTCTGCATGAACAAAGGCGAGAACTTTGGCATCGGAATGCGTCTCGATCGCCTCCGCTACCTTCTCGGGGTCGACCGGATCACCCCACCTATCCTGCACCATTACCGCAGTACCGCCGCAGCGCTCGACATTTTCTTTCATTCTCCCGCCAAAGACACCGTTCTGGCAGACAATAGCCTTATCACCTGGCTCTAGGAGATTGACGAAGGCCGCTTCCATGCCGGCGGAACCAGGCGCAGAGAGGGGGATAGTCAGCTCGTTCGTCGTTTGAAACGCGAATTGCAGTAATCGCTTAACGTCGTCCATAAGATGCACAAATAAAGGATCTAGGTGCCCTATCGTTGGCCTGGCCGCAGCAGCCAGCACTCTCGGGGAAACGTCAGAAGGGCCGGGGCCCATTAGGGTGCGCAAAGGGGGATAAAAGGGTGATGACACAAAAAGTTCCGTCTTAGAGGTAGTGGTTGCCGGATACCAGAGCCCTGCCGGTTAAACCGGTTGGCTCACGCTACTCAAATGAAAACACCACCCACGGGTGGTTGGTGTAATGGTGGGCCGTGCTGGGTTCGAACCAGCGACCAATTGGTTAAAAGCCAACTGCTCTACCGACTGAGCTAACGGCCCAATGAAGGGAAGGCGCGTATGCTAACCCTACTAGGTGAAAATTCAAGCCCCGAAATGGCTAAAAGTTCTCCAGTAGAAACTGCCGCGCCAACTGTGCTGCTGGATGAGAGGGGTATTCACGAATGACTTCGTCAAGGTACTCCTGTGAACGCTGTCGGTTGCCCTTGATAAACTGTACCCGACCCAGCTTGTATAGCGCGTCTGGGATTTTTGGGTCAGCTGGATATTGATCCAACAGAATTTTAAAACTCTGACGCGCCAATTCTGGGTCAGGCGGATCGAGAACGAGGTATAACTCACCCAGCCAGTAGTGTGCATTCGGGGCGTAACGACCAAACGGAAAATCGGTGAGAAAAGCAAGGAAAGCGGCCACTGCGTCATCAAATAACTTTTCCCGAACCAGTTCATAGGCTGCCCGATAGGCGGCCTCTTCACCCACTTGTGGATCAGCAGAACCCACACGCACGCCGCCATCGGTATCTCCAATCGAGGTGGTCACCGGTGAAGTCATCACCTCGTCTGTGCCTGCTGCTGTGTCGGCCACCACACTGGCAGCGACGCGACGATCCAGATCAACATATCGCTCCAGACTTTGAGCCTCCAATCGCACCAAGGCTTGATTGGCCTCTTCTAGGAGCCCGTTTAAGCGCCTAACATCGGCTTCAAGCTGCTGCACTCGCAACATCAGGCTACCGGAGTCGCTACCTGTCATACCTTCATCATCACTATCAGAAGGCGGAGAAGCCATCGTCGTTGAACCGGAATAAGGTCGTATACCAGAATAGCTGGCGGCATCATTGTCGACAGTGGCGCTTACTGCCGGCGCATTAAGATTTTCGGCGTCGGCCCGGCGCTCCGCTTCCACGTCGATATAATCCTGAGCAAATAAGGGCAAATTTGTGCCCAGCAACAAAAAGCCGGCACAAAGTGCCGGCTTCATGGGTAACACTGTCACAGTCTTTTCCTCAGTTATTTGAGCTCAACGCGACGGTTCTGCTGCCAATTACTCTCCCCCGAGCCATAAGCCACTGGGTTTTCCTCGCCGTAACTCACCGTCTCTATTCGGTAGCTTGGTACGCCGTTGGCTACCATATAGTCTCTGACTGCATTGGCGCGACGTTCGCCCAGAGCCAAGTTATATTCCCGCGTGCCTCGCTCGTCAGTGTGGCCCTCTAAACGGATACTGTCGTTATTTCCCTGCATTGCTGCTACGTGAGCATCAACCTGAGCACGCGCTTCGTCAGTCAAAGACGAGCTGTCAAAATTAAAGTAAAAAACGGTCCCCGCCGCAGCCGCCGCAGCTTCGGTTTCTCTCTGGCCTGCGGCTGCCTCAGCCTCTGCTTGCTGTTGCGCCGCCTCCTGTGCGGCAGCCTCCTGAGCTGCCTGCTCAGCGGAAGCTGCGGCAGCTGCAGCCGCCGCCTCTTGCTCCTTGGTGTCGTTACCGGAACAAGCTGCCAGAATCAGTGATGCGAAAACCAGCCCTAACCACTTTGTGTAAAGCGTTGCGTTTTTCATGGTCCTTACCCTTTCCCCAGTGTTTGGAAACTAAGATGCGTCTAATGTAGCGCATAACTACTTTATTTTCCTCTGCCCTGAGTAAAAAAATTACGCCAAAACTCAAGGTGTCACATATGGAGACCAAGCAGGCTCCTGCACACTCCCCTCGCGCGAGGGCAAGCTGAATCTGACGCCGCCATCCACAGCAACGGCACCCAGAATGCTTTCTTCGCCGCGCTTGGTAGCGTAAAGGACGATTGACCCATTTGGGGCAATACTCGGGCTTTCATCTAGGCTTGTCTCAGTCAGCACTGTCAACCGGTCGGTCACCAAGTCGAACACCGCAATGTGGTATCGCCCGTCCCGCTGATGCACCATCGCAACATTTCGGCCGTCCTGAGCAACTCTGGCTCTCGCGTTGTAAGGCCCCTCAAACGTCACTCGAACTATTTTTTTTGTTCTTAAGTCATAACGATAAATCTGTGGTCGCCCTCCACGATCAGAGGTAAACAACAGAGACTTCCCATCAGGCATCCAGGTGGGTTCGGTATCAATCGCAAAATGACGTGTTAATCGAGTCAGCGAACGGCTGGACAGATTGAGAATATAGATGTCTGGGTTTCCATCCTTTGAGAGCACCAAAGCCATACTGTTGCCATCCGGTGACCATGCCGGTGAATTGTTTAAGCCCTTGAAATTGGTGAGCTGCTCTCGCCGGCCAGTCAGGAGATTTTGTCTGTAAATGGCCGGCCGAGAGGTCTCAAAAGAGACATAAGCGATCTCGCGACCGTCTGGAGACCACGTCGGGGAGAGAATGGGATCACGCCCCTCCAGTAAGACGATCGGACGCCTGCCATCGGCATCGGCGAGCGTGAGACGATAAAAGTCTTTGCCTTCAGGATTGCGGGTTACGGACACATAAAGCAGACGAGTGGCAAACGCTCCGGGTATACCCGAGAGCGTTTCATAGACCTGATCGGACACGCGATGCGCCAACATGCGTAACTCACTCACCGGGCCTGTCACCGTGCCCGACTCCACCGCTGCCTGCCGGGTAACATCGAACAGCTGAAAGTCGATTCTGGCCTGGGCCCCAACACTAACTCTGCCAATAAGCACATACTCTGCAGAAATCGCGCGCCAATCCCGGTAATACAGTTCTGATTCACGGCTTGGGAAGCCAAGCATATCTCGCCGACTGACCGGCGAAAACTGACCACTGCGCGCCAGGTCCGAGTCGACAATCTGAGCAACATCCTCCGGCGCCGCTCCTACGCCTTGCCAGGCAAACGGGACAATTGCCACGGGAGTCGGATTCTCCACACCCTGATTAATTTCAATCTGCAGCTCTGCTGAAACGGACGATACATATACCCCCAGCAGGAGGGCCAAGAAATTTCTCATGAGCATTTTTAGTACCTCAAATCCTCGGGCTTGAATATCAATTGAAACCGACGAAAGTTCGCCTCAAAGGTCCGATTGTCCACCTTTGCGATTTCGGGGAAACGTCCGGCACGCTCGACCGCTGTCATTGCACTGCGATCAAACGCCGTGTTACCACTGGATTGAATGACCCCAACACCGACTACTTCTCCCGTAGGCACCAATTGTATCGACAATATTGAAACCATGCCGTTACGGGCACTAGGGGGCCGGGTCCATCGACTGATCACTGCCGCCTGAATAGTCGCTGCCACCACGTCGCGGAGAGAGGGTTCTAGCGCTCCAGACGCGGCTTGTTCCGCATCAATGAGGGACGTCAATTCCTCACGGGTTACCGCAGCCAGCTGTTCCGCATCCATTTGCAACGCAATTTCCTCTGCGGGAGTCGGTTCGGCGGCCTTCGGTTGCGGAGTGTCGGCTATCGGCGGTGGTTCTGGCTTGGTCGTCGGAATCTCCGCGGGTTTCGGTTTTGGTTTCGGTTTTGGTTTGGCTTTTGGCTTAGGTTTACTGGTTGCCTTTGCAGTTTCTGTTCTCACAATCGTCGCCTGAATCGGAAGCGCGACGGGCACCGATGCCACGACCTCCGTCGGCCCAGACCACCGCAAAAACAAAAGCGACGCCACTACGATGTGGAGTAACAACGACAATAGTGTTGGAAACCCAACGAAAAGTAGCCGGTCTGCTGTCATCCGTTATCTGCGGGGTTTTCAGTCACTAGACCCACTGAGGGCGCCCCTGCCTCCTGCAGCGCCGTCATCAACAAGACCACATCGCCATAAGCCACCTGCTTATCTCCCCAGACCAGTACGGGTTTATCCGGCGTCCGCCTCAATACCGCGGCGACGCGGCGACGAATAGTCGCAAGCTCCAGCGACTGCTTGTCGTCGACCCCAAGGTTTAAAAAGAGTTGTCCGCGGTCATTGATTGAAACGATGAGGGGTTCGGCGTCCTGATTTGCGACAGGTGCTGCTTGCGCCTCGGGTAAATTCACTTCTACCCCCTGCATCAACATGGGGGCAGTCACCATAAAAATCACCAGCAGCACCAACATCACGTCGATGTATGGCACAACATTGATCTCTGCCAACATGCGCCGCCTTCGCACGCTCACCGCCTCTGCCCCTGTTGTGCTCTCAAGGCGTAGGCTTGCCGCTGAAGAATGCCCGAAAATTCGTCCACAAAGGTCTCATAACGATTCAATAGCACGTCGCTGCGCGCAGCAAGTTTGTTGTACGCCAGTACCGCGGGAATCGCAGCAAAAAGGCCCATGGCAGTAGCGATCAGCGCCTCCGAGATTCCTGGGGCAACCGTTGCCAGCGTGGCCTGTGTCGCGTTCGCCAACCCTCTGAATGAGTGCATAATGCCCCAGACAGTCCCAAAAAGACCGATATAGGGGCTGGTAGAACCCACTGACGCCAAGAACGGCAAGTGCTGCTCAATGCGGTCTGTCTCTCGCATCAACGCAACTTTCATTGCACGTCGCGATCCTTCCAACATAGCGTCGGCATCAATATCGGACTGTTGCGATAGCCGCGAAAACTCCTTGAACCCGGCGCGAAAAAGACTTTCCACTCCCGTCGGTAATTGGCCATCTGCAACAGCCTGATTCCCCTCTCGATACAGCTGCGCGAGGTCGATCCCCGACCAGAATCGTTCCTCAAACGAGAGAAGCTCATCGTCCGTCCGGCGCATCAACATGGTCTGCTGAATGATCAGAAACCAAGAGGCAGTCGAAGCCACCACTAAGATCAGCATGACAATCTGTACCAATACACTGGCTCCCAGAACCAGTTCCAACAAACCGAGCTCCTGCGTCATACCTCATCCTTTTCGATTTTTGTTGCGGCCAGCAACCGCTCTCTGATGCTACTCCCAAGTCGACGCGGCCGGCCCGAAGCCTGATCAACACACGCGACTTTGACTTCGGCCTTCAGTAGTAATTGGTCGGTGCGGCGAACCGTCTGGGTAAAATCGATGGTCGCGCCCCCTACTTTATGGGCGAGTGCAGTTACCACAATTTCGTCATCTAATTTCGCTGGCAGCAGATAACTGACAGACAACTGGGACACAACAAATATCCGGCCATCATCAGTTAACGCGGCACGATGAACACCCAGAGAACGCATAAACTCCGTCCGGGCGCGCTCGAGAAATTTTAAATAGTTGACGTAATAAACAATGCCCCCTGCGTCGGTATCCTCAATATAGACCCGAATTGGCAGGGAAAATTCCCCAGTCATGTCGGCTCTTCCAGATCGAGGGTGAGGGTTTCTGCGGCCGAACCCTGAAAGGGTATGCCAAAATGCGCGTAAGCATGGCGAGTCGCTATGCGGCCCCTTGGTGTCCGGAGGATGAATCCTTGCTGGATTAGAAAGGGCTCCAGCACATCCTCGATCGTACCTCGCTCCTCCGATAGTGCTGCCGCCAAACTATCTACACCCACTGGCCCGCCATCAAACTTTTCAATCATCATTAGCAGCAAGCGGCGATCCAAGTGGTCAAAACCTTGCGCGTCGACACTCAACATATCCAATGCAGCCTCAGCCACCGGGCCTGTGACTGCACCGTCCGCTTTTACCTCAGCATAATCTCGTACGCGCCGCAGTAACCTGTTAGCAATGCGAGGCGTACCTCTAGAGCGACGAGCTATGGCTGCTGACCCCGAATTCTCGATCGGGATTTTCAGAATGCCTGCCGCGCGTTTTACAATTTCACCGAGCTCAGACGCGTCGTAAAACTCCAATCGCTGAACAATCCCGAAGCGGTCTCGTAGAGGGGATGTGAGCAACCCCGCACGCGTGGTAGCTCCCACCAGTGTAAAAGGAGGTAAATCAAGTTTGATAGATCTTGCTGCCGGGCCTTCACCAATCATGATGTCGAGCTGAAAGTCCTCCATAGCGGGGTAGAGAATTTCCTCGACATACGGACTCAAACGGTGGATCTCATCAATAAATAAGACATCACCGGGTTCAAGATTCGTCATCAACGCGGCAACGTCGCCCGCTTTTTCTAACACTGGACCACTCGTGGCCCTCAGTTGCACACCCATCTCTTCTGCAACAATGCTCGCCAATGTCGTTTTGCCCAACCCGGGCGGCCCAAAAATTAAAGTGTGGTCAAGTGGCTCCCCGCGCCCGCGAGCGGCGGAAAGAAAAATCTCCATCTGCTCCCGAACGACACGCTGACCGATATAGTCAGCCAACCGACGCGGTCGTATTGCGCGATCCATCACCTCATCACCCCTCTCGGGTGCACTGGTCGCTACCAACCGATCCGTTTCAATCACCATGCCACGTCCTCAACCCGACACTTCACCCCTTGTTGCCGCCCGCCAGACGCAGAGCCAGGCGGATCAACTCCTCGGTAGAAGCCTCGTCTGGCGCGTCAACGCTGGCAATCAACTTTGCTGCCTCAGTAAGCTTAAACCCCAGAGAAACCAATGCGTGTTCTGCCTCTAAACGCTGATCAACTCCCGCGACATCCTGATGAACTGGCGCTGCAGCAACCTTGACTCCCGGTGACAATTCATCAAGCCAGTCACCTGCCTTATCTCGCATCTCTACCAGTAAACGCTCTGCGGTTTTCCGTCCAACACCGGGCAATGCTACCAGCGCAGCAACATCATCGCGCTGCAAACAGCGCGCGAAATCGGCTGCATCCATGCCCGAAAGTAATGTCAGCGCAAGCCGGGGACCCACACCGCTCACTTTGATCAACTCACGAAAAAGTCGACGGTCAACCGGCTCTATAAAACCATAGAGCAGCTGTGCATCCTCTCGCACTACAAAATGGGTTAGCAGCACTACTTCCTGACCAAGCTCAGGAAGTAGGTACAAGGTTGTCATGGGCACCTGGATCTCATAGCCGATACCGCCCACCTCGACCAAAATATCTGGCGCCTGCTTTCCGATAAGCTTGCCGCGAATTTGTCCAATCATGACACCACTCTACCTCAACCGGCCCGCCCTGAAGCCGCTCGCGGAGAGCGCGGCTGACAGGCCCGCCGTATGACAGTGACACAGTGCTGCAGCCAGACCATCAGCGGCATCCTCTGCAGGCGCCTCAGATAATCCCAACAGAGCTGTCACCATGTGCTGCACCTGCTGCTTTGTGGCGGCACCCGTACCGACAACGGATTGTTTGATCTGACGCGCGGCATATTCGTGCACAAGTAACCCCTTGGTCACACAGGCCACCATTGCCGCGCCTCTCGCGTGACCTAATTTGAGCGCAGAGTCGGCACTTTTTGCCATAAATACCTGCTCTATCACCCCTTCTGTTGGGTTGTAGGTATCAATGATCTCTATCAATGAGTCGAACAACACACTCAAACGTGCGGCCAGCGTCTCCTTTACCGGAAGCCGAATCGTGCCACTGGCGACATAAATAGAACGTCCTTCCTCGACACGAACAATGCCGAAGCCCGTTTTGCGGGATCCGGGGTCAACCCCGAGAATAGTTGTCATGCTGGCAACCGGCCAAAAAGAGCGATTAGTGTGAACGATTACGTGACAAACGTCATTTATAGGCTGGTCAACACAGATTCCGGAATATCAGCGTTGGAATAGACATTTTGCACATCATCCAGATCTTCCAACATATCGATCAACTCCATCACCGCCGGCGCGTTTTCCTCATCCAACGTAACCGCCGTACTGGGCAGCATCGTCACCTCGGCCTGCAATGGCGTAAGTCCGGCGCCAAGGAGCGCGTCGCGGATATCCGTAACGCTCTCCCACTGAGTCAGCACATCGACCGCTCCATCGGAGTCCGTGACAACGTCTTCTGCCCCCGATTCGAGGGCAATCTCCATGATCGCGTCTTCATCAGCTCCGGGGGCAAACTGAATGAGTCCTGTCCTTGAGAACAAGTAAGCAACCGATCCGTCGGTGCCCAAATTTCCGCCGCGCTTAGTGAAAGCGTGACGAACCTCTGCGACCGACCGATTCCGATTATCCGTCATTACTTCAACCAGAACGGCCACCCCACCCGGCGCATAACCCTCATATGTGAGCTCTTCCATGTTGTCGGCGTCATTGGTCCCTGCTCCGCGTGCGATCGCGTTATCGATCGTATCGCGCTTCATGTTGGCACCTAGGGCTTTATCCACCGCAGCGCGAAGGCGAGGATTATCCTCTGCAACCGGGCCACCGGCTCTGGCCGACACAACGAGCTCACGAATCAATTTGGTAAAAAGCTTTCCACGCTTGGCATCTTGCGCCGCTTTACGGTGCTTGATATTTGCCCATTTGCTATGGCCAGCCATCGCTCCCTTACGCTCCCGACTGTGGCTCTGGTCGCCGCGGCTTGAGTGATAGATCCCTCAACTGCTGATCAGACACCATACCCGGCGCTTCGGTCAGCACACACTGCGCACTCTGCGTCTTTGGGAATGCAATTACGTCCCTGATGGTGTGACCGCCAACCATCAACATCACCAGACGATCCAGGCCGAATGCGAGTCCCGCGTGGGGCGGCGCACCGTGTCGCAGGGCTCCGAGCAGAAAACCAAATTTGGACTCGGCCTCCTCTTCGTCAATGCCCAATAAATCGAAAACGACTGTTTGCATTGACTGATCATGAATCCGCACAGAGCCGCCACCAATTTCGCTGCCATTCAACACCATATCGTAAGCCTGAGAGAGCGCCGATTCCGGATCGGTTTTCAGCGCTTCAATCGAACAAGAGGGGGCGGTGAAGGGGTGATGCAAGGCAGTTAACCCACCTCGGTCGTCTCGTTCGAACATCGGAAAGTCAACCACCCATAGCGGCGCCCATCCTTCTCGTACCTGATCGAGGTCAGCTGCGACTCTTAATCGCAAGGCGCCCAAAGATTCATTTACGATGGAGCGTTTATCAGCCCCGAAAAATAGAATGTCACCCTCTTGCGCGCCAAGACGCTCCAGAAGCAGCAAAACCGTCGCCTCGGGCATAAACTTGATAATCGGTGACTGCAGACCTTCTATTCCAGAGGTCAGATCATTCACTTTAATCCAGGCCAGCCCCCGCGCTCCGTATACACCCACAAAGTGGGTGTAGTCATCAATTTCCTTTCTGGAGAGCGTCGCTCCCCCAGGCACTCTCAACGCGGCAACCCGACTGTCGGGATCCTGCGCTGGGCCGCTAAAAACCTTAAAATCCACCTCGGTCATTAAATCGTCAATCGAGACCAACTCCCACTCAACCCGCAGATCAGGCTTATCAGAGCCGTAACGCTCCATAGCATCGGCCCAACTCATACGCGGGAATTCCCCCAGGTCGACACTGAGTTGCTCCTGAAATAGATGACAAACCAGTCCCTCGGTAATAGACATAACTGCTTCAGCGTCGAGGAAAGAAGTCTCGATATCGATTTGCGTGAATTCTGGCTGCCGGTCTGCGCGCAAATCCTCATCGCGGAAGCAACGCGCAATTTGGTAATAACGATCGAAACCCGACACCATCAAAAGCTGTTTAAACAGCTGAGGTGACTGGGGAAGCGCAAAAAAAGCGCCTTGTTGAGTGCGACTGGGGACAAGATAGTCCCGCGCTCCCTCGGGAGTGGCGCGAGTAAGGATGGGTGTCTCGATATCGAGAAATCCATGTTCATCAAGATAGCGTCTGATCGCTGAGGTGATACGGGCGCGCGCGATGAGATTTCGCTGCATGTCCGGCCGCCGCAAATCCATGTAACGATATTTCAGGCGAACGTCTTCTCCCACAGTATGGTGGGCATCAAGGGGGAAAGGTGGGGTTTGTGCGCTGTTAAGGATTTGCAATGTTTTCCCAAGCACCTCTATGCGGCCTGAGGCCATACCGGGGTTAACAGTTGCTTCAGTCCGCGCCCGCACCCGACCGGTAATGCACAACACGAACTCACTGCGGACACTATCCGCTTTCTGAAAATGCTCTTCGGTATCGGGATCGAAAACAACCTGCACCACTCCCTCACGATCTCGCATGTCAAGGAAGATCACGCCACCGTGATCGCGGCGTCGGTCTACCCAACCACACAAAGTCACGGTTTCATCTATCAGTTTCTCATCGACCAAGCCGCAATAATGACTGCGCATGTGCCTCTCCATTTCTCTTCAGTATCCGCGCTCAGGTCGCCTTGCTCACATCATTCTTGGCAGGTGCGGCTGACTTTTCAGAAGGTTTCTTGGCGGTCTCAGTCGACCCGCTCTTACCAGCATCTTTGGTCGAGGAATCATTACTCTCCCCACCACTGCGCTCACCAGCAATGTTCTTCTTATCGCCGGTTTTAAAATCCGTCTCATACCAACCTCCCCCAGATAGCCGAAAAGAGGGAGCGCTGACTTGTTTTTTCAGGCTTGATTGTCCGCAATCCGGGCAATCGGATAGGGGGGCGTCCGCAAGCCGCTGAATCGCTTCCAAACGATGACCACAATCCTGACAACAGTATTCATATATTGGCATGGCAAACCCTCCTCATAGTGATGGTCGATATCGACTCAGTCCAACACATGAGGTCATTAGGAAAGTTTTACAAGGGCGCGGAGCGTACCGTAAACGCTGTTGCAGTAAAAGATGGGAGGGGTGTGAGGATTTAGCGGTCCGGCGACGATGGCCGGTGACAAGAAAAAGGCTCCTCCGGGGAAGAGCCCGAAAAACCTTCGCTCAGTTAGCGAACTCTTTCATCTTCTTTAGCGGACGCACCTTGACCGCAGTACTCGCGGGCTTGGCCTTAAACATAGTCTCTTCCCCGGTGAAGGGGTTGATACCCTTGCGTGCCTTTACCGCGGGCTTGCGGACCGTGGTGATTTTCATCAAGCCTGGCAAGGTAAACTCGCCTGCCGCACGCTTTCCAATACTCGCCTCAATGAGTCGCTCCAGAGAGCCCAGCACAGACGACACCTCCTTCTTGGAGAGACCACTGTCACCTGACAGCGCTTCGATCATTTGCGACTTTGTCATTTTTTCCTTTACCGCCTTCATTTTTGATGGCGCTTTCGGGGTAGCTTTCTTAGCCATTAAGTTAACACCTCTTTGAATGGTTAGGTTTCGTAAGAGACAAGCGGGTACCCGCAGTCGCCGAGATTCAACACCACTCCGACCCCTGACACAACCCTCTCCCGCACTGTTTTTATCGATATCTCTCTAGCCCGACCCCGATACGCACCCAATAGCCCACTCTCAAGCACTGATAACGGCTATTGTCTGTACTGGCCTATCTTCGAACATTAGAATGGCATCCCGGTAATTGGAGTCTGTCATGCGCGCCAGCGAGTTCTTACTTTCCACGCTCAAGGAAACACCCTCAGACGCAGAGGTAATCAGTCATCAACTCATGCTGCGCGCGGGGCTGATCAGACGCGTCGCCGCCGGCATTTACAACTGGATGCCGCTGGGCCTCAGGGTCTTGCGGAATGTAGAACGAATCATTCGCGAGGAGATGGAGCGTGCCGGCGCACTCGAACTATCCATGCCAGTTGTCCAACCCGGAGAACTGTGGGAGGAATCGGGTCGATGGGAACTGTATGGCCCAGAGCTATGTCGCCTTAAAGACAGGCATGAGCGGCCTTTTTGCCTGGGACCGACTCACGAGGAGATTGTTACGCACATTGCTCGATCGGAAATCAAGAGTTACAAGCAACTCCCCGTTAATCTGTTTCAGATTCAGACCAAATTCCGAGACGAAATAAGGCCCCGATTTGGCATCATGCGATCACGCGAATTCATCATGAAGGACGCCTACTCTTTTCATATCGATCAAGCTTCTCAGGAACAAACCTACTGGCGTATGCATGAAGCCTACTCAGCGATCTTTTCGCGGCTGGGACTTGATTTTCGTGCGGTCGAAGCTGACACCGGTGCCATCGGGGGCAATCACTCCCACGAATTTCATGTCCTGGCTGAATCGGGTGAGGACGCAATCGCCTTTTCCACAGGTAGCGACTACGCCGCAAATGTTGAATTAGCGCCTGCGCTACCCGATGGGAGGATCGCGGTGGAAGATGCGGCCACGCCGGAGCGGGAAAAGTTTGCCACGCCCGGGGTGACCACTATTGATGACCTCGCGGTCCATTTTGATATTCCCGCCGACCGGTCAGTCAAAACACTGCTCGCCAAAGGAGACCAAGATGAGCTGATTGCTCTGGTGATAAGAGGTGATCATCGGCTGAACGCGACAAAAGCGTCGAAACTGACGGGTTTGCAGTCGCCCCTGACGCTAGCAGATGGAAATGAAGTCAAGGCGCGACTCGGTGCTGGCTTTGGATCATTGGGTCCGGTAGATCTTCCAGTGCGCATAATTGTTGATCAGACCGCCGCCTCCATGCCCGACTTTGTCTGCGGTGCCAATGCGGATGGCCATCACTTTAAAGGTGCCATATGGCATCGCGATGTTCCTGACTTCGAGGTGGCGGACATCCGAGAAATCGCCAGCGGCGATCCCAGCCCCTGTGGCAGTGGCACTTTGGAAATTCGCCGGGGCATCGAAGTTGGGCATATTTTTCAACTGGGGACCAAATACTCGGAGGCGATGAATGCAACCGTGCTTGATAATCAGGGTCGCCAACAGCCGATGGTAATGGGCTGTTATGGCATTGGTGTCACGCGCATCGTCGCCGCCGCTATTGAGCAAAACCATGACGACAAGGGCATTATTTGGCCAGCCGCTATGGCGCCTTTTGATATCGCCATAGTGCCCCTGGGTAAAGATAAGTCTGATGCCGTCCGAGATGCGACAGAGGCACTCTATGCGGCCTGCAACGCCGCGGGCTTGTCAGTATTTATGGATGATCGATCCGAGCGGCCAGGAGTCAAGTTCGCGGAAATGGAATTACTCGGCATGCCTGTGCGCGTTACCATTGGCGAACGATCTCTCGCCGAGGGCCATCTTGAGATCACGCGACGCTCAGACGGCCAAACGGAGATGGTCACTGCCGAAGCCGCCGTGGATCAGATTCGCCAGTTCCTGAACGACAGATGAAATCTTACCAATGCACTGCCATTTAGTGATCAGTCGCATCGCCATTTAGCGCTATCACAAGGGCCGTTGATCGGTTTAATCATACGCACAATTTGCGGCTGAGCGCCCGATAGCGGGCCATACGACGGTCGGCATGCGCCGGGAAAAGTCCACACAGTGCGGCAAAATCGGGGTCATATCGCACCTCCCGACTGGTGAGTCGCCCATTCCGCCGGTAAGATTGGGCGCCTTAAATAAGAGATACATCATGCACCCGGAAGCAAAAAAGCTACTGGCCGAGTACCCCAATATCGAAATGGTAGAGGCGCTGATCACAGACTGTAACGGCGCAGCGCGGGGAAAATGGCTGCCAGTAGACAAACTGTCTTCGCTGCTCACTGAAGGTATTAAGTTGCCCGAGTCCGCGGTCGCACAAGATATATGGGGAAGAGATGTGTCCAGCATTTGTCTTGAAAACGGCGACATCGATGGATGGTGCCGCGTGATTAACGGCTCACTTGCCCCGTCGCTCACCGCCAGCGGAATCGATCAAGCACAGGTCGTGCTGACTATGTTTCGGGAGGATGGCGCGCCCTCCTTCTGGGACCCGCGTCAAGTATTGAGCAAAGTGGTGACCGCCTTGGCAGACCGTGGCCTTCACCCGCGCGTGGCGATCGAGCTGGAGTTCAACCTGTTCGATCGTCCAACCGACGGGCAGTCACTGAGAGAAGCGCTACCAGACGAATCACGCACCGGCGGTAATCTGTACGGACTGAGCGCTCTGGATGAGCATGCTGGGTTACTCGAAGTCTTGAGAGAGACCTTCGCGGTTCAGCACTTACCCTACGAGGGCGTATTGAAAGAAGCCGCACCGACGCAATATGAAATCAATGTCGCTTATTCCGACGACGCGCTCACCTATTGCGATCAAATCGTAAGGATGCAGCGCGGAATCAGTGCCGTCGCGGCGCGCTTCGGTGTCCTCGCGAGCTTCATGCCCAAGCCTATGGAAAATCAAGCAGGAAATGGCATGCACTTGCATTGCAGCCTGCTGGACAGCTCAGGTCGAAATGTCTTTGACAGCGGAACCAGCGAAGGCACGACACTGCTGCATCAAGCGGTCGCTGGCTGCATAGCACTGATGCCCGACACGCAACTCATTTTCGCACCGAGCTACAACGCCTATCGGCGATTCCAGCCGGGCAATCACGCTCCCACGCAACCGAATTGGGGTTACGATAACCGCACAACTGCTCTGCGGATTCCGGCCAGCCCTAGCGCCGCAACGCGAATAGAACACCGAGTAGCCGGCGCCGACAGCAACCCTTACCTGGCCATTGCAGCGCTGTTGGCGGGCATTCTGATGGGGCTGGAAAAAGGCCTGACAGCGCCTGATCCCATTTCTGGTAATGCCTGGACGGACGACATGGACAACGATTTCTTGCCCAGTCACATGGCTGACGCGATTCATCGCTTCTCGCGCTCTCCAACTGTTGAAGCATATTTGAGCGAGCCGTTTCAAAGAGCCTTCACAGAACTGAAACAACAAGAGCTGATGGAGTTCGAGCGACGGGTGACCCATTTCGAATTGGAAACCTACCTTTCAGCTTAGGCATCAGCGGAATCCAGCGGTCCAAAACTTTTTTCTGTCATCCATCAATGGAGTAATACATGAGTACCGCCCACGATTTCTCAGCAGAACTTGCCAACGGCGAGGAAACGTCATTGTCTCGGTTCCAAGGGCAGGTTTTATTGATTGTGAATACCGCCTCAAAGTGCGGATTTACCCCACAATACAAGGGCCTTGAGTCACTGCAGCAGCGCTATGAGACACGAGGGTTTTCGGTACTCGCTTTCCCATGCAACCAATTTGGCGCGCAAGAACCAGGAACAGCGACAGAAATTCAGTCTTTCTGTGAGATGAATTACCAGACGACTTTTCCGCTGTTCAGTAAAATCGAGGTCAATGGAGCAGCAAGTCACCCCCTGTTCACCCACCTCAAGGATCAAGCGCCCGGCATCTTGGGAAGCAAGCAGATCAAATGGAATTTCACCAAGTTTCTGGTCAACCAACAGGGTGAGGTCGTCAAGCGCTACGCACCGTCTACCGACCCCAAGGCTATTGCTGCGGACATCGAAGCACTTCTTTGACAGCGGTCAGTGCTCACGCGTCTCGCGGAAACGAATATCCGGCCAGCGTTCTTCCATCAATGAGAGATTCACTCTGGTCGGCGCTAAATAGGTGAGGTAGCCACCGCCGTCTTCAGACAGGTGCTCCGCGGCTTTTTTACGAAACTCCTCAAGCTTGCGATCGTCCGCTGCTTCTACCCAACGGGCGGTGTATACATTGATTGGCTCATAAAGCGCTTCGACCTTGTATTCATCGGCCAGCCGGTAGGCGACAACGTCGAACTGCAGTTGCCCCACAGCGCCCACAATAAGATCACTGTTGTTTAGCGGCGAAAACACCTGCGTTGAACCCTCCTCGGACAATTGCTGCAACCCCTTCTGTAGCGCCTTGGCTTTCATGGGGTCTTTCAGCCGAATACGACGAAATAGCTCCGGTGCGAAATGAGGAATACCGGCAAAGCGGATAGCTTCGCCGGTCGTGAAGGTGTCGCCAATCTGGATCGTCCCATGATTATGGAGACCGATAATATCCCCCGCCACTGCCGACTCTACAAGGGTGCGATCGCCTGCACGAAAGGTCACTGCATCGGCAATGCGCACGTTTTTTTCAATCCGGACGTGCCGCATCTTCATGCCTTTTTCGTATCTTCCTGAACAAATGCGCATGAAGGCTATACGATCTCGGTGCTTGGGGTCCATGTTCGCCTGAATCTTGAATACAAAGCCAGTGAAGTCGGGTTGGGATGCCTCGACCACTCGCTCGGTCGATACTCGGGGTTGGGGCGCGGGTGCCCAGTTGACAAAATCGTTCAGCATCTCGCGCACACCGAAGTTACCCAGTGCGGTACCAAAAAATACCGGGGTTAACTGTCCCGCTAAAAAGGCGTCCAAATCAAATTCATGTGACGCACCACGAACCAATTCGATCTCCTCGAAAAACGCCTCATAGTCATCAGCCAATAGGTCGCGAGCGGGACCTGAATCGAGGCCGGCAATCACTTTTTCCTCGGCCAGTACCCCGCCGTCTCCGGGGCTGAAACAATGAATCGTATCCGTGTAGAGGTTATACACACCCTTAAAATCTCGCCCCATGCCGATGGGCCAGTTGATTGGGGCACCAGCAATACCTAATACCTCCTCAACCTCGTCCACCAGCTCGACGGGATCACGAATATCGCGGTCGAGTTTATTGATGAAAGTCAGGATTGGCGTGTCCCGCAAGCGACATACGTTCATTAGCTTGATGGTGCGATCCTCGACACCTTTGGCACCGTCTATCACCATCAGCGCTGAATCCACCGCAGTCAGCGTGCGATATGTGTCCTCCGAGAAATCCTCGTGTCCGGGTGTATCCAGCAAGTTAACCCAGCGGTCACGATACGGAAACTGCATAACAGATGATGTGACCGAGATACCGCGTTCCTGCTCCAGCGTCATCCAATCGGAAGTCGCGTGAGGCCCTCTCTTACCTTTTACCGATCCGGCTACCTGAATAGCCTGACCCAATAACAGCAGTTTCTCTGTCATCGTGGTTTTTCCCGCATCTGGATGGGAAATAATGGCAAAAGTGCGCCGAGAATCGATGTCGCGCTGTAAATCAGACATGGTGGCTCCTACGAGGACGAAGGATTATGCCAGCCAATTAGGGTAGCGTCAGGTCTGAGAGGGTAATACCTGCCCAAGGTGATGCAGTAGCCGCTCACCGATATCCGAAAAGTTTATCGGTTGATCTGACTCCAGCTCTTGCTGAACCGAGGTCACCTCCAGTCCCTTATGCCCACAAGGATTGATACCTGCGAACGGAGACAGATCCATATCAACATTAAGCGATAATCCGTGATAACTGCGCCCTCGGCTAACTTTTAAGCCGAGAGCTGCTATCTTTCTCCCCCGCACATAAACGCCCCTTGCCGCCGGGTCGCCCTGAGCAGTGATACCGTGATCGGCCAATACGTTTATGACTGCCCTCTCGAGGCATTCCACCAACTCACGCACATTCATGCCCGCGCGCCGGAGATCGTAGAGGACATAGGCGATCAATTGGCCGGGGCCGTGATACGTTACCTGACCACCCCGATCGATATGAACAACTGGAATAGCGCCCGCGTCCAGAACATGCTCGGCCTGACCAGACAGTCCCTGGGTGTAAACCGGCGGGTGCTGTAGTAACCATATTTCATCGTCGGTAGCCCCCGTTCGGGCCGCGGTGAAAACCTTCATCGCCTCAAAGGTGGGGGGGAAATCCACCAATCCCAGTCGCCGGAATTGCATAACCTTAAATCACCATAGACACCAAGCCGGTGTCCATCAAATCTTGATGTATTAGGCGCAACTGTGTCTCGCTCTGAGCTTCGATGGTGACGGTAATAGACTGAAAAGTGCCTTTTTTCGAGTCCTTTATCACCACGTCATCCCGACTGAAACCCGGAGCATGGCGATCAAAAATACTCAAAACCTGAGCGCTAAAAGTATCACCGGCTCGGCCGAGCACTTTGATCGGGTAAGCGCATGGAAATACGATCTTTGGAGGATCGACGCTCACAGGTATTTAGCCCGCCAAGCCCTGAAACCACAGCACGATACTATCCCATAACCGCGCAAAAAAACCTGCGGCCTCAACATCGTTGAGTACTTCGAGGGGGATCTCAGCCACTGCCTTGCCATTTCGGCTCAGCAATACTCTTCCAACGACGTCGCCCACTAGCAGCGGCGCGATCAGCGGCGTGTCCACCTCGACAGACTGCGTGATCTCGACACTGGCACGCGGCAAGGTCAATACAACATCCCTACTGACACCGAGAGAAACTTGCTCACTGAGCCCCTTCCAAACGCGATTTTCAACCAGCACTTGCTCCGGCGTGAGAGGGCGGACCGTCTCATAAAATCTAAAACCGTAGTTCAGCAAACTGCGTGTTTCAGCCTTGCGGCTGCCGGTAGAGCTGCTTCCCATTACGACCGAAATCAATCGCATTCCTTTGCGCTTTGCTGACGCCACAAGGCCATATCCCGCCTCGCGTGTATACCCTGTCTTCAGACCGTCCACCGTATCGTCCTCACGTAAAAGGTGGTTGCGGTTGTATTGTGTAATGTCGTTATAGGTATAACTTCGCTCTTTATAGACTGCGTAGCGATCCGGGTGGTCGCGAATCGCTGCAATCGCCAACGCTGCAAGATCTCTGGCTGTAGACGAGTGGTCTGGATGCGGCAACCCGTGGCTATTTTCAAAGTGGGTGCTAACGAGATTCATCTCACTCGCATATTGATTCATCAAATCGACAAATGCCTTCTCGCTCCCCGCAATGTGCTCGGCAATCGCTACCGTGGCATCATTGCCCGACGAAATCACAATGCCTCGCTCCAGTTCGGCCACCGTCACGACCTTCCCGGGTTCAATCCACATTAGCGAAGATCCGTTAAAAACCGGGTTCTGAGACCAGGCATTTCTGCTCACGGAGACGACATCATTCAGACCCAATCGCCCCAGCTCAACTTCCTGCGCAAGGATATAGGCGGTCATCAGTTTGGTAAGGCTGGCCGGCGGCAGTTTTAAATCGGGGTTGTGCTCCACCAACACTTCACCCGTATCAAAATCCACCAAAATGTAAGAATCCGCATTGATGGTGGGGGGCGCCGGTACCAGGCCGGCGCCAGCACTTACGGTAGTAGTAAGTAGCAGGTTCGCCACAGCAAAACTGAATAACCAGCATCTCACATTCTGCACAACTAACCTCTTCAAGCTAATAACATCAATTTCGCGGTCGCCCGGCAGTGTAACAAGCAGCGACGAATCCAGAGGACGTAAATTTTTAGGGCAGACGTAAAGGCTCTGGGAAGCCCTGATCCAGCAGCTGATCACGCATCCACTCCAAAGCGCTTTGTCCTTCGAATGGGCCCAGCCTCACGCGATGCAATCTTTTTCCGTCGACGTCAACTGGCGATACGTACCAGTTCTGACCCCATTGCCGCTGTAAAGTTCGAGCCAAATCAAGCGCCGACTGCCATGAGGAGAACGCCCCGATCTGCAAATAACGGTGAACGGCTGAAGGCTGGTTACGGCGATCTTCAATGCCCTCTTGCGGGAGCGCCTCGACCTCCACTTCCGCTGTCCCCTGCTCCGAAAACCCCAGGGCAACAGCCGCCTGATACGAAACATCAATAATGCGATCGGGAGCAAAGGGGCCTCGGTCATTAACGCGCAATACAACAGTGCGTTGATTCTTAAGATTTTTCACTCGGACATAACTGGGGATAGGCAAGGAGCGATGGGCTGCAGTGGCGCCGTAAACATCGTAGATTTCACCGTTGGATGTCGAACGCCCTTGAAACTTCATGCCATACCAGGAGGCGAGGCCCTCTTCTCGGTATCCCTCATTTGTACCCAGTACTGTATACCGGGCACCATGAACCTCATAAGGACTTTTATTTCCGTAGCGCAGTATCGGTTCTGCCCGCGGCACCGCATCCACCCATGGTAACGAAGCAGGCGCCGGCGGTGGGTAATCGGCGCTAGCGGCAGTTGCTTCCTGAACCGTGCTTGCAATCAACGCGAAAAGTATCAACCACAAACCCATTAAAGGTCTTTCTCCTTCCGAGCCTTCGCTATTGACTGACTCAGGTCCCAAACTGCCATGGCGTACATAGCGCTATGGTTGTAGCGCGTGATGACATAGAAATTTTCCAACCCCAGCCAATATGCCATGCCGTCCTGTTCCTCCAGACCGATAGGCGTTGCCATTGCGTCCGAGTTGATGGGTTGTGATGGCATCACCCCCCGGGCGACCAGTTGGGCCACGCTGTGGGTCGGTTTCAGCCCCCCCTCGAAAAGCCCTGGTTCGGGATCATTCACTGTCGCCGAAACCACCACATCCTCATCAGCGTGCCAACCGTGCTCCAGCAAGTAGTTGCCAACACTGCTGATTGCATCCGCTGGGTTATCCCAAATGTCGGGTGCGCCTTCGCCCTCAAAACGGGTAGCGTATGCTCGATAACTTGAAGGCATGAACTGACCATAACCCATTGCCCCCGCATAAGAGCCTTTCAGCATGAGCGGATCCTTACCGGACTCCCAAGCCAGCAGCAGGAAGGCCTCGAGTTCCTTGGTGAAAAACACCGATCTTCGGGGATAATCAAATGCCAGCGTGGCCAAAGCATCAATCACCCGATAGTTGCCAGTAATCCTGCCGTAAAAAGTCTCCACGCCGATAATGGCGACGATCACTTCCGGCGGCACACCGGTAACGGCCGACACGGCGTCCAGGACGAGCGCGTGTTGGTCCCAAAAAACGACGCCTTCGCGGGTGCGACGAGGGGTCAGAAAAATTTGTCGATACTCATACCATGGCTTGGTTTTTTCAGCAGGTCTGGCAATCGCATCAAGTATCGATTGTTGACGCTCCGCAGCACTGACCAAGTCGGTCGACCACTTGGCATCAACGCCAGCAAGCTCTGCTGACTTAATCACCTCGAGAGCAGCTGCGCGCTCGGCATACTCTCCGGCAGCCACCTCAACAGCAATCAGGCTACTCAACGCCGCCCAAAGAAAGATAGGCGCCGCCCGGACGCCCCGGCGTCGCGCGCACCGGGTGCTGAAAAGTAACCTCATTGAGAAATAATCCTTTTCTCTGTACTGATCGCTGTCAGGATACCGAAACCCAACATCAGTGTAACGATGGCCGTGCCGCCAAAGCTGACAAATGGCAGCGGGACGCCCACAACAGGTAACAACCCTGCGACCATACCCATATTGACCACGACATACACACAAAAGGTCAAGGTAATCGCGCTGGCAAGCAGTCGGCCATAAGTACTCTGTGCCGTCAGACTTATCCAGAATCCTCGCGCAACGACCAAACCATAAAGCGCGAGCAGGCAGAGCACCCCGCGGAAACCCCACTCCTCAGCCAATACGGCGATAATGAAATCCGTTTGACTCTCGGGTAAAAAATCGAGGTGAGACTGAGTGCCTTGTAACCAACCCTTTCCTGACCACCCCCCCGACCCAATGGCGGTTTTTGACTGAATGATATTCCAGCCCGCACCCAGCTTGTCGGCTTCAGGATCAAACAAGGTCAAGATTCGTTGCTTCTGGTAGTCCCTCAAGATGAACAGCCAAGCGGGCCAAAGTGCCGCCAACGCCGTGAGCATACCCGCCATGATCTGCCACCAGCTGATGCCCGCCATAAAAATAACAGAGACCCCACTGGCCGCCACCAGCAGCGCAGTGCCGAGATCGGGTTGCAGGCCAATAACGACAGCGGGTAGACCAATAATGAGCAAACTCACTACAGTGACACCTAACCGCGGTGGCAACCCGTAGCGCACTACCCAGTAAGCGACAGCCAGTGGCATTGCAACCTTCATCACCTCGGAGGGCTGGAATCGGATGATCCCGAGGCTCAGCCAGCGCTGAGCGCCTTTGGCACCAACTCCGAACATGAGCACCATAAGCAATAGCCCTAAGGCAAAAAAATACAGGGCAGGACTCCAGCGCTGAATCGTATCGATCCGAACCTGAGCGACGACCAGCAACACGCCCCAACCCACCACAAAGTTGCGAAGTTGCCGACTTACGGTGCTCCAGTCGCCATCAGAGGCGCTGAACAATACGAACAGGCCCAGCACCATAATGAGACACAGTGGCAGTAACAGCACCAGATCAAGGTGTAACCACTGAGCCAGTGTCCTGGGTCGCGCAAAAGAGCGCTGCGAATCATCGAGGTAGCGGGCGTATTCAGACATCGCTGAGCTCGTTTAACCAGGCATCGATCACGCGGCGCGCAACCGGTGTTGCAGCGCTGCTACCTCCCCCATTCTCCGCTAAGACCACTACCACAATACGAGGCTTAGTCTCGGGGGCAAAAGCAATGAAGAGGCCATGATTACGGTTGCGCTCACTCACCTTCTCCTCTTCGTAAATGGCATCTTGTGCTATACCAATCACCTGAGACGTTCCCGTCTTGCCGGCCATTTGGTAGGTAATGCCCTTGGAGATGCTTGCCGCCGTCCCCCGTTGCCCGTGCACCACATCGACCATACCCTCGATGACCGCCCGCCAATCCTCTTCATGCATTTTGAGAGGTTCGCGCGGTACCCCTCCCACCGTCATGTCGCCAACACGATGAACGATCGACGGCACGAAGCTAGTTCCACGGTTTGCCAACACCATTGTTGCCTGTGCAAGCTGCATCGGCGTCGCCAACATATAACCCTGGCCGATACCGGCACTGAGGGTCTCTCCCGGAAACCATGCTTCGCCCATCGCTTCTCGCTTCCATCGAGTACTCGGCAATATCCCACCTTGTTCAGCTGTTGTATCAACGCCCGTGGGCCGACCCAAGCCAAAAGGTTCCAAGACGTCCGCCATGGTGTCGATGCCCATTCGGTACGCGAGATCGTAGTAATAGGTATCACAAGACTCGGCAATGGCCATCCGCATGTCGACTCTCTCGGCATGTCCCCCACCCCTGACTCTCAAGGTCCAGTCTCGGTAGCGACGATCATCTCCTGGAATGCGATACCAGCCGGGGTCCCTGACTGTCGTCTCAGTGGTAATGAAATCTCGCGAAAGACCGCCCAACGCCAACAGCGGTTTTACAGTGGATCCTGGCGGATACTGCCCCTGCACTGCACGGTTTAACAGCGGCGTGTCCATGGAATTTCTCAGCGTAGCGTAGGCACGGTAGCTGATACCCTCGACAAACAAGTTGGCGTCGTAACTGGGGTTCGACACCATCGCCAGCACCCCTCCATTGAGCGGATCCAACGCCACGACAGCCCCGCGTTGTGTCCCCAGCGCCTCAGCCGCGATTTGCTGCAAATCCAGGTCGAGATGGAGCCGCAAATCTTGCCCCGGCTGCGGCGGCTGCTTTTCAAGCACCCTGAGCAGTCGCCCGTGCGCGTTAGTCTCGACGTGTTGGTAGCCGGGCCGGCCGTGCAACACGGATTCGTATCGCTTCTCCAGACCTACTTTTCCCGTGTGCAGCGTCCCTCGATAATGGTCAGCCTCCAACGCCTGAAGATCTTCGAGGCTGATCCGACCAACATAACCAAGAACGTGGCTTAACACATCAGCAAAAGGATAATGTCGAGTCAGTTGAGCCTCGACCACCACACCGGGCAGCTGATGCAAATCAACCGCCACCGTCGCCACCGCCTGCTCATTTAGCCCGACTTTAATAGGGACCGTCTCGAAGGGTCTCCGCTGTGCTATCCCCTCCCTGAAGGCCTCTAGCTCGTCCTCGGTCAGCGCCAATCGCTGCTGTAGATCCTCCAGTAATGATGGCAGGTCGGTCGCACGCTCGGCGATAACACCCACCACATAAGTCGGCTGGTTGGTAGCCAATAATCGCCCTTTTCGATCAACGATTTGCCCTCTCGTTGGAGGAATGACCTCCACGCGGATTCGATTACGATCAGACTGAGTGAGAAATGCGTCATGCTGGATGATTTGCAAGGAGTAATATCGATAAACCAAGACTGCCATCAACATCAAAATGCCGATCAAGCATGCAATCAATCGGGCGCGATTGATTGACCACTCCCGGCGCGTATCGCGCATGGCGTCCAATGGTCCCGCCATCAGTTAGCTCGGTGATAGGGATGGCCTCTTTGAAGAGACCAGGCCCGATAGAGTTGCTCAGCTAAAATCACGCGAACCAGAGTGTGCGGTAGCGTAATGCGTCCAAAAGACCATTGCTCCGCGGCCCTGCTGAGCACGCTCTGGTGCAGCCCATCAGGTCCGCCGATCACAACGCAAACCCGACGCCCCTCCATCTGCCATTCAGCAAATCGATCAGCAATTTTCTCGGTGCTGATTTCCATGCCCTGTACGTCCAAAACAATCAGGTCTTCATCATGATTCAATTTGGACTGTATGGATTCAGCCTCCTGCCGCCGATAGCTGTCGGCCGAACCCGTGCCTCGCTTTGCCAAAGACACGTCCAACCACTCCACGCTGAATTCTCTCGGCATGCGCCGGGTGTAATCGGCCACTCCCTGCTCTACCCATTCCGGCATTTTGCTGCCCACCGCCAGCACGCGGAGTCGCACTAGAGCTCCTGCGGTTGAGAGACCTGCACTGACCACAGGCGCTCAAGATCATAAAAGCTCCTCGTAGCGGGCTGCATGACGTGAACAACCACATCACCAAAATCGACAAGCACCCACTCTCCAACGCGTTCTCCCTCTACACCCAAGGGTCTAATACCTTGCTCCTTGGCTTTCATCAGCACGTTATCCGCGAGGGACTTCACGTGACGGCTGGATGTTCCGCTGGCCACCACCAGCCAGTCCATCACTGAAGTGAGGGCTCTAACATCCAGAAAAACCGGCTCAAGCGCTTTTAAGTCATCCAGTGCTTCCTGGGTTGTAGCCAGTAGTTGGGTGACGGTGTCATCGACTTTACTTTCAGTATTCATAAGGCAGGGGTAAACAGACCATGAGTGGCAATATACTCCATAACGGGAGTGGGGATCAGAAAACGAGGGTCACGACCTGTTTCAAAAAGGTGGCGAATGCGGGACGAGGAAATATCCAATAGTGGCTGGTGCAACCTGACTATCCCCCCGGCGGGGTGCCTCAGCGCCCATTCTGGCGACACTAGGTGCCGCTCAAGCCACGTACTGACGGGCTCGGCTGGAGCCTCGGCACCCGGCCGATCCAATAAAACGACGTGCGCCAAATCAAGAATCTGATCCCACCGGGACCATCGGGGTAAGGTCGGCAGTATGTCGGTGCCCATAATCCACAGCAGCGGACAGTTGGCGCCGGCCTCACGCCGAATGGCGACCAGCGTGTCGACTGAAAAAGAGGGTCCTGAGCGATCGAGCTCTCGAGCGTCGATGCCCAGCCCAGGTACATCCGTTATTGCCAAGCGCAACATCTCGTGGCGATGCGCAGCACTGACCGCACTATGGTCTTTAAGAGGAGACTGTGCCGCGGGTATGAGGTCAACACGATCTAAACCTAGCGCGTCGCGTACTGCCATCGCGCCGCATAAGTGCCCGATATGAACAGGATCGAAGGCGCCACCCAGCAATCCACGCGCTTGGTGACCTTCAGTCACCGCTTGCGACCTCATTGACGAATATGTCCGTCACCTTTAACGATATATTTTCGTGAGGTCAGCCCCTCTAGACCAACGGGGCCCCGCGCATGCAACTTGTCAGTCGAGATACCTATCTCTGCACCCAGCCCGTACTCAAAACCGTCTGCGAAACGGGTCGACGCATTGTGCATCACGGAACTGGAATCAACTTCTCGTAAGAACCGCTCCGCAGTCTGGATGTTTTCCGTGACAATGCTCTCAGTGTGATCTGAGCCATAACGCGCGATGTGCGCCATTGCATCTCCCACATCCGCTACCACTCGCACCGATAACACCGGTGCTAAATATTCTGTTGACCAGTCTGACTCCTCCGCACTGATGACGATTTCAGGGGCACAATGACGGGATTCGGGACACCCTCGCACCTCAACTCCGTGCTCATGAAAGGCCGCTACCAATCGAGGCAACATAGCGACCTGTTCTCGCGCGACCAACAATGTCTCCATCGTATTGCAGGTGCCAAAGCGTTGGGTCTTAGCATTAATCGCAATCGCCATGGCTTTCTCGGGATCGGCATCTCGATCAATAAACACATGGCAAATCCCATCGAGATGTTTCAACACCGGGACACGACTCTCCTCTGAAACCCTTTCAATCAGGGCTTTGCCGCCACGTGGCACCACCATATCAATGTATTGGGGTAAGGTGAGCATGGCACCCACTGCCTCCCGGTCAACAACAGGAACAACCTGTGCCGATGCCGCTGGCAATCCGACATTGGCAAGCCCACGCGCGATCAATTCTCCCAGCGCCTTATTGGAGTGAATCGCCTCCGAGCCACCGCGCAGAATGACCGCGTTCCCCGCTTTCAGGCAGAGCGCGGCCGCCTCCACGGTCACATTGGGGCGCGATTCAAAAATGATGCCGATGACACCCAAGGGAACTCGCATAGTGCCGACTTCGATACCCGAGGGCATTTTGCGAAGGTTTTCTATGGCACCGATAGGATCAGGCAGCATTGCCACCTGTTGCAGCCCCTCCTCCAATGAGTCGAGACGCGGCGCATTCAGTGCCAATCGATCGATAAACGCTTCATCTAAATCAAGACGCCGAGCCGCCTCAAGATCAGATTCATTCGACGCCAATATACTGTCGCGGCCCCTCTTGATCTCGTCTCGAATAGATAGCAAGGCGTCGTTACGCTGGTCCAAAGGCGCGCTCGCGACGATTCGGGACGCCTCACGGGCGGCCCGCGCCATGTCTGTGATGAGTTGCTTAACCTGCATCGATCACGCTTCCCGGACCCATGATTTAGGCCTCTGTCTCACCGCTATCGGCGCTCACCAGCTCCTTCAACTCGCCAGAGGCCTCCATATCACAAACAATGTCACAGCCACCAATCAGCTCTCCCTGCACCCACAGCTGGGGAAATGTCGGCCAATTGGCATAAGTGGGGAGGTTGGCGCGGATCTCTGGACTGCTCAATATATCCACGTAGGCAAACCGCTCTCCACAGGACATGAGTGCCTGAACTGTCCGGGCGGAGAATCCGCATTGCGGCTGGTTAGGTGAGCCTTTCATATAAAGAATAATGCGATTACCTTCTATCTGTTCGCGAATCGTTTCCATGATGTCCATAGCTTGCTCCGTAATATGGCTGCGTGTTGGTCTTTTGGGTGAATCTGGGCCGCCTCTATTGTAATACGACGAGCGGGTAAGGCGGAGCCTGATTGTAAGTCGCATTTGACTCGGGACGCCGCTCCGCTAATCTTGGCATCCTTCAAGCTGACCGGTCGCCTTTTTCAATGCCTGACTCAAACCACGCCATTATGCCAACCTATGGTCGCCTGCCCGTGACGTTTTCTCATGGGGAAGGCGCAGTACTTTACGATACCGACGGGCGTGCCTATCTGGACGGCGTTTCGGGCATCGCGGTCACTAACCTTGGGCACAATCACCCCGGCGTTACTGCCGCTGTCACCGAGCAGGCATCGCGTCTGGTTCACACTTCAAACCTGTTTCACATTCGCCTGCAGGAGCGCGTTGCCGAGATGCTCAGCGAAGCGACCGGTATGGATAATATGTTCTTTTGTAATTCCGGAGCAGAAGCCAACGAAGCAGCTATTAAACTTGCACGACGATATGGTGATCGCAAAGGAATAGCGCAACCTAAGATGATAGTACTCGATGGGGCATTCCATGGCAGGACTATCGGGGCGCTGTCGGCCACCGGCAACGAAAAGATACGTCAGGGATTTGGCCCACTCCTTGAGGGTTTTGTCAGAGTGCCGGCCAACGACCTGCCCGCGATTGAGCAACTCGGTGAACCGCTTGCAGATGTCGTAGCCGTCATGGTCGAACCCATTCAAGGAGAAGGGGGCATCAAACCACTGGCGGCCGATTACCTGAAAAGCCTCCGGGATATGTGCACCGCAAATGACTGGCTTCTGATCTTCGACGAAGTGCAGACGGGCAACGGGCGCTGTGGGAGCACCTACTTATTCGAACAACTCGCGGTAGTACCGGATGTACTGTTAACCGCCAAAGGACTAGGGAATGGGCTCCCAATCGGCGTTTGTATGGCGAGAGGCGCTGCTGCCCAACAACTCGGACCTGGCGACCACGGATCAACTTATGGCGGCAATCCCCTGTGTTGCGCCGCGGCTGTGGCAGTTCTGACCGCGCTGAAAGAGGATAATTTAATGCCACAAGCGGAGATTTTGCGGCATCACCTGATCGAAAGCCTCAAGCAACGGATTACCGACCCCACCCTGATCGCTGATATTCGCGGCCGCGGGCTGATGATAGGCATTCAGCCCAGCACATCTACCGACAGCATCGTTAAGCGCGGTTTGGAGCGGGGCTTACTCCTCAATATTGCGGGCGGCGATACTATCCGGGTGCTGCCTCCGCTGATAATGAGTCGGGAACAGGCCGGAGAGCTGGGATCCGGGATCGCAGATGTCCTCAACGAAATCGCGGAACAGGAACCACTGTAATGGCAGAAAAACGACACTTTCTCACGCTGATGGATCTCTCTTCTGCAGAGTTGCGCGACCTGATCGATCGAGCGACCGAACTTAAAGCACTGCGGTATGCGGGCACAGAGCCCCAGAGCCTGAGCGGAAAATTATTAGCTATGATTTTCACCAAGGCATCAACGCGAACCCGAGTCTCTTTTGAGGCAGGAATAACGCAACTAGGCGGGTCAGCCCTTTTCCTTTCCGGACAGGATACGCAGCTGGGTCGCGGGGAGCCAATCGAAGATGCGGCCCGAGTCATTTCGTCAATGGTCGACGCCGTAATGATTCGAACTTATGCTCATAGCGACGTTGAGCGTTTTGCAACCCATTCAACTGTGCCGGTCATTAATGGCCTCACCGACGATTTTCATCCTTGTCAGATCCTGGCTGACCTGCAAACATTTTTTGAGCTACGCGGCGACATCAGCGGGCGAAAAGTTTGCTGGTTAGGAGACGGTAATAATGTCTGCCATTCCTGGATGAATGCAGCGCGCTTGCTGGATTTCGAGTTGGTGATTTCCTGCCCTGAAGGTTACGAGCCTGACAACACGCTTCTCGCGGCGTGTGGACCAAAAGCCCGGATTGAGAGAGCCCCTGAGCAAGCCGTCCAAGACGCGCATCTTCTGGTTACTGATGTGTGGGCATCCATGGGGCAAGAAGCTGAACAACAAGCGCGCGCTACATCGCTTGGGCCCTATCAGCTCAACCGGCAACTCCTCGATCAGGCTGCATCCGGAGCGTTATATATGCATTGCTTGCCAGCATACCGCGATGAAGAGATCACCGCAGATCTGATGGACTCCCCCGATACCGTGATCTGGCAGGAAGCAGAAAATCGGCTGCATGCCCAAAAAGCGCTAATGGAGTTTCTCCTTCACCAGTGAATTAAGCCGAGTACGAAAAAATACCCCGGGGCAGGGAACTTCAAAAATATTTACTTATTCGCTTAAGGGGTGCAGTTTTGATTGAAGCTTCGATCGTTCACAGGGATGCTTTTTTTTTCGCTTGGCAACTCAATAAGTTAGGCGTGAACTGAGGGCCCATAAGAAAAGTTACGCACAGTTTGCCCACAAAAAAATCCCAGCATCCTCTGCTTGCATTGTGGCCCATACCCGCCTATCTTGGGGTTTCCGAGAGCAAGACCCCCTATATATAGGTGTTGAGCCAGAAAAACACGAACAGCTCAACAACCCGGTATCGCCCTGAAAATAGCGCGATATTACTCGACAAGATGGCGTTTCAGAGGCAGCCCAACTTATGCAAATAGGCAGTGAGTCAGTAGAACAACAAAACATCGCATCCAAACCGGCAGCGACCACAGAAAATCCTAACCCCACTCGCCTTTCCGCGACGGCCCCAGGACAACTCCGAGTCATTAAACGCAATGGCACAGTGGTGCCGTTTGAGGACAGCAAAATCACCGTAGCGATCACCAAAGCGTTTCTGGCCGTGGAAGGCGGTACCGCTGCGGCGAGCAGCCGCATCCATGAAACGGTTGCTCAGCTGACCGCTCAGGTCGTCGCCACCTTTAAACGACGCATGCCCTCGGGCGGAACACTGCACATAGAGGATATTCAGGATCAAGTTGAACTGGAGCTGATGCGCGGCGGGGAACACAAGATCGCTCGAGACTATGTCATCTATAGAGAGGCAAGACGTCAAGAGCGCGACGCACGCGTAGCGCTGTCGCCGGAATCGCAAGCGGCAGCAAAAGCGATACATATCGTGCAAGCTGATGGCAGTAGGCAGCCACTCGATATCGAACGGGTCGGTACCATCGTGGGAGAAGCCTGTGCAGGCCTGCAGGACGTGAGCGAATCGGCGATTATCGATGAGGCGCTGCGCAACCTCTACGACGGTGTGACAGCGAGAGAATGCAGTACTTCTCTAGTCATCACAGCGCGTACCCTGATCGAACAGGAGCCCAACTATAGCTATGCCGCCGCGCGGTTGTTGCTGGATGACCTTCGCGCTGAGGGCCTTAGCTTCCTCGGCTTGGCGGAGAGTGCCACGCAGGCGGAAATGGAAACCTACTACCCGCAGGCACTCAAAGCATACATTTCCCGTGGCATAGAACTGGAGCTGCTGGCACCTAATCTTGCGGAATTCGATCTAGATATGCTCGGAGAGGCATTGCAGGCTGAACGCGATCTGAAATTCACTTACCTTGGCTTGCAGACACTTTATGACCGCTACTTCATTCACAGCGACGAAATCCGTTTCGAGTTACCTCAGATTTTCTTTATGCGGGTAGCCATGGGATTGGCAACGAGAGAAGACGACCCCAATGCTCGCGCTGTTGAGTTTTATCGGCTGCTGTCGTCATTTGATTACATGAGCTCAACGCCGACGCTGTTCAATTCCGGCACGTTGCGACCCCAGCTTAGTTCTTGTTACCTCACCACGGTGCCGGATGATTTATTCGGGATTTACGGCGCTATCCAAGACAATGCCATGTTGTCTAAATTCGCCGGGGGTCTGGGTAATGACTGGACGCCGGTCAGGGCGTTGGGCGCTTACATTAAAGGCACCAATGGCAAGAGCCAAGGCATTGTTCCGTTTTTAAAGGTAGTGAATGACACCGCCGTCGCCGTCAATCAGGGCGGCAAACGCAAAGGGGCCGTGTGTGCATATCTCGAAACGTGGCATATGGACATCGAGGAATTCCTCGATCTGCGCAAGAACACGGGCGATGACCGGCGCCGCACCCACGACATGAATACCGCAAACTGGATCCCTGACCTGTTTATGAAGCGGGTATTTGAGGACGGCGAATGGACGCTGTTTTCCCCAAATGATGCGCCCGACCTTCATGACCTGTATGGCACCGCATTTGAAGAGCGCTACGAGCACTATGAACAGATGGCCCGAAGCGGCGAGATCAAATTGTACAAAACGCTCAAAGCACAAAATCTCTGGCGCAAGATGCTTGGAATGATCTTTGAGACCGGTCACCCTTGGATGACTTTCAAGGACCCCTGCAATCTCCGCTCTCCCCAACAGCATTGCGGAGTGGTGCATTCGTCAAACCTGTGTACGGAAATAACACTCAATACCAACTCAGAAGAAATCGCTGTCTGCAATCTTGGCTCGGTCAATCTGCCTCAGCATATTGAAAACGGAGAGCTGAATTTGGACAAACTCCGCAGCACAGTCCGCACTGCTATCCGCATGTTGGATAATGTCATCGACATCAATTACTACTCAGTGCCGCAAGCAGAGACATCGAACTTCCGCCATCGCCCGATTGGTCTGGGCTTGATGGGTTTTCAAGACGCTCTGTATCGTATGGATGCCCCTTATGGATCCGATGATGCGGTCAACTTCGCCGATAAATCTATGGAAGCGATCAGTTACTATGCCATTGAGGCCTCAAGTGAGCTGGCGAGTGAGCGTGGCAGTTACTCCTCCTACGACGGCTCGCTCTGGAGCAGAGGCATCTTCCCGCTGGACTCACTTGATATCCTGATCGAGCAGCGCGGTGAGAAGTACATCAATGTCAATCGAGACAAGACGCTTGATTGGGACACTCTCAAAGCCAAAGTTGCCTCGGCGGGCATGCGCAACTCGAACGTAATGGCGATCGCACCCACTGCGACCATTGCCAATATAACGGGTGTGTCACAGTCGATTGAACCGACGTATCAAAACCTCTACGTGAAGTCGAACCTGTCGGGGGAATTCACAGTGGTTAACCCCTACTTGGTCAACGATCTGAAGAGCCGCGATCTGTGGGACAAAGTAATGGTCAATGACCTAAAGTACTACGACGGTAGCGTGCAAAGCATCGATCGTATTCCAGCAGACCTCAAAGCCAAATACGCAACTGCATTTGAGGTCGAGCCACGGTGGCTAGTAGACAGCGCCAGCCGTCGACAGAAGTGGATTGATCAAGCCCAGTCACTCAATCTCTACATTAATAACGCAAGCGGGAAAAAGCTCGACGTGACTTACCGTATGGCTTGGTATAGCGGCTTGAAAACCACCTACTATCTACGATCACTCGCCGCTACCGGCACCGAGAAATCAACCGTGAGCACGGGCAATTTGAACGCTGTGTCCAGTACTACAGAAGCACCACAGCCTGCGCCAGTGCCACAGGCCTGCTCGCTGGACGACCCAGATTGTGAAGCCTGTCAATAAAGGCGCGCTGTAAAAGGAGACAAAGCAAAATGCTAACTTGGGAAGATTACAACCAGGACGACACCGCAGCATCGGCTCCGGAGCCTGCGGTCGTTGCCGCCGCAGCAGCAGCAGCACAAAGCGTGATTGAAGAACCTTCAGCGCCCGCAGCAGAGGCAACGGAAGCAGAACCGGATCTTGACGCGATGCACGCAGCCGAAGCTGCTATCGCCAACATAGATACCGCTGCAGCTTTAGAAGAGTTGGAGATAGGCGCGTCGCGCGTGTCGGTAGACGAAAAAGCCATGATCAATTGTCGCGCTGACCTTAATCAGTTGGTTCCGTTCAAATACGACTGGGCTTGGCAAAAATATCTCGATGGCTGCGCCAATCATTGGATGCCACAGGAAATTAATATGACAGCGGATGTCGCCACCTGGAGGAGCAAAGAGGGGCTGAGCGAGGACGAGCGCCGCATTATTATGCGCTCTCTGGGATACTTCTCTACTGCTGATTCGCTAGTGGCCAACAATCTGGTGTTGGGTATTTACCGCTTGGTGACCAATCCTGAATGCCGCCAATATCTGTTGCGCCAGGCCTTTGAGGAAGCGATCCACACGCACGCCTACCAGTACTGTATTGAGTCGCTCGGGATGGATGAAGGCGAAGTATTTAATATGTATCGCGAGGTACCGTCGGTCGCCAAGAAAGCCGCTTGGTCTATTAGCCATACGCACATTTTATCAGATCCAAATTTCAATACTGGCACTTTGGAGTCAGATCAGCAGCTACTGCGAAACCTGATCGGTTTTTATGCGGTTACTGAAGGCATTTTCTTCTACTGTGGGTTTACCCAGATACTCTCTATGGGCCGGCGTAACAAAATGACCGGTGTTGCAGAGCAGTTCCAGTACATTTTGCGTGATGAGTCGATGCACCTGAATTTTGGCATAGACGTCATCAATCAGATTAAGCTTGAGAATCCCAGACTGTGGACGCCTGAGTTCAAAGAAGAGGTGACACAAATGATACTCGAGGGCACGGCAATCGAAATCGAGTACGCACGAGACACGATGCCTCGAGGCGTACTAGGGATGAACGCCGCAATGATGGAAGAATACCTGCACTTTATCGCCAATCGTAGGCTATCCCAATTGGGCCTGACCGAGCAGTTCCCGGGCGTGCAGAACCCTTTCCCCTGGATGTCAGAAATCATGGATTTACGCAAGGAGAAGAACTTTTTCGAGACACGCGTCATTGAATACCAAACCGGTGGTGCACTTAGTTGGGATTAACCGTTTAACTTCATACAAGGGCGCTTCGGCGCCCTTTTTTGTAGGCACAGCGCCCTCCTCTTTTCTTTCACATTGTCAAAGTGTTCATTTTTCTGGTCACAGGACGCTACACTCGCTCCCCAACGGAAAAGGAGCAAAGCAATGTCACTTTGGGACCGCATTGATACCGAGAGCAGACCCCCTCTAGAAGCCCTCTGGGAGGCACTTCCCGGCGGGTTTAACGTTATCCCTGATATTGTCGCTCGCCGTACCGCCATGTCGGCAGCGCGCGCAGGAGCACCGAAAGGCAACTTCCCTCAGCTGCAGACTTCTGAGCATCGGTACGTGGGTCCAGATGGTGAATTGACACTGAGACTTTATCGGCCGAAAACAGCGGCCGCCACAGCGCCCGGGCTTATTTATATTCATGGAGGCGGCATGATCATGGGAGACCTCGAGAGCCAAGACGAGAACCTGCGCGAAGCGGCCACTGAGCTCAATATCCCCATTGCCTCTATCGACTACCGAAAGGCGCCAGAGTGTCCCTACCCCGCGGCTCCCGAGGATTGCTATGCAGGCGTGACTTGGGTATTCGCAAATGCCGAAGCATTAGGCATGGATCCCACCAATATTGGGCTGATGGGCGCCTCCGCAGGCGGCGGCCTCGCACTCGCGACCGCCCTAATGCTGCGGGATCGTGGTGGTCCTGCGCTAGCATATCTTTTGCCGATTTATCCCATGATTGACGATCGGCACAACACGCGCTCTTCTCACGAGGTGCTGAATATTGGCATTTGGGATCGAGCGGGTTCGATCGAGGCGTGGAACTGGTATCTAGGGGGGGTGGAGGCTGACGCCTATGCCGCGCCAGCGCGTGCAGATGATCTTAGCAATTTGCCTCCCACTTATATCGACGTGGGCGACCTCGACTTATTTCGCGATGAGGACATTACCCTTGTGCAGCGACTCTCTGCGGCCGGCGTCCCGGTGGAGTTTCATCTCTGGACAGGTGCATACCACGCCTCAGAGCTCTTTGCCCCGAAGGCGCGCCTCAGTCAGCGGATCTGGGCCACCCGCTACCAAGCCATTAGGCGTATGGCCGGGCTAGTTGAGTAAACGCTCAGGTCTCCCATTGAGGAACACAAAAGGCCGTGACCGTCTGCTCGATCAACAATAAAGCCTGATAAAGTTAGATCAATAAAAAGACTAAAAGAGGAGACAAATAATGCAAAAAGGCCACTGCTTATGCGGCGATGTACAGTATGAGTTTGACGAGACCCAAGTCGGCTTCGGATTGCATTGTCACTGCAAAGACTGCCAAAGAGTGACGGGGTCAGGCAAAGCAACTGTCATCTTGTTTCCTTTGGACGCGGTCTCCATCTCGGGCGAGTACAAGACCTTTGCGTCACTGGGTTTTGAGGGTTCACATGTCAACCGCGGGTTCTGTCCCAAGTGCGGTAGCCAGATGTTCACGTTTGTTGACGAACTACCGGGGCAGATCTTTATCAAAGCGGGTGGCATGGAGGACACCAGTTGGTTATCTGTAGGAACCACTTGCTGGACGAGCACAGCCCGTGACTGGCTCCCCGCAGATTCTGAGACTGCTTGTTTTGAGCTGAACCCGGGGGTCTAAACAACCCAAACCAAGGCCCCTATTGGCCCACTTTGTAGCTGTTAAGCCAGCGAAAACGCTGTTAATAAAGTGTCTGGTAGACCTACCTTAAACGCGAGCAAAAAAAACAATCAGCGCTGTTTGCATCTTTTTAGCCGCAGTGTTAGCATTAACGGAATTGCACCACTCCCCTGCATAAATGCAACAGGGGAAGTTAGCGAATCCTTGCGTTAATCATAATTATTAAAATCTGGAGTTCCCATGAGAGACATTTTGTCATGTAAATCCCCTATTGCCTTAGCGATCACCATCGCTGCGACAGGAACTGTCTGTTCAGTGACTATCGCCCCCAATGCTCAAGCGCAGGAAAGCCTGATTGAGGAGGTCGTGGTAACAGCGCGTAAGCGACAGGAATCACTTCAGGACGTGCCCGTGGCCGTTACTGCACTAACGCCTAATCAGCTTGAGCGTGGCTCTATTCAACGCACCACTGACATCGACAAGATGGTGCCAAATGTCGAACTGCATGAGACCTACATAGGGTCAGAATCTCTCAGCGCCACCATTAGAGGGATCGGTTTCGATGATATCGAGAAGTCTCTAGAGCCTACTGTCGGCGTTGCTGTTGATGGCGTTTTCATGGCGAGCAATTCTGGCGCCGTGTTCGACATGTTTGACGTTGAGTCAGTTGAAGTACTGCGAGGTCCTCAGGGAACGCTATTCGGCAGGAACACTATCGGTGGTGTAATTAATGTAACTAGAACTAAACCCACTGGAGAATGGGGTGCAAAACTACAAGGTACTTTCGGTGATCAGGACATGACGGACATCAAAGGGGTCGTGAACATGCCACTTGGAGACCGAGGAGGACTGAAACTAGCATTTAAAAACATTCAGTCAGACTCTCATGTTTACAACACAACCTTGCAGGATCGGCGTGATTTCCGAGACTCCACCACAATATCCGCCAGCGTAAGATTTGATATCTCTGATGACACGTCAGTATTGCTAACTTATGACGATTACGATCACGATACAATCGCTCCGGATAACTTAATGGTAGGACCTTTTCCAGAGGCTTTAACTGGTTACGAGACATCACAGTCCAACGACTGGAAAACATCGCCTCAATTGAACCCATTAGAGGCCTACATGTGGGGGAACAATACAACCTTAGTCATTACCCATAATCTTAGTGCCCATCAGCTTAAATATACTATGGGGATCATGGATTATGAGGAAGAGGTGCATGAATCTTCATGGGGATCCAGCACTATTTTCTTTCCAGTAAATAGATTCCAAGATTTCAAGCAAACCTCTCACGAGCTGCAACTAAGCTCTACTTCCGATGGCCCGCTTAGCTACGTGGCTGGACTCTACTATCTGGAGGCAGATTCCTTCATTACTTCAGGGCCGATTCAACCATTTACAGTAAACCATGAGGCAGAGGCTCAGGCCTTGTATGGCGAATTAACCTACGATTTTGCCAACGACTGGTCGGTTACCCTTGGAGCACGTTATACGGATGAAGATAAAAAAATGGAGTCATATTCGTGGCCCCCAGTAGTCGGAGACGCGGATCGAATTGCTAACAATACAGATCCCAGCGTGCTTCAAATGTATGCAACACCCTCTTTTTCTGACGACAACATTACCTATCGAGCCGTTCTACAGAAAGAGTTCTCAAAGGGTATGGGTTACGTTTCCTACTCGACTGGCTTCCGTAGCGGCGGCTTCTTCAACCGAGGCACAACCCCGTCAGAGGTTGCACCCTACCAGTCTGAAGACGTAGAAAGTATAGAGATCGGTTTAAGAACGAACCCAACCGAGAATACTCAATTCAACATTACTTACTTCAACGCCGACTACACCGACATGCAGCTCAATGTAGTTACGCCTGCTAGCTTTCCAGAGTGCGGCAAAGGTGGTGCCGAGGAGGATGCGGCTGGGATAACATGCTCTTATATCAAGAATGTTGGTGAAACTAGCCAAGATGGGGTTGAAATTGAGGCTGTTTGGATGCCTTCGGCGGCAACTACCCTGAGACTATCCTTGGGGACCCTCGACACCAGTTTTGACACCTACGACTACAATGGTGTGGACGTATCGGGGAACGCTAATATGTTATACGCGCCCGAGCTAACATACAGCATCAGTGGCGAGCAAAGGACACAGATGTTAGGCGGCGAAGTTATTTTTGCCGCTAACTTCAGCTTTCAAGACGAGGTGTATACTCAAACCCCTTGGGCAATTTACGACCCAGCGACGTTCCCAAGGGTCACAATACCCAGTTGGGAAGCCCTTGATATTTCAGCTACCTACTTACGCGACACTGAAAATGGCACATTCAAATTTATCGTTTATGGAACAGATGTGCTGGAGGATGGGAATCGTGAGCAACGAAGATTTACCACTGGCTCTTTCACATGGACCGAGCTTGCGCCCAGACAACAGTTCGGCGTAACCATTGGTTACGAGTTCTGAGCATCCTGCACTCACTCAAATAGCCACCTTCGGGTGGCTTTTTTCTGTCTGATAAGACAGTCTTTCTCAGGAAAGCAAAAATAAAAAAGGACCTCGAAATGATGCAATCCGTGATTCTGGCACGTCGGCCAAAAGGTAATCCGGTTGAAGCTGACTTTGCCATTGAAGTGACACCGCTACCCGAGGTGGAGAAGGGGTACTTCCTCACGCGCAACGACTTCATTTCACTCGATGCGGGTTTTCGCAACTGGATGAATGAGGACTCAGGCGATGAGGTGCTGCCCGCAATGGCGCTTAATGAGCCGGTCATGGGATTGGTCTTGGCCGAAGTCATAGAATCGAAGCATGTCGAGTACTCGCCCGGAGATAAGCTCATGGCGCGTTTTGCATGGCAAACCCACAGCTTGAGTGACGGCACCGACTTTATCGCTCGACTCCCCAACGAACTGGAATTTAA
>JADHNP010000074.1 GCA_016779445.1 Luminiphilus sp. | reverse complement strand
ATGGCTGGGCATATGCACCAGATGACCTGAACCGGGCACCAGATCAGAAAGCCGATCTGCTGCTGGCTCGGCCTTTTGTACATTCGACGAGGCCTCCAAAGCATGGATGTATAGGTGTAGCGCAAGGGGATGGTCGGGGCCCGCCGCCATCACACGCTCAAGGCTTGCGATCACCGCTTGGGTATCCGGTTTCGCTTCGCCACTTGGACCCCAATAGTCCCAGGGCATGGTGTTCATCAGTGCTTCTGCATAGATTGAGGCGACGGTGGTGTCCTCAGGATACCGTTTTGCCATCGCCTCCAGTGCATCGGCCCAAGCTCGGTCAAGCGGATCCCGCAGCGACGCTGCTTGGCCGTCATAGCGTTGGTCAAGTGCTCGAATCCAATCCTGTTCTTTTTTTGTCAGGCCTGCGATTAATCCAAGCGCCTTATCGATTGCCGCCCGAGCGCTAACCCGCTCATCAGAAGACATGATGGCCTTGCCATCACTGGTAACGTTAATGTTAGGGCCGGTCGCAAGCGCCTCCCCCCAAAAACACATCGCACAAAGAGGGTCGAGCGTCTGTGCGGCACGAAAGCTGCGAATGGACTCGGCGTGGTTAAAGCCGAAAGCCAGCACCATGCCCTGATCAAAATAGCGCTGAGCGTCAGGGTCCGTCGTTGTCACTGGCATGTGGAAAGCCCCCATACCCTCAAATAACGGCGCGCCCGCACGTTGTGCGAGATCGCCAACCCCTGCGTCTGGCGCAACCGCCGCTGGGTCTCCGCCGCAACCGATTAAACCGAGGCAAATAACGCACAGCGCTTTTTTAGTGAGTGACAGCATAGTTATTGACCAGTCTTGGAATCGAAGCTGTCACCCTATCATGATAGGGGTTACTGACCACCTGCGGAGCGCTCACCGATCGCCACGCTACGCGCGTCTGAAACCAATGCATTAACGTGGTCAGAGGTGAGCGTCCGGAGAAAAGCGACGAGAGCAGATTGCTCTTGCTGTGAGAGTCTGAGGCGACTTATCCGCAGATCTTGCATCGGATCCTCGCCGCCGCCATTGGCATAGAATTGCATCACAGATTCCAGAGTCGCCAACGATCCGTCATGCATATAGGGCGCTGTCAGTGCGACGTTACGAAGACTCGGAGTGCGGTAGCGCCAGCGGTCTGCCGGGTCGCCAGTCACTTCGTATCGCCCCTCGTCGGTGAAGGTTTCAGTTTCGGCGTCGACCGTAGGCACCACGTAGACACCGGGAGCCAGCTGCACTTTTGGCGGCCGCAATGCCCGTCCGTAACGCCTGAGACCGGTACCGGTGTTATGAAACTGGCTGTCAGTAAACAGCGCGTCCGCTTCGTTAAGTCGGTGGCAACTGGCACAGCCTTTTTCTTGGAATATCGCGAAACCCTCTTCAGCAAGCCGAGGATAGACTGCACCACTTTGTCTCAGGCCCTCCGCTTTCACTTGGTCACCGAAGTACCAACGATCAAAGGGCGAATCAGCCGATAACAGTGCGCGCTGATAGGCCGCCAAAGCACGCCCGACCGATTCTTCGGTCAATCCACCTGGGTATATTGAATTGAATTGTGTACGGTAATCGACGTTGGCCGCGATTTTCTCAAGCACAGCCTCGCGGCTCGCATTTGCCATTTCATTTACTGCCAGTAGAGGCGACCAAATTTGGGTCTCTAGTGAGGTCTCTCTCCCGTCAAGGAATAGCGCGCTCTTATACGCGACGTTGTAGAGCGAGGGCACATTGCGTCTAACGCCTTTCCCCAAATGCCCTACCGGCGTTGCCAACTCATTTTGAGTGAAGCCCTGTTCAGGGATGTGACACATCGCACAAGAGAGCGTCTCGTTAACGGAAAGCCGACGGTCAAAGAAAAGTTGCCGGCCCAAATTGATCTCGTCCGCCTGTAACGGCGAAGCCAATGGGGGCAAACCCAGCGGAGGGTTCTCGCTAAGGCGATGAAGTGGTTGCCGTTGCCCGAGATCCACAATGACCCCTTTCGAGTCAGTGACATAGGCTTGCGATTCGTAGCCGACTCGAGAATCGGCCAAGCCAACCCGGTGGTCTGACGCGAGCGTTAGTCGGGTCTCTG
The DNA here is from genome assembly GCA_016779445.1 of Luminiphilus sp. Classification (GTDB taxonomy): domain Bacteria; phylum Pseudomonadota; class Gammaproteobacteria; order Pseudomonadales; family Halieaceae; genus Luminiphilus. The sequence continues at coordinate 9,316 of JADHNP010000074.1, read as the reverse complement.
CCCGTGACACCCCAGCTCCGGCAACAGACAACGATGTCAGGGCGAATAGGAAGGACATCAAGAGACCATTTCGGACCTGTTTAAAACGATTCGCAGAAATGGGTTTCGGTGGTAGCATCGGCAAATTGTGGCAGAAAACCTAGGGGAAAATAATGATTTTGCGAGCATTTTTATCAGCGGCAATTGCGCTGGCATTGATCGTGCAACCAACTGCAGCGGACGAAACCTGTATGTCACCATACATGGCAAAAATCGTCGGCCAGGAAGACTATGTCTATATTTGGACCCTGGGCCTCGAGGGCGTGGGTGATGGCGAGGACAAACTCGTTACTGTGGACGTGAATCCTGACTCGGAAACCTATGGCACCGTTATTCACTCTATTTCAATGGGAGGAAGACATGAGGCGCACCATTCGGGTCTGACTGACGATCGACGCTACTTGTGGGCATCGGGTCTAGATACCAGCAAAATTTTTATCTTCGATGTTCACTCTGACCCCGCAGCACCCAAGCTACATCGCACTATTGACGACTTCGTCGAAAAAACCGGCGGCGTCGTTGGGCCCCACACCAATTATGCGCTACCCGGGCGCATGCTGGTGACCGGCTTATCCAACAACCGCGACCACGGTGGTCGAACCGGTATGGCTGAGTACACCAACGGTGGCGACTTCATCACAAGCGTCTGGATGCCCACTGACGACAATCTTCAGGGGGCGGTCAAAGCTGGTAGCTTTGCAGATGGTTATGGCTACGACGCGCGGGCGCTGCCGCGCCGCAACGTGCTGGTGACGTCTTCCTTTACCGGTTGGAACAATTACATGATGAACCTCGGCAAGATGATGGGTGACGCCGAAGCGATGAAGCGATTTGGTAACACGGTCGTCATTTGGGATCTGCACACCCGCACGCCCAAAAAGATTCTTGACGTGCCTGGCGCGCCGCTCGAAATCCGCTGTGCGTGGGGCTCTCGCTCAAATTACTGCTTCACTACCACGGCACTGACCTCAAAAGTCTGGTTGATTTATGAGGATGATGCAGGAGAGTGGCAGGCGAAAGCCGTCGCCGACATCGGTGATGCCAGCAAAATTCCGCTGCCGGTGGATATTTCTATCTCCGCGGATGACAACCACCTTTGGATCAATACTTGGAATGACGGTTTGGTCCGACTGTACGACATCTCCGATCCCTTTGCGCCGACTCAGGTGATGGAGAAGCAGATTGGCGAACAGGTCAATATGGTGTCGCAGAGCTGGGATGGAGAGCGTGTCTACTTCACGTCCTCCCTGCTGGCCAGCTGGGATAAAACCACTGCCTCGGAGGGCAATGACCTGCAGTACTTCAAGCTGTACAACTGGGATGGAGAGTCGTTGACCCCGGAGTTCAACCTCGACTTTATCGAGCTGGGCCTTGGCGCACCACACCAGATGCGCTTTGGCGCACATGCGCTTTATGGCGGCACGTCAGCGCAGTCACCCTCCGGCCTTGGCACGCCCCCCGCGCACTGATCACTACGTGCGCGGTACCTTATTACTCCTGCTGATCTGGGCCTGGAGTGCTGCGGCACTCTGCGCGCCACACGAGCATAAACAACCAGTTGTGCTGGCTCCTGGCTATGCGCCACTGGAGTTCACCGCGCCTGAGCCGGGCAGTTACGGGCTACCCCCTATGGGCGCGGCCGCCGACGGAGACGTGCTGGACAGCAGCGGCAATGAGGCTCGCTTGCACGACTTTATCGGGGACAAGCCCACTGTATTGAGCTTTATCTTCACGACCTGTGACGATGTGAACGGATGCCCGCTAGCCACTTACGTAATGCGCAGCGTGCAGGACGCACTGCAGGCGGATCCACTGACCGCCAACAAGGCCCGCTTGGTGAGCTTCAGTTTCGATCCGCTCTTTGACACGCCCGATGTTATCGACGCCTATGGCTCTCAATTTAGAGCACAGGACTTTGACTGGCAGTTCCTAACCACCGAAGGCGCAGCGACGCTTGACCCCATCCTGAGTGCCTATGACCAGTGGGTTATTCGCGACTATGACGCGAACGGCGATTACATGGGCACCATGTCACATATTTTGCGGGTATTCCTGATCGATGAATCGCGTCAGATCCGCAACATCTACAGCACCTCATTCCTGCACGCTGACACTGTGGCCAACGACGTCCGCTCCCTGCTGATAGAGGCCCAGAAAAACGCAAACACAGCCGCCAAAACTAGTCGCTAGTTCAGCGCTGATCTTTCACACAGCTATGCGCATTCTCTGTGTTCATGGCGTAAAAGGGAGTCTCTATTCATGCTACCCTGCGCGCGGTTTTTTCGCCCAGACGCGTGGATTTCGGCCACCGTTATCGGCATAGGACAGGGACAGGCACTATGTATATTAACGGAGACTGGCTTACCAACGGGCCTATGTTCCCCGTTTTCAACCCCGCTACCGGGGAAGAAATCGGTCGAGTCCCCGACGGCACCGAACACGATGCCACTCGGGCAATTGAAGCTGCCGAGGCCGCCCTAGCAAGCTGGAAGGCCGAGACAGCCTATACGCGATCTGGCTTACTTTATCGTGCGCATCAGCTAATGATGTCCCAGCAAGGCGAGCTCGCTGAGCTCATGACGCGGGAGCAAGGCAAGCCGCTTAAGGCCTCCATGAATGAGGTGAAGTACGCGGCAGATTTTTTGCTCTGGTTTGCGGAAGAAGCCAAGCGCGTCTATGGCGAGACGATCCCCTCGGCGCGTTCAGATCAGCGATTTCTCGTACAAAAACAGCCGATCGGTGTTGTCGCCGCCGTCACGCCTTGGAACTACCCGATCTCCATGCTGACCCGGAAACTGGGGCCGGCGCTTGCGGCAGGTTGCACAGTAGTGTTGAAGCCGGCCGAAAGCACACCGCTTTGCGCCATCGCTGTATTTAAAATTCTTGAAGCGGCCGGTTTTCCGGCAGGCGTAGCCAACCTCGTTACAGCAAGCGATCCCAAGCCAATCGGGGTCGTTTTCTGCACCCATCCGGTAGTGCGTAAGCTGACCTTCACCGGCTCGACCGCAGTCGGCAAACATCTCGCTCAGGCGTCTGCGCCCCAGCTGAAGCGTGTTTCAATGGAGCTTGGTGGCCACGCGCCTTTCATTGTCTACGATGACGCAGACCCCGTGCACGCAGCAAAGGGCGTGTCACTGGTGAAGTTTCTGAATACCGGACAGGCCTGTATCAGCCCCAACCGTATCTTTGTTCAACGTCGAATCCTGGAGCCGTTCCTTGAAACACTCAAATCCAGAGTCAACGCACTGCGGGCTGGGGATGGAATGGATCCTGCCAATAGTATTGGCCCACTGATTAATGAAGCTGCAGTTGACAAAGTCGACCGCCAGGTCCGCGACGCCATTGATAAGGGCGCAGAACTGCTCGCGGGTGGCGCACGGCTTACAGACAGTGGCCTTGATAAAGGCTGTTTCTATGACGCCACGGTGCTCACCGATGTCTCCCCAGACATGCTGATTTATCGGGAAGAAACATTCGGACCCATCGCGGCGGTGGTGCCCTTCGACGATGAGGACGACGTGATTGCCATGGCCAATGACACCCATTACGGCCTTGCTGCGTATGTTTACACTCAGAACCTGGCCAGAGCGTTGCGTGCTTTCGAGCAACTCCAGTTTGGCATCATTGGCATTAACGACATCAACCCTACCAGCGCGGCAGCGCCATTTGGGGGCATGAAAGAGAGTGGATTAGGCCGAGAGGGCGCACGCGAAGGCATTGAGGAGTATCTCGAAACCAAGCTTGGCGGCTTCAGTATCTGACAGCTTAGGACTGCAAGGAGCACATTATGACAGCACCCGATTATCCTGGTCTCGATACCCTTGCACTGCACGCAGGCGCGCAGCCAGACCCGGCCACGGGCGCACGCGCGACGCCCATTTACCAGACGGCGTCGTTTTGCTTTCCAGACTCGGACTACGCGGCGTCTCTGTTTAATATTGAACGCGCGGGTCATGTGTATTCGCGACTGAGCAACCCGACCAATGCGGTGCTTGAGGAGCGCATTGCGGCGCTAGAGGGCGGCGTCGGCGCGATCGCGACGGCGAGCGGTCAGGCCGCCCTGCATCTTGCCATCATCACGCTCATGGGGGCCGGCTCTCACATTGTCGCTTCCGCAGCGCTGTACGGGGGCAGCCACAACCTACTGGCTTATACCCTACCTCGTTTTGGTATCGAAACCACTTTTGTCGACCCGCGGGATCCTCAGGCCTTTGCCAACGCGATTCAGGACAATACGCGGCTTGTATTTGGGGAAACGCTGGGCAATCCCAGTCTTGATGTCCTCAACATTCCGGCAATTGCGGAGGTCGCACATGCCGCCGGTCTGCCATTGATGGTGGATTCGACCACTACTACCCCCTACTTGATCAAGCCATTTGAGTTAGGGGCGGACATCATTCAGCACTCCGCCACCAAGTTCTTAAGCGGACACGGCATTGTGATCGGCGGTTTATTGGTGGACAGCGGCCAGTTTGACTGGGAAGCTTCAGGTAAATTCCCAACTCTTTCAGAGCCTTATGCGGGCTTTCATAACCTCATTTTTACTGAAGAATTCGGCCCCTCCGCTATGATACAGCGAGCGCGAAAGGAGGGCCTGCGAGACTTTGGTGCCTGCATGGCGCCGACCTCTGCGTTTCATATTTTGCAGGGTATCGAGACTCTCAGCGTGCGCATGGCGCGGCACGTTGAAAACACCCGCGCGATTACGGCGTTCCTACTAGAGCAAGAGCAGGTTACCCGAGTGGGTTACCCAGAGCTTGACGGCCACCCAGACCAGGCATTGGCGGCAGAGTTGCTGCCTAATGGCTGCGGGGCCGTATTCAGCTTTGATCTCGCCGGTGGTCGCGCCGCGGGCATTGCGTTCGTCGACGCACTGAGCGTGTTCTCGCATCTCGCCAATATCGGAGATGCAAAGTCCCTGGTAATACATCCTGCCAGCACCACACACCATCGTATGGATGCAGCCGCCCTCGCGGCGGGCGGCATTGGTGAAGGCACCATTCGTCTGTCTATTGGGCTCGAAGATCCCAAAGACCTGAAGGCCGATTTAAAACAGGGCCTGAGAGCAGCGGGAAAGGCCGCGGGAGGCGGCCGCTAATGCGTATCGAGGTACACGGTCAGCCAGTCTACTGCTACACCAATTCGCGAGACATCGATGCCAGCAAACCCAGTATTGTCTTTATCCATGGATCGGGCATGGATCACATCGTCTGGACGCTCGCGGCGCGGCATTTCGCCCGACATGGCAACAATGTGATCTCGGTTGATTTACCCGGGCATGGCCGATCAGAGGGCATGCCCTTGTCTACGGTGGAGGAAATGGCCAACTGGATAGTTGGTGTTCTCGATACGCTAAAAATTGATCAGGCCGCTTTGGTAGGCCATAGCTTGGGGAGTTTGATTTCTCTCGAATGTGCCGCGAGCCATTCCCCGCGGGTGAGAGCCATCGCGCTGGTAGGCACGACCACCCCCATGCCAGTTTCAGACGCTATCCTCAACGCTGCGGAGTCCAATGATCATGCCGCATTCGATATGCTAACGCAGTGGGGCTTCAGCAAACGCCACCAGTTCGGCGGCAATCGCAACTCTGGCATCTGGATGATTGGTAATACACTCAGGCTGTACGAGCAGTCCGGCCCCGGCGTGTTGTTTCACGATATGCGCGCGTGTAATGAGTACATTGCGGGCACGGAGCAGGCCGCAAAGATAAGCTGCCCCACCCTGCTGATTCTGGGCGCAGAGGATCGTCTGACCCCGGTAAGGAGCACTCGCGCACTGCAGGAAGCCATTTCCTCCCCTATCGTAGAGGTATTACCAGAGGCCGGGCATACGATCATGGTAGAAGCGCCCAACGCTATGCTCGATGCCCTTCACCGGGTGCTATGACGACCTATACTGCAGCACCTCAGCGCTAAATCATGGCCTCGATCTGAGAGATTCGCTCCTTACCGAAGAACATCTCCTGGCCTACAAAAAACGTCGGGACACCAAATGCACCGCGTTCGGCGGCCTGCTGCGTATTGTGCAATAGCGCATCCTTCACTGGCTGGGTTTGAATCGCTTCAATCAAAGCCTGCGCGTCGAGACCTGCTGCCCGCCAGACACTGGCGGCCACTTCTGGGTCACCCATGTTCTGCTCTTGCTCCCACATGGCCGCCAGATTAGCGTCAACATATTGCTGCTGAACACCCATTTCCTGTGCCGCAATGAAACCTCTCATCAACATGATCGTGTTGATCGGAAAGTGCGGGTTAAAGCGGAATCGCTCTAATCGGTGCGCCGCTATAAATCGCTGCGTCTCCAGCATGTCGTAATCCAGCTTTCCTTTGACCTCCCCGAAGGCAACCATTGGCGCCTGATTGTTGGTGAGTTTAAAAAGTCCACCCAACAGTACCGGGGTCAATGTGAGCGCCGATCCGTTGCGCTCTGCCACCTCACTCAGCACGTGGTAAGAGAGGTAGGCATTAGGGCTGGCGAAGTCGAATAAAAACTCAATAGATGACGACATGAAGAACTCCTCTAAAAACGGGTATCTGAAATAGTAGTGCGGTGCAGCAGGCGGTCGTGCCCGTCATAGCCACCGGTGGCGGCGTGCAACAACGAGCGGTTGTCCCACATAACTAACATGCCCACCTGCCAGCGATGGGTATAAATAAATTCGGGCCGGGTCTGGTGCGCATACAGCTCGAGCAGCAGCGCATCACTTTCGGCCTTTTCTAATCCGACAAATCCTTTGATATAAGCAGCTGAAGAATACAGTGCTCGCTTACCTGTCTCGTGATGCACGCGAACGAGAGGATGCTCCTGGGTTTCACGCGCCTTCTCACTCGAGAGTATCTTCATACTCCGCCCCTGCTCTTGATCAGCCTCACCATAGGCCCCATCGGGGGCGTAACCCAGCGCAGCAGAATGAATCGCGGTCAGCCCCTCTACCCTAGCCCGCAGCGCCTCGGGCATCTGCTCATATGCCGCCACCTGATCGGAGAAAAGCGTATCGCCCCCTACAGGCGGAATCGTCAGTCCGTAAAGCGCTGTGGCAGCCGGCGGCACCGACATAAAGCTCCAGTCACTGTGAAACACCTCAGCGAAAATACTGGTTGTTTCATTGGCGTCGCGTTGGATGGCGGCAACTTTGGAATGCTCATCAATATGACCAAAAAAAGGATCCTCGCCGATGGCACCGAATTGCTCACTAAAGCCAACCAGCTGCTCGGGGGAGAGTTGCTGATCTGGAAACGCCACCACCTTATGCTCCAACCAATGGGCTCGGATTGCTGCTAACAAATCTGCAGACAAGGGCTCATTCAATCGAACACCAGTAATGGTCGCCCCACAGCTGTCACGCGAAGCCTCAACGACTAACGTCACTCTATCCCCCTTGTGTCGCGCTCGGTGCAGTGCTGAGTGCAGGCTGAGTGCACAACATTAGACAATGCGATCCCCATACCGTTAGATATTAACTGCGTGGTTCCACCAGGCGAGGTCGGAATAAGCCCGCAAATCGATTTCATGGCTCCACGCTGAGCGGTGTTGCGTGGCGAGATGAAAATACGTCTCAGCCATCTTCTCCGGCAGTAGGAGACCATCCTTGTCTTTGCCTTTGGCCTCCCGCAGTGCTTCAAACTGCTCGGCGCCCAGCATCTTCCCTAGCGTGTCAGGCGCATCGACTGCCCCATCAACCATGATATGAACAACGTGAACACCTTGCGCCGCATACTCGGCGTTCATCGTCTGACACAGCAGGCGCCGACCCGCCATCGCGGCGGCGTGAGAGTGCTGACCACTGTTGCCGCGCATCGCAGCCGTAGCGGAGGTCACCAAAATCGTGCCATGGCCCCGCTCTACCATGAGCGGCACAAGCACCTTGGCGACACGAAAAAGACCGAAACAGGCCATCCTCCAGCCAAGCTCAAACGTCTTCAAGGGTGTCTCGTCGAGAGACCGGTTCCCAATTTGCGCGCCTAAGTTGTAGAGCACCGTATCGATGGGGGCGATGGCCTCAGCGGCTTCAACCAGTTCTTCGAGGGCACCCTCCTCCACCGCATTCAGCAGGTGCCCGCTTGCAGACAATCCTGCTTCGCGCATGTCCTCGACCATCGCATTGAGGCCGTCGATATTGCTTCGCCGGCAAAGCGCGGCATGGTAGCCCTCAGCCGCAAATTTTTTACCGACTGAACCGCCAATGCCGGCCCCCGCACCAATTACCAGACAGGTTTTCTTCACCGCGATCTCCGTTGTCTACTCAATCTAGCACCGTGCCAGCCTGCACCAATGCATCGATGGCAGCCGTGTCATAACCTAGAGCTGCCAAAACCTCACGGCCATGCTCACCCAAACGCGGTGCAGGACGCGATACGCTTGCCGGCGTCTTGTCAAAGCGCGCCGGATGCCGAGCCTGACGTACCTCACCAAATTCCTCAAAATACAGGCGGTCTATTGAGCCATTAGCTAACACCTGCTCGTGATCCAAAAGCTCGGACCGGTCAATAATGGGTGCACAGGGCACACCCTCCTGATCAAAGCGCGCCAGGATCTCCTCGCTAGACCATTTTTTTATCTCTTCGGCGGTAATGTCTTTGCGCTCGCTATTGTGCGTGAATCGACCCTGCGCGGTTTTAAAGTTGGGATGGTCGATCAAATCTTCACGATTGAGTGCACGACACATGCCCTCCCACTCATTGTTAGAAATTGCCCCCGCGGTAATAAACCGGTCCTGAGTCTCATAGATCAGGTCCATCGCGCCTTGATATTTCCGGACATCAAACTCCTGATCAGCATAGGTCAACCCCGCCATCGCTTCGGGCCAGAACAGGCTCAGCATGGCATCGAGCATAGAGAGCCGCACATGCTGGCCTTCTCCGGATTTTTCTCGAGCGTAGAGCGCTGTGCTAATGGCCTGTGCAGCCGTAATTGCAGTGACTTTGTCTGCGATGATGATACGAAACATCTGGGGACGGCCCGTGGCGCGATCGCCCTGAATATCTGTGGCGCAGGAAAGCGCCTGAATAACGGGATCGTAAACGCGCTTGTGCGCGTAGGGACCCTCCTCCCCAAACCCGCTAATCGAGACATAAATCAAGCGGGGGTTGATCTCTCTGAGAACAGGCTCACCAAAACCCATCCGCTCCATAGCGCCAGGTCGAAAATTCTGGATGAGCACATCCGCATCGGTAACCAGATCAAACAGAATTTTCTTGCCGTCTTCGGACTTGAGATCAACACCAATGGATCGCTTGCCTCGATTACAGGAGAAAAATGCAGCCGTGACCTTGTTGAC
>JADHNP010000073.1 GCA_016779445.1 Luminiphilus sp. | reverse complement strand
ACAAAAGACGCCGACCGCGCCGCTAGTCCTGCTTGTAGTGCCAGAAATCAGTGACGGGGAAGTGGAGCCCCGCCACGGCGGGGCTTTTTGAGTCTGACGTGCAGTATTTGTCGCTGCAGTACAGTGGTAATAGATCGAGTCAGGGGCTTGACGGAGACCGTCCCACCCATACGGGATTGATCCCGTAGCGTGATTCAAGATCATTGCCGACTTGTCGGGCGTCTTCTCTGGTGCTTAATCCGGTCACGCGTACTCTAAAGAGCACTTTTCCATCATCGGTCGAAATTTTCTGAATGACAGCATCGACACCGCCATCGGCGAGTTGTGCAGCAATATTCTCTGCTGATTGAGGGACGGAATAAGCCCCGATGTTGACGAACCAGCTCCCCGTGGTCTCATCGGTATCCAACGCGAGCTCGGTATCTGAGGTTGGAGTGGAAACCTCGGGTTTAGTCGCGACTGCTGACACCCGCTCATCCTCCTCGGGCGCATCCGTCGTTGTCATCTCCCTTGCTTCCTGCAGGCTCGTTATCTCAGCCACCGCCAGCTCATAGTCTCGATATAGACCGTCCAGTTGTAGCTTTAACGCAGCGTTATCTGTTTCGAGAGCAGACAGGACCGATGTGTCTACACTATTTATAGATTGAGCCTGTGACTGACTGCGTTCTAATTCGTTAATCCTTGCTTGTAATACGGCTCTCTCCTCAAAGAGCCCCCAACCACCCACTGCAATTAGCATGACCGCCACGAATCCCACCAACATGGGCCATGCCGAGCGCGTGGCCCGATCGTCCGGCGTATCAACCGCTCGATCGGTCAGACCGTTATCAAAGCCGCTGTTATGTTCGTCACTGCTGTCTGCATCATTCTCGTCGTCTTCTTCCTCGAGGTCGTCCTCATCGAGGTCCTCCTCATCGAGGTCCTCGTCGTCCTCAAGGTCATCCTCATCATCGTATTCCAGATCATCATCTTCCCGATCATCGTCATCAATATCATCGTCTTGATAGGCAAGTGCACTCTCTGAATCCGTCCACGCTGATTCGCTTTCCTCTGCATCCTCGTCGAGGTCGTCTTCGGTGGTCAATTCCAACCCGGCGTTCTTTGGGCTGATGGCCGCTGCAAGTCCGCTATCGACCAAAAAATCTTTTTCTGGCGCTGAGGTTGAGTCACTAACGCCTGGCGTTGCGAGTTCGTCCGAGGTCTCTGAATCTGTCCGGAGCGATTCCTCAAAGTCCATCTCGTTGGCTTCTGATAGGTCATCCTGCGGCACTGTTGGTACCTTAGACATGTCACTCGGATCGGCGTCATCCCAATCAGCGTTGTCCTTGTCATCAGTGGGCGTTATCGCTTCAGTGCGATTTTCTTCTTCGTCGCGGTTATCCATAGCTAGGGACCCCTTGTATAACGCTCGTAGTGTAATACGACGCTATGTAAAAGTTTTGGCGAGTCATGATCCTAAAACAATGTAAAAGATTACGATATATCACCAGCCTGATTTCCGAGTTCTTGTATATTGGCATAACGTGCTTGAGTAGCGACGGCGCTTTGAGGATATTAATCACTCATGCTGAGAATTTACACACACGAGGACTGTCTCGAACATTTGGTTCCGGAGCACCATCCTGAGCGTCCCGCTCGCCTTGCGTTCCTGATCGAACATCTGGAGCGTACCGGTTTTACCAAGGATTACCCCCTGCAGGTGGCGCCACAGATAGGAAAGGTACTCATGGGCCACGCTCATGATGCCACTCTGATCCACCAATTGACCGAGCGGGTTCCTGAAGCTGGTTTGACCCCCATCGACCCCGATACCTGGATCAGCCCAAAGAGCCTGATAGCAGCCCGATATGCGGCGGGAGCCGTATGGCAGGGCGTGCAGGACGTGATGACAGGTGAGGCGACTCGAGTGTTTTGTGCGGTCAGACCACCGGGGCATCATGCTGAGTCTGGAGGTCCTATGGGGTTTTGTTTACTAAACAGCATCGCCATCGCAGCGATCAATGCCTTGGCTTTGCCCGGCGTTCAGCGCGTAGCCGTTCTGGATTTTGATGTACATCACGGCAATGGCACGGTCGAGATGTGCCGCAAACACCCCGAAATACTCGTTTGCTCCAGCTTTCAGCACCCTTTTTATCCGGGCAGATATCATGACGTGGTTCAATCGAATATCGTGAACACGCCGCTCGATGCCGGTATTGCGGGTGATACATTCCGCCGTGCTATCGAAGCATCTTGGTGGAGTGCCATTGAGTCACATCAGCCTGATCTCATACTCGTTTCGGCCGGATTCGACGGACACCGGGAGGACCCCGTCGGCAATTGGAATCTTGAGGACGACGACTACGGCTGGGTGACGGCCGAGATCGTCGCACTTGCAGGCCAGTATTCTTCTGGACGCGTTGTGTCTGTCCTTGAGGGCGGGTACGACCTCAATGCGTTAGCGCGCTCTGCATTGGTGCATCTCGAAACACTGGCTTCAGCCTGAGGTGCGTTATTGATACTCCCCATACATCGAGACCAAGACGCTGGAGGCTAAGCGGCGAGAGCCTCCTCAGGTGGAGCAGTGTGATCACGCCTCTTGAATCGCACCGTAAACGATATTTTTAATCTGACCGCGAAAGTCGAAAGTGGAAGAGGGGATGAGTTGTGCCATGAAGATGGTGTAGAGATCCTCTACCGGGTCTACCCAGAATAACGTGGATGCCAATCCGCCCCAGTAGAAGTCTCCTTGTCCAACAGTCCCCGATGCTGCTGCATCCATGGTTGATGCGAAGCCCAAACCAAATCCGACGCCTTCGTTGCTGGTTTCTGAAAAACCGCCTACTGCCTTCTGCGCCAGTGAGAATTGTCCCAGATGATTCTTGGTCATCAGCTCCAAGGTGGGTCGTGAAATCAGCTGTTTGCCATTAAAAACGCCTCGCTGGATCAACATGTCGCAAAAGCGGCTGTAATCGTTCATCGTGCTGACGAGCCCGCCTGCGCCAGAAGGTGCCTTAGGTGGTTTGCGGTAACGACTTGTCTCAGGATCATCCTGTAAGCGCAGGGTCTTGTCTGGCCCCCGGTCATAGCACGCCGCAAACCGGTCGAGTTTCTCGTCAGATACTGTGAAGCCGGTATCCGGCATTTCCAGGGGGCCAAACAGGCGCTCCTGCAGAAATTGTTCAAAGGGCTGACCGGAAATCACCTCTACCAGATAGCCACAGACGTCGGTTGCCATTGAATAGCTCCAGCGGGTACCCGGATCGTAAAGCAGTGGTACGTTGGCGAGTTTTTCGGCAAAGGTCTCCAGCGTATCGATGCCATCACGTGAGATGCCGGCAGCGCCGTAAGCGGAATCCACTGGCAGTTCGAGGCCGGGTAAAAAGCCGCCATAGGTCAGCCCGGCGGTGTGACACAGTAAGTGCTGGATCGTGAGCGGGGATTGAGGCGCCCGTGTAATCATGGAAGCGCCTTCGCCCTCTACCCAAACCCGATGCGCACGCCAGGAGGGGATAAACTTAAAAACGGGATCTGTGAGCTGAAATCGTCCTTCCTCAAAAAGCATCATCAAGGCGACGGAGGTGATTGGTTTGGTCATGGAATAAATACGGAAAATGGTATCGGTGGCCATTGCCGTGTTCCGCGCAATGTCCATCTCGCCCAAGGATGTAGAAAACGCGGTGATGCCACGGCGCTTGACCAGTACCTGACAGCCGGCAATCTTTTTTGGGGCCAGGTATCGATCCTGAAGATGGGTGCTTAGCCTATCGAGTTTATTGGGGCAAAAGCCGGCAGCCTGCGGATCGATAATCATATGGGCAGTTCCCCTCAGGGAGTTATGTTGTGTGGGCATCATAAAAAGAAATTGTGCACGTGTCGTGGTGATCGTGACCGAGTCTCTGCCACGCCTCGCGTTGGGCGTAATCGAGCTGTCGGGGTGGCGGAGGGCCAGCGTTATACCAGGTGTGGATTGACCACCCGTGCGCGCAAAATTCGATAAATATCCTGGAAGCCCTCGCCATGCGGCTTGCGAAAAGTCTGTTTCAGCCAGCGCGTATCGGGCCCGTAACGATACTGGATAAAGTGACTGATCTCGTGTGCGATTGTGGCTGCCAACGCTATTTCTGCCTTTACTGACACCTGAGACCCGATGACCGGGTCTTTGGCGAATGCAGGGTATTCGAGAATCTCGGTTGAATTACGTTTGAGCGGCGACAGATCGACGGTAATGCCTTTTGCACAGGCGGAAGATCGGTGCCCTGCCTGTTTAATCGTCAGGGTTAAATCGTTTCTTGCGGTGGCGTAGTCAACTGGAAGTTCGTAGTGTTTTAGCGTGATTTCCCGCAAGCAACGCTTGACCCATCGGACAACCGTATCGCGCTCTGTGGCTGATACCCCGGATTTTTTGATAACTCTCATCACCATATTCTAGCCCGTTGTCGTGCGATTCATGGAGTCGCTGGGATGTGACGGCACTGCGGGTTACGATCTATCTCCCGATCATTACTGGCGACCCTCAACCGCTATTTATTGCGAACGACGGATGTCCAGAGAGGAGTCGCAATGAACATGCCAGAATACGACCCGGTTCCTTTGGTAGCTCCGGAGCGGCTATCTGCCCCTGTGATGCTCACAAGAGCCAAGGCCCACCTTGATCTCATGCGGCAGAGACGGACCGTCCGCGATTTTTCCAGTGAGTTTGTCGATCCCGCGGTGATTGAAGCCTGTGTGTCGACCGCAGGGTCAGCGCCCAGCGGCGCCAATCATCAGCCTTGGCATTTTGTTTGTGTCAGTGACCCCGCGACCAAGCGAGCGATCCGAGAAGCTGCGGAGCGCGAAGAAGAGGCATTTTATGGAGGTAAAGCCGGAGACGCTTGGCTTCAGGATATCGATCCATTGGGTACCAATGCGTCAAAGCCCTTTCTGGAGGAGGCGCCGTGGCTGATCGCAGTTTTTGCAGAGCGTTACGGTGTGAACGACGCCGGTCAGAAAAGAAAGCACTACTATGTGCCGGAATCGGTGGGCATTGCGACCGGTTTTCTGATTTCAGCACTTCACAATGTAGGCCTTGCAACGTTAACTCACACCCCCAACCCGATGAAGTTTTTAAATGAGATTCTTGAAAGACCCAGCCGCGAGCGGCCTTATGTATTGCTGGTGGTGGGGCATCCTTCCAGCAGTGCGACCGTCCCACGTGCCGCAGGCGTAAAAAAGCCGCTGGAGACGATTTCCAGCTTTATCTGATTCACCGTGAGCCATCACGAGAATATTGTTATAGGAGCCGGGCTGACGGGCCGGGTCGCGGCGTTTCCTGCGCATGCGTACCTGAAAAAACGCATTGATTCTGGCAACCCCGTAGCACCTATTTCCGTTGGGCCAGATTCGCCTCAGCAAAAAAGTTTCTAGTCCCGTTCGGCGGCCTTGTTGTAATAAGCCATCGAATCAGAGGCATTTGTGGCTACAACATATGAAACAGGGCACTACCGATCAGTGTTCCGAGTGCATAGCCCAATACGCCAACCAACACCCCTGGTGTGATCTGATCTGTCCAGCCTTTGGCGGCGGCCATGGCGGGTGCGGTGGTAGCGCCGAGTACCGCTGCATTGGAGGCCGTGAGCAGTTCCGGTAGTGAAAGCTTGAGCCAGTGACCAGCAACGAGCAGGAATAGGATGTGAATAGCAAGCAAGATGACAACAAGAGCAATCAGAATGGGGGCAACCATCAGCATGGAGGCGATATCCGCACCGGCTGCAATAGAACCAAAGAATGGAAAAGAAAGCACCACGCCCAACTCAAATCCACCCGCACACCAAAAGCGTACGCGGGGCAGTAATGTCGAGATCAGCAGTGTGAGGAGGGTAAGCCAGATATATTTCATCCCCGGGAGTTGGCTCCATGCCGTGAGCGCATCTGCGGCGACAACAAGCAGTGTTGCGATGGCGAGCGCAAAACACAGTGATCGCGCCGATGGAGCGGGCGCTGGCTCTGCTTCGGACACCGGGGGAGCGGCGGGGCGATGATAGCGGTTTGCGAGCCAATTCAGAGTCGGTAGCAACCCCAGAATGCTGAGATATAGCGCGCTAAACAGATTATCCGCGGCCGTCGCAGCTGAGAAAAAAGAAGCGTCTCGGGCTAATCCGGTGATTTCACCCATGGCGGCGTAATTCACTGAACCGCCAATATAAGTGGCCGCGAATAAGCCTGCGATGGCTGCCTTCTTTTGGTCGGGATCGATGCCGGCATCGATTGCCACGGCACTCAAATCCAATAGAGAGATCGCAGCCAGTACGCCGAGCACAGTACCGGCAGAGGCGATCATGAAGGCCGCGGTGGTGCGATAGGCCTCTTTATAGAGCCTACGGATATCGCCCTGAAGCAGAAATAGTGGTATTAGAATCGGCACCAGATACTCGAATACGAAATCATAGGTCATTGCCCGATGGGGGATCAGGCCCACATTTGCTGCGAGCACCGATAAAAGAATCACAATGACGGTGCCGGTTAAGAGGGCGCCCAGTCGCGTTCTCTCCAGCCAAAAGGCCAGCGCGGAGATGCCCATCAGCGCTGCGAAAATACCTAGGTGATCGTCCGGTGCAAACATAAGGCAGAGGTGAGAGCAGATTTCGGTATGATGCTACTGCACGAGACTCACATAAGTCACGGCTGATCATCTGACTTTGTAGGCCAGTGATGTCTTGAATGAGATGGGTTCGCTGGTGAATCGAGATCAGCTTTCTAAGAATTTTGCCGAACACTGCAGCGAGGGGTTCGGATTGCAGGGGGAATCGTCATGGGCGAACCATCGGGTGAACCGCAAAGACAGCTCAATGTATTGGGGTTGCCGATCGAGCTTTGTTGCATGGATCCGGTTACCGGATTTTTTCGGGACGGGCACTGCCATACCGGGCCCTATGATCACGGGCGCCACACCGTCTGTGCGCTGATGACAGAAGAGTTTCTCACCTACTCGGTTGCCGCTGGTAACGACCTGGTGACACCAATGCCGCAGTATGAATTCCCCGGTTTACAACCTGGCGATCGATGGTGCCTATGTGCAATGCGATGGCAGCAAGCACACGAGGCTGGACAGGCGCCCCGACTGTACTTGCGCGCTACCCACCAGAAAACACTTGAGATTATGCCGCTGGCAGTACTCAAACAATTTGCCCTAGATCTCTCTTAAACCGGATCTCTCGTACTCAGGGGTGCGGTCTCGGGTTAAAGAGTGTTGCACCAAACATGCCGGCAATCATGGCGATGCAGAAAATAAAGGTGGTTTTGTAACCATAGATCAAGCTAAGCAAAGCAGGGCCGGGACAAAAGCCCGATAATCCCCATCCAATGCCAAAAGTCGCTGATCCGATTATGAGCCTGCGATCAATGGTGTTGAGGTTGGGCACGTTAAATGCTGAAGCCAGCAAAGGCTTGCCGCGTCGCAAAATAGCTGACGTCATCATCAGCGTTATCATTAGTGCTCCGCCCATCACAAATGCGAGATCAGGTACCCAGGCGCCCGTGATGTCCAGAAACCCCTGTACCTTGGCCGGGTCGGTCATGCCCGAAAGGGAGAGTCCCATACCAAACAGCAGCCCCGATAAGAGTGCGGGCCAAGATGTCATAGCGCGCCCTCAACGATATGTCGGATCATGAATACGGTCAGCACACCTGTGACCATGAAGGTAGCGGTAGCGACAATTGACCGCAAAGATTGTCGGCCAATGCCACATACGCCATGACCGCTGGTGCAGCCTCCGCCCATTCGCGTGCCAAAGCCCACCAGTAGCCCGCTGAAGACAACCAGCGGCAGCGGCGTGCTGGATTGAGCAGGCACAGGCATGCCCAACACGGCATGGATAACGACCCCTCCGATGAGAAGCCCCATCAGAAAAAAAACGCGCCAGTGCCGGTCAGGTCCTGCCATCCCTCCCCAGAGGATGCCACTGATGCCGGCAACGCGGCCCAGAGAGAACAGGAGCCACATGGCGGCGGCACCCAGAGTCAGGCCGCCCAGCAAGGGAGTTATAAAAGCTTCCGGTAGTGCGGTCGCACCCATGCTCAGCCCAGTTTTTTAATGCCTGCAGCGCAGAAGAGCAAAAAGTATAGTTCAGAGATCACGCGGTAATCTAGCGATATGGCGGCTAAAAACCGAAGAGATTGGCACCTGATAATGGCGCCAATGCTCCGTTTCTACAAACGCCTTGTTTTAAACGAGCGGACCTACCAGCCCGATGAGATCAGCGCGGCTTCCTGTTGAGGTCCCAATGCCACGTCGGCGGCAGTCTCGTCAATGAAGCGGGCAACTTTTTCAGTGTCTCCAGCTCCTGCAGGTCGGTAATGTGTCTCCTGCTCAAGAAAGACTTCGCTGCCCACTACTTGATTGACCCACGTTCCTTCATCACGGCAGGCTACACCTCGCCAGTGTGACTCGTCATGTGCCAGCAAGAACTCCCGACACCAGCGGCCATCTGCCGCCGGAAAAGTGAGCACTGACCTGAAACCACGATTATCGTCCAGGTGTTCCCAGCCGGTGGTCCCAGAGGGGGAGTGCTCCAGCGCTTGCGCCAGTTGCTTGTCCATGGTCATCGGGTTGAACCTCGATGGCTCTTCACCTGTTATAGATAGCGCTATCACTGCCATCATGGAGGCCGCGATCGCACCGGTAGTCCACTCTCGCCATCGGGCGACGGGCCTAAAGATAGCGACATTCTTTGCCTTTATGAGCGCTGTAAGCTCATGCCCCGCGTCATCGGCTTGGTTCGCGTAAAGCTTTTTAACCAGTCGGTCATTATTTTCCATGGCCGACAATCGTGTTCGCAAGGCGGAATCCACCTTCAAGCGATCCACAAGTGCAATAGTGCGTTCCGCATCCAGTTCGCCATCTATGTACATAGACAGAAGATGGTCATCATCGACCCGCATACCGTCCATATCGACTACCTTCTTACTTTCGTCTCTCATCTCAATTTCCCGTGCTGGTCGGCCTATCCCAAGTAGGTCGGTTTGCACACTGGAGGCTTAGGCCTCTCTCTCTGCTTTCCACTCCAAATCTTCAGTCAGGGTCTTTCTAGCCCGCGCAACACGACTCATGATCGTGCCAATCGGTACATCTAAAATCTCGGCTGCCTCTGCGTAGGAGCAGCCTTCTACTGCAACCTTAACCAAAGCAGCTCGCTGTTCTGGCCGGAGGCGTCCCATCGCCGCTGACACCCTATCCAACTGCACTGACTCGTCGGAGTTCTCCGCGGTCGTGCCGGCGCCCTCTATCGCCCCCTCTGATTGTGCGTAGCGACCCCGCACGTCTCTTGAGCGAATCTCATCAATCCACAGGTTCCTACACACCCGGTGAGACCACTTCGCAACGTGGGCGTCTTCCGGCATGCCTTTGTCTAAAAGCCTCTCCACAGTCACTTGGAGTAGATCATCGGCATCGGACGGATCCGATGTTAACGATAAACAAAACCGCTTCAGCCGCGGCAGTTCATCGATAAGATCTTGCCTTTGTTGCGTTGTAAGACTCGACATATCTGACCTGTTCTTTACGTGACGTGCCAGATAGGGTTTTATTCCGTCAAACACGCAGTTTTTGCACTGAATCGGCTTGCCTCCGATCCGCACAAACCGGTTAGACTCCTATGATGTACAGCATAAAACCCCCACTTCAAGCCAACTATTTCCCCTCAACCCGAAGGGCTTTGATGCGTTTGGGTGGGGTAGTGGTGTTTGTCCTTAGTGGGCATTGCCTCAGTCTCTCTGCACAGGAAGTGGAAGATCAGGTTTCAGAAATTGTGTCAGAACTCACCGAGGAGCGGATTGAGCAGGTGATGGAGGATTTGCTGGCAGATATCGAATCCCGGATCAGCGAAGACTCCTTGAGAATTCAGACTGATCATTGGCTTGTAATGGCTGAAGCCGATGTGTTTGCTGAGCTCGAAGAGGAAGGGTATCTCTTTGAGACAGTCAGTGAACTTGATGGGCTAGGATTCTTATTGGCAGAAGTGGCGGCCCCGGCCAGCTTTGACCTTTCAGCAACACGGGAAGGGATATACGACGTTATTGGCGGCAAACGTGCCGATATCGACTTGAACCATCTCTACACTGCCGGGGTTCCAAATGAGATCGACGGTCAGTCTGGCCTCGTAGGCATGGCGCCACGGGAGCTCTTGTCGACGCCGACGGATTTATCTGACCTGAATCTGCGCATCGGTATTATCGACAGTAGCGTTGATCGCACTCACAGTACATTTGCCGGCGCGTCGATCACTACGAAGCGGTTTGTCGAGAACAATGCGCCTCCTAATCTGCATGGCACCGCCATCGTCTCTATCATCGTGGGCTCTGATCCCATGGCGTTGGGGCTTGCTCCCAAAGCGGAGATATTTGCGGCAGAGGTTTTTGATGAAAACGAGGACCAGGGTGAATTTGCCAGCACAGTGAGCTTGATCAAGGCGCTTAATTGGCTTGTGACTTCTGGCGTATCGGTGATCAATATCAGTTTGGCAGGCCCCCCCAACCGTTTGCTAGAGACCGCGCTCAATCGGGTCAGACAAAAAGGCATTCTTGCCGTCGCAGCGGCGGGCAACGGCGGACCCATGGCACAACCCATGTATCCCGCTGCTTACCCGGCGGTGGTTGCTGTCACAGCTACCGATGATCGCGGCAGAGCGTTTCGTCTGGCTAATCGCGGGGAATACGTCGATATTGCCGCGCCCGGTGTCAACATCCGGCACGCCCGCGCTGGAGGCGGATTCATTGCGTCGTCGGGCACCTCCTATGCTGTGCCCTTCGTCACGGTTGCTGCAGCCAGGCTAATGCAATCCACGTCCGAACCCACTGCAATGCTCGATCGGTTGTATACCAGTGCTTTGGATATCGGTGCGCCGGGAAGAGACCAAATCTATGGCTACGGTCAGCTGCGCTTCTAGCCGATTCGCTAGGTTAGAAAGACAGCCGAAACTCCGTACCCACAACCAGATCGTTGTAAGTCGCTGTCTCCAAATTGGAATCATAGTCTGAATTTTTGAGGTGCAGTGCCACCGAGGCGAAATCAGTGATGATTAGTCGCATTTCGGCGGAAAAACGCACGCGCGTATCCTCTCGCTCTGTGCCGATAATTGGATCGGGTGATTTGTATTGGCGATCCTCTATCTTGGTCTCTAATTCAAATTCCATAGGCAATGCGCCAAAGGCTACTCGATGAATATACCGCGCCTTGATGGAGTGAGACTCGTAGTCGTAGCGATTGGCGTTGGCATCGTCGACTCTGTAGGTGTAACCAAGCAAGGCATAGCGTTTGAGTCCCCGGATGAAATAGTAGCTGTCCAATGACACA
This sequence comes from Luminiphilus sp., assembly GCA_016779445.1. Taxonomy (GTDB): domain Bacteria; phylum Pseudomonadota; class Gammaproteobacteria; order Pseudomonadales; family Halieaceae; genus Luminiphilus. The sequence goes on along the minus strand of JADHNP010000073.1, from coordinate 169 downwards.
GAGTGACTGTCTGCGCCCCGACCTGGGCGCCGCTCAATTTCTTTTTCGCCGTAGACATATTCGCCGCGAAGAAACCATTGTTTGCTGAGAAAGCGAGCGGCGTAGGGTGATATCCGTCGGTAAGTTAAAAACTGTTGCTTGTTCAAATCAGCAGAGACATCGAACCAAT
>JADHNP010000072.1 GCA_016779445.1 Luminiphilus sp. | reverse complement strand
ACCGGGGAAAGAGTTTGCGCAGGAACAAGCCGGCTTGTTCGATCGGGAGTGCCTGAAAAACGGTGGGCGCTATGCCCACGGCGAAGAACAGCATGGCGCCTAAAGTGGCGGCAACGATGTAAAGCGCGAGTGTTTCCATGGTGAGCCTACTTTGAGCGCTGCTTGTATTGGGTCGCGCAGTATCCGCGCGATACTGACGGGTCTCGACGAGCGCCGTGTTTGGTGACGCGGCCCGAAACACGCTGGCGCCAGTTCCTGAACGCTTTCGATTTCAGCGACCGGCGCATCAACCGAATCACCGCTGCTTCGGGAAGCCCGTAAAGACGCACAATGGCCTCAAAGGGCGTGCGGTCTTCCCAGGCCATCTCGATGACGCGCGAGTGATCCGCGGCGCTGAGGCCAATCCGGACGTCGGTCGTGGCGTCATCGATTCTCGATTCTGCTGCGGCACTGATACGTGGCGAGGTTGTCGTATTAGTCATGTCGGTCACGATGGTGATGGTGGATCGGCACTTTTTAAAGCGGCTCGATACCGAAGGGGGCACTCTAGCGAAAACGCGAGGCGATTACCGACCTGTTCTGCCGATATTGACCGTGGCCAGCGCCTTCCCTAGGGTGGGCAGATGGAAGACGGATACGAGTGATGCGGGTACTGCTGGCAGGCGCAACAGGCTATATCGGGCAGGCAGTGCTGCGCGAGTTAATAGCTCAAGATCACGAGGTGGTGGCGCTGGTTCGGCCGGGTCGGAGGCTGTCTCTGGCACTCTCTGATCGCAAGTCCAATGAAACGCCTGATGAATTGTCTGATGCCGTTACTGTCGTGGAGGCGGAAATCACGTCTGATGAGGACTGGACGTCGCCGCTGCCAAACGCTGACGTGGTGGTTTCCTGCCTCGCAAGCCGTAGTGGTGCGCCTGCTGACGCCAGGCTCGTTGAGTACGAGGCGAATTGCCGGCTACTCGCGTATTCGGAACGGGCGGCGGTTCAGCACTTTGTGCTGCTCTCTGCCATTTGCGTGCAGATGCCCAGACTCGCGTTTCAGCGCGAAAAGCTTAAGTTCGAGGCGTTGCTGGCTGAATCTTCGGTGCCCGCGACGATTATCCGCGCCACCGCGTTTTTTCGCTCACTGGTGGGGCAGGTCGAGCGGGTCCGCGCGGGCAAACCCTTCCTGTTATTCAGCAGCGGCAACACCACCGCTTGCAAACCCATTTCCGATCGCGATCTGGCAAGGTTCATGGTGTCGAAGCTGGCGTCGCCACCAGTGAGTACCGTGGTGCTGCCCATCGGTGGCCCGGGGCCGGCGCTCACGCCACAGGATCAGGGGCGGTTGTTGTGCGAGACACTGGATCAACCTTTTCGCACGACCTCATTGCCACCTGAGATGTTCGACTGGATTCGGTGGTTGATCAGTCCGCTGGCGCTGGTGTCACAACGAATGAGAGACCGCATGGAGTTTCTCCGCATTGCCAAGTTTTATGCCACTGAGTCGATGCTGTGTTGGGATGCGGATGCTGGGCGTTATGACACTGAAGCGACGCCCGAGTTTGGCGACGATACGTTGCAGACGTTCTACGCTGGGCTGGCGTCAGGTGAGATCGCGTTGCCCGAGCGGGGGGAGCACAGTCTGTTCTGAGGGTGAGGTCTGCCTCAAGCCGGCAACAGCATCACCGTCGCTACATGCGATGCACTAATTTCCACGGCATGGATGGGCGCTGCGTGCCAGGCCTGTGCCGCGCCGTCGGTGGGGGCCACGGCGAGTAACGCCTTGTTGGTGCGTGCGACCTCGACGTCCTGAAAACCCACCCATTCTCGGGTGATCGGGTATTGGCACTTGTAGAAGCTCTCTTTGGCGCTGAAGAACAGGGTGGTTTCAAGCGCGACCGTTTCCGGCGGAAGCGATTTGAAGTAGTCCGCTTCCCGTTCAGTGAACAGGGTTGGCCAGAGCTTCTGTTCTAAGCGGCCGATGGTTTCGACATCGACACCAACCGACTGGACTGCGGCCCGTTTGCCAACAGCGGCGGCACAGAGCGCATCGCAGTGAGAGAGGCTGCCCGTGCGATCAGCTGGCCAGACCGGGGAACGGTCTTCGTCGCGGCGCAGTGGTGCTGGTGGCAGACCCAGTGCCTCGCCTAGTTTGCGTGCCAGCAGTCGGCCAGCAATAAACTCCTGTTGGCGTGCGGGTGCTGCGGTGGCAATGTCTTCCCACTCGTCAGGATGAGGATCACCCGACAGCACTTCGAGCGGCGCCCACGCAACGGCCAGCTCAGGGCCCGTTATTTCGGTTAGCAGAGGGTGGATCGTCATGGCGCGATGGTAGCACCGCGGCACGAGGGTAACGCAATATAGGAAGGGTCTGACGGGCTGATTAGGGCTGTGGGATCAGTGTTTGGCGCTTTCGCTGGAGTTGATAGAAGGGAAACGCTGTGACGCCCAGCTCAAAATCGCTAACGCTACCGCCAGCAGCAAGACGGCACCCGCCTCATAAAGCAACTTACTCGGTTCTGCCTCTTTACCCTGCAGAATAATGAGTCGCGTGATCCCGGTAATGGCAATCAGAACCGGTAGCGTTACGGGAACGCTGTGGGTCGCATAATAGGCGTAGGCCATCCCGATCACCTCGAGATAGATAAAGAGCAGAAGTAGATCAGCCAGTCGAATACGACCGGAATCTGCAAAGTGAACCAGTTCAAGCGCCACCGCCAGCATAGTGAGGAGGCTGATAATAACCAACAAAATCCTCTCAGCCGCGCTAAAAAATCCTAGTACGCCGTTATCCAGCTTCTGTGTGGCTGCCGGGTATTTGTCACCCAGATTTTGTTTGGACATCGTTTGTCTCCAAAATCCGTTGCCCCCAGTATACGGAACGGTTGATCAATACGCTCATATTCTCAAACATTCTATCTCGGATGCACGCATCATAAAGTAGCGTCACTGAGCTCAGATGTTGGTCACGCGATGCCTCGCCAGCGAAAACGGGCAAAAGCAAGCGCTTGGCTAGCCGCGATATTATCAGGCCGCCGCCTCGCCGAGAGCGCTGCTCCTGAATTCGGTGTAAGTATCCGTTTCTCCGTCATCGGCCAAAGTGGGTTCGTATTCAACTTCTTCGTCAGATCGAGGATCCTGATCAAAGGCAGCGGGAGCCATTGCCGATGTCGCCGCAATAAAGGCGCCTTGTTCCTCAATTGAGACCGCGGTCCGACCGGGTGGTTGCAGGACAATAAAGACGCCCGTGACAAAGCTGGCCAAGCCTAGAAAGGCAAATAGAGCGCCATCCCCAAGACTGCGCATCGCCCAGCCAATCACCAGCGAGCTGCTGGCTGAGCCCAACGCGTTCAACAGCAATACGGATGAGCCGATCGTGACAAACTCTTCGCGCCCCGAGTTATCTGCTGCCTTAGCCAAAGAGACCGCATATAGCGAGTTGGCAAAAGCGCCAAAGCAGAAAGCCCCCAGTAAAAGCGACTCCTCGGATTCAGCCAGCATCAGTCCAAAGGCAGAAATGCCGCTCGCGGCGCACAGGGCTGCCAGCACATAGCGGCGGTCAATCCGATCAGACGCCATGCCGATGGGATACTGTGCCAGCGCGCCGCCAAGAATATTGGCGGCAATGAAAGCGGGGACAAATCCCGCCTCCTCGGTCTGGCCCAGGGCATAGATCGCACCCAATCCCCAGAAACCACCCATGACTACTCCTGAACCCAATGCGCCAGCGAAAGCCGTGTGGGAGCGCCGATACAGTTTTAAAAAATTGATCCGCGTTGCCGGTACTGGTGCCGGGGCGAGTGAACGGGTCAGGCTAACGGGCACAATGGCCAGCCCCACCAGGAAGGACACGAAGATAAAGGGATAAAGCGGATTCGCATCAGTCAGACCGAGCAGGTACTGACCAAAGGCCATCGATATAAGGACAATCGCGGTATAGATAGACAGCACCCTGCCGTGGCGATTGGCTTCAGTCTGATCCGCTAACCAGCTCTCGATCACCGTATAAGCGCCACACATGACTGCCCCGAGAACAAAACGCACCAGAACCCAGAACAGCCCTCCACTGACTAAGCTTAAAATTAAAAAGCTGCAGAGGAAGATCGCCATTAATGCCGTAAAGCTTCGGATATGTCCCACTCTGGCAATCACTGGTGGAATCATTAACGCACCGGTCAGAAACCCCGCGAAATAGGCAGAACCACTCAAGCCAATCAATGTTTGAGAGAGACCTAGCTCGCTGGCGCGCAGCGGCAAAAATGTCATGTGAAGACCATGCCCCACTAGCAGGAAGGCGGTGGTTATCAGCAGTGATGAGACAGGCCGAAGGGAGTTCATGGCACCACATCAGGAGTAGCGAGAAGGCGCGCATTTTGCCTTGAAACAGGTGGCCCGCAAGCGACAACTTCGTGAATTTTTGGCTATCGGTGGCAGTCGATCAAAGCCGCACATATTCAGCTCAGTATGGACTTACAGTGACTCGATATCTGTCCATTTCAAACGGCTATGCCCACGCTGCTCAATCAATGAGTTGAGGGCCTCAATATGATCAGGTCCGACCTCACAGCAACCTCCGATGACTGAGGCCCCAGCATCCAGCCATACCGCCGCATACGTCGCGTATGCCTCGGGTCCCAGATCCTTGCGCGCTTCCAGTACATCAACAACGCCACCGGGCTTTAGGGCATCAATGGCAGTAAATCCATTGGCAAAGGCGCCGAAATGAAAGCCGGAGTTTTTTAATAGAGGTATCGCTTGAGAGACTGCCTCGGGTTTTGAGCAATTGATCAACACGGCCAGTGGATCAAATGCGGTAATGGCGCCTAATGCCTTCTCCAGTGGTTCCCCAGAGCGCAGAAGCAAGCCATCATCATCCATGACTGTAAGGCCAAGCATGATGCGAATATGTGATTGTTTGGCGGCGGTCAGTACGGCCGTCGCCTCGCTAACAGAGGAGATTGTCTCGGCGAGAAAACCATCGACACGGGTTTGCTGTAACGCAATGAGCTCCCTGTACTCGGTGACCATTTGGTCCATGGGAAGTTCGGTGTCCGGACTGTAGCTAGCGACCAAAGGTGGCAAACTGCTGATGGCCGCTACATCTTTCCTTCCGCTAGCTTCAATACCGGAATGCGCGAGTTCGCAGGCGCGATTCAAGAGTGAATCGAGAGACATTGAAACATCACCACGGGTGAGCCGCGCCCGGGTCGTAGCGTAAGTGTTTAGGCAGGCAGTACTGGCTCCGGCTAGGCAAAAATCGCGATGAACATCAGACACCAGTTGCGGTTCATTCAACATCACTTGTAGTGACCAAAGATGATGTGCTGCGACGGTGCTGCGACGGATGAGCTCTTGGCCGAGACCACCATCCAAAAGTAAAACAGGCTGAATCATGGTTACAGTGCGCTCCCAGTGTTCGTGTTGGCGAGAACAACCGAGTATACGGCGTGGCTGTTGCCAGTAAAACCTAGCCCCTCGCTTGGTAGGTCTCAAAAGACGCTCTATGTTCACACACGAAGAGATTCTCTCTGTCACAACTCAAGATTGCTGGCAGAGGGTCGGGTGCGTAACCTGCAGCTATGTTAACGGTATTCAAATTGGCTGGAAAATGAGCCCCAACGAACTGCTTCTGACAGTCTTTAGTTGTTTTGGCTTTATGGCAGTTGTGGCGAGCGTTTCCTGGCTGAAGACCCGCGGAACTGTCGATACGGGCGCAGGTTATTTTTTGGCGGGCCGGGGATTGGGCGCCACGTTTATTGCCGGTTCATTGTTGTTGACCAACTTATCTGCCGAACAGCTGATTGGGCTGAACGGCTCCGCTTACGGTTACAACCTGAGCAGTATGGGATGGGAAGTGACTGCCGCCCTGGCCACGGTGATGATGGCGTTCTTTTTTCTACCCCGTTACCTCTCTGGCGCTTTCACGACGCTCCCTGAGTTTCTCAGTACTCGGTTTGACGCGGGTGTGAGACGGATGACGGTGATCTTATTTTTATTGGGTTACGGCCTGGTCACTATTCCCAGCGTGCTCTATGCAGGGTCTATTGCGGTACTTAAAATCTTCGATATACCTGCGCTTTTGGGTCTGGAGTACGGCACTGCGCTGGCGCTCATCATTGTCATCATTGGGGTGCTGGGGGCTGCTTACGCCATTCTTGGTGGACTCAGAGCGGTGGCTGTCTCGGATACATTAAATGGCGCGGGCCTACTAGTGGTTGGGGTTGCGGTCGTGTGGCTGGGTTTACAGGCGCTGGGCGAGGGCAGTGCCCGAGAGGGCCTGACGCTTTTGCTGACCACCGAGACGCACAAACTTAACGCAATTGGTGGGTCTTCTGATCCCACACCCTTCGCCACTCTGTTCACCGGGATGATTTTTGCCAACCTTTTTTACTGGTGCACTAATCAATATGTTATCCAGCGGACACTCGCGGCGAAAAGTTTGGCAGAAGGACAGAAGGGCGTTTTGCTGTCGGGCTTTTTCAAAGTGCTGGTGCCGTTGCTCATGATGATCCCGGGTATTATCGCTTACCATTTGTATGGGCCAGGTTTGGCTTCTATTGATCTTGCCTACCCCCAATTGGTTCGAGACGTTTTGCCCGGGTATGCAACCGGCCTTTTTCTTGCCGTATTGCTTGGGGCAGTACTGAGCTCCTTCAACTCGCTCATCAATAGTGCCGCGACGCTTTTTTGCATCGATATTTATCAGCCTTGGATAGGCAAGAGTGTTACTGACGAGCAATTGGTGCGCGTAGCCAAGCGGGTGGGTTTGGGGATTACGATTTTTTCGCTCCTTGTGGCACCACTACTCCAGTTTGCCGCCGAGGGGCTATGGCAGGTGATTCGCATTTTTACCGGCTTCTACAATATCCCCATGATTGCCATTGTTTTGGTTGGCTTACTGACTCGACGGGTGCCCGCACTGGCGGCCAAGGTGGTTATTGTGTTCCACATTACTGCCTACGGCCTTTTTCAGTTCTCATTCAAAGATCTGGTGCCCCTACATTTTCTGCACCTTTATGCGATCTTATTTGCCATTGAGGTGCTGATCATGTTGGTTATCGGTGAGTGGCGGCCTTGCGTAGAGAGTCCTTTGCGACCCCGGCAAGCCGTTGTTGATCTCACTCCGTGGACTTATGCCATACCCTGCGCCGTTACCTTAATGTCCTGTGTAGCAGGGTTGTATGTTGTGTTCTCACCCATTGGTTTTGCGGGGAGTGGTTCTTCACTCTTTATCCCAATTCTTCTGGGTTTGCTGATCATTAATGGATTGTTGTGGGTGGCCTGGCGCCCCCGTTCAAGGGCCCGGTGGGGGGTTCAGTGATGAAGCCGCAACATGCCTGGCAAACAGCGCGTGCAGTGGATCGCGTATCGATGCTGACAACCGAGAATCTCAATTGGCAGGGTGAGCGCAAGCCCAGATTGCTTGTGGTTGGCGCTGGCATGATGGGTCGAGAGCACTTGCGCGTGACCCAACTCCTAGGCTGGGCAGATGTGCACGGAATAATCGACCCTTTCCCGGATAGCGCAGCGCTGGCAGTTGCTGAATGGCGCGCTTTGACAGGTGAGCCTCTCGCTGTTTTTAGGGATATCGAGGAAGCGAGTCGAGACAGCGACGTTGATGCGATTGTGATTTGCTCGCCCAACCACACCCACTTTGGCATCCTGCAAGCCGCTTGTGTTTCGGGGAAACCGATCTTGCTGGAAAAGCCAATGGCAACGAATCTGATTGATGCCGCGCGCATTGTGACGCTGGCAAAAGAGTACCCGGCTTGCATCCAGCTCGGGATGCAGTACCGATACAAGGCGCAGTACGTCGATGCGCTTCATGAAATAGGCGTACAGAGGGCGCTTGGCGCAGTGAAGACGGTATCGATGTCGGAGTATCGTCCACCGTTTTTAGACAAGGTGGGCCAGTGGAACAAATTCAATTGCAACAGCGGCGGGACTTTGGTTGAAAAGTGCTGCCATTACTTTGATCTGATCAATGTGGTGGCGCAGTCACGCCCAAGGCGGGTATATGCCAGCGGTGGTAGAGCGGTGAACTTCCTCGATTTTGAGTGGCAGGGGGCGGCTTCAGATATTGATGATCACGCGATGGTGATCATCGATTACGACAACGGAGTGCGCGCCAGCTTTACGCTGAATATGTTTTCTCAGGAGCTTTACGAGGAACTGGTTGTGGTGGGTGAGCGGGGGCGTTTAGTGGCCAGTGAGCAAGCAAGTTTTCGCTCTGAAACGCCGTCTTCTGCGCATCTTCAGGTTGAGGTGCCGGGACATCCGGCTTATCGAGCCATGCGCGTGGGCTATCCGGATTGGATCGAGCGAAGCGGTCATTACGGCGCAACTTTTTTCGAGCACGTCGCGTTTAACCAGCAACTGTCAGGTATCGCAGTAGACGCCGCGACACCCGAGGAGGCGCTGTGGTCGCTGATCGTAGCGAGTGCCGCTCAGCATTCCATGAGAATAGGCAGCGCAGTTGATATCGGCACATTCTGCCGCCAGGAAGGTATTGGCGAGGCGTATGAGGCAGGATAGTGCTGCGGGCTGGCTTGATATGGAAAAAATGCATTTAACAAAGTCCGTCGGGGAGAAGTGAGCATGACTGAGACAATGAGAGTGGGTTTGGGTGAAATGCCCTGTATCGGTCTGGGTTTATGGAAAATAGCCCGAGAGCACACCGCCGATATGGTTTGCTCTGCGATTGCAGAGGGCTATCGACATCTGGACAGTGCCGCTGATTATGGCAACGAGGGAGAGGTGGGTGAGGGCCTCCGTCGGGCGATCAGTTCGGGGTTGGTGGACCGAGATTCGCTTTGGGTGACATCGAAGCTTTGGAATACCTATCACCGCCCGGAACACGTCCGAGCGGCCTGTGAGCGCACGCTTAAAGACCTAGGTCTGAGCGAGCTGGACCTCTATCTCATTCACTTTCCCATTGCCCTGAAATATGTTGATTTTGACGTCCGCTATCCCCCGGAATGGACAGCAGATCCTTCGGCAGAGACACCCGAAATGCTGCCGGATCCGGTGCCTCTGGCCGAGACTTGGGCTGCGATGGAAGAGCTAGTTAAGGCAGGGCTGGTAAAAGAGATTGGTGTTTGTAACTACAATACTGGGCTACTCCATGACCTTATGGCTTATTCCACTATCAAGCCGGCGATGCTTCAAATCGAATCTCATCCCTATTTGACGCAGGAGCGCTTGCTGCGTGTCGCAGCGCAGTATGATATCGCCGTGACGGCATTTTCGCCCCTTGGCGCACTGTCCTACGTAGAGCTTGAGATGGCGGATACCGGGGAATCTGTACTGGAGCAGTTACCCGTGCAGGAGGCCGCCAAACGACTCAACAGAACGGCGGCACAAGTAGTGCTGCGCTGGGGGGTTCAGCGTGGTGCGGCGGTTATCCCCAAAACCAGTCAGGTGGGCCGGCTCAAGGAAAATCTGGCGCTGTTTGATTTTTCACTTAACGATGAGGAGATGCGGGCCATCTCGGCTTTGAACACAAACCGACGTTTCAATGATCCCGGCCACTTCTGTGAAGAAGCGTTTGGCTGTTTTTATCCCATCTATGACTAACCAGCATTTTTCTCTTCAGAGGCCACTGCATGTCGGTTTTTGAAATACAGCCGGTTGTGGGGCAGCAGAGCCAACATGGGGCCGCATTTCCGTTGCTGCTGACGCCCGCTCAAGCCGGAGCCAACGTAGCGGATCTTGTTCGGCAGCCACTAGTGCTCACGGACTTACTGTCACGTCATGGAGCGCTCGTTTTCAGAGATTGGTCTGTGGGCGGTGACAGCGAATTTGATCAGTTCGTGACCGCGTTCGGATTCGATAACTTTGCCTATCGGGAGTCACTCTCCAATGCGGTCAGACGCAACAGAACACCGCGAGTTTTCACTGCCAACGAGGCTCCGGCCGAGATAGAAATTTTTCTTCACCACGAGATGGCGCAAACGCCGCGCTTTCCCAGCCACCTGTTTTTCTTCTGCGAGAAAACCTCTGAGGATGGCGGCGCAACACCGCTTTGCCGATCTGACGTATTGTTGAAAAAGTTGCAGAAGCGTTTGCCTGAATTTGTAAAACGGTGCCGGCAGAGAGGCGGCCGCTACACGCTCACAATGCCAGGCACTGCGGATCAAAGCTCGGGTCAGGGGCGAAGTTGGCGGGAGACACTCAACGTCAGCGCCCCCGACCAAGCGGAGCACCGGCTCGCTTCTCTGGGCTATCAATGGCAATGGTTGTCCGAGGATTGTCTGCGTGTCACCACACCGACCTTACCTCTTGTCCGCAAGACACCCAACGGTGAAGAGGTGTTTTTTAATCAGTTGATCGCCGCTTTTTGTGGTTGGCAGGATCAGCGCAATAATCGCACCCGCTCTGTTACCTATGGTGATGGCACCGATTTTGACGAGTCTGATTTACAGGCGGCGGTTGAGACGGCGTATGACTCGGTATACGACCATGAATGGAAAACGGGCGATATCGCATTGATCGATAATTATCGGGTTATGCACGGTCGAAGGCCTTTCGCCGGGCAGCGCAGTGTCCTCGCTTCTTTATGCGAGATGGTTGGGGAGCACTGAACAGCCGTCCTGCTATTGATGAAGGCTGAGGGTCAGACGCAGTTGGCGCGGCTCGAAAGAATGAAAATGGCGATCTGCGAATCCCTCAAGTGGTTCGCCTCGTAGACGAGAAATGTAGAGGTATTCGATGTGATGATCTTTAGAATTAAGAAATTTGAGTAAGTCGGGTCGCATAACACCGACGTGTATACTCTGTTTGGTCCGCGGTGAGCCGCCTAGAAGAAAGGAATGCGGTTGTCTCAACAAGTCGACAAGGTGAATTTTGGTCTGACAGTATCCGTGCTGTTAGGGATGTCCGTTCCGCTACTGACCTTTCCAGACGAGAGCGCGGCTCTCCTTCGGACCGCCTATGCGTGGATCGCGGAGACTTTTGGTTGGTTCTATATTCTCACCGGCGCGGTGGCGCTGGGTGTGGTGCTCTATGTTGGTTTGAGTCGATTTGGTCAAATCAAGTTGGGTGAGGGGGACCCGGAGTTCACCACCGCCAGCTGGATATCGATGCTGTTTGCCGCGGGCATTGGTGCCGGCCTGATGTATTGGAGTGGCATTGAGTGGGCTTATTACGTCCAAAAACCCCCGTTTAGGGCAGAGCCCTTTTCTCACGATGCTTATCTTTGGGCGTCTTCTTACGGTTTACATCATTGGGGCTTCGTTGCCTGGGCATTGTACTGCCTGCCAACATTGGCCATTGCTTATCCCTTCTACGTTCGGCGCGTTCCACAGCTGAAATACAGCCTGTCGGCACAATACTGGCTCAGAGGTCGCGAAACATCATTACCCGCCCGATTAATGGACACTTTCTTTATGGTGGCGTTGATCGGTGGTGCAGGAAGTTCTCTGGGCTTCTCTACCCCTCTGATTGCCGCATTGCTGAATCGGTTGACCGGTATCCCTGCTGATTTTGCGCTCGAACTGATGGTAGTCAGCATCTGTGTGTTGGTGTTTGCTTCCAGTGTCTGGTTGGGCCTGCAGGAGGGCATCAGGCGCCTGAGTAACTTCAATATCGTTCTGGCTTTGATTTTTTTACTGGCGGTGTTGCTGGCAAGCGACACTTTTTTCCTATTGGAAATGGCCGTGAACTCACTGGGTTTTCTTTTCCAAAATAG
>JADHNP010000010.1 GCA_016779445.1 Luminiphilus sp. | reverse complement strand
TTCCACATTGGATGCATCGACAGTCGAAGCCCGGCGACCATAAAAATCACGAAACCGATGTTCGCAAATAGAGCGTCATCTGTTTTTACGTGGGCTATGTAAAATCCGATACAAATGGCTGTCAGAAACCAAAACTCGTGCTTCTTAATAAATTGCCAAATCGCGCTCATCATCTCAGACCCCCTCAAATCTCAGACAAGAAGGCTTTGCCTTCTCCGTGAAGCCTCTGACTTCATCCTGAACGGATCTTATCAGGCCATTCCCGAAATTAAATATGGGACCCACGGGACTCTGGCCCTTGGGGACCTCTCGTCGCGACGTAGTCGGGACTCTGACCCTTGGGAGCCCTCCGGGCGCCGATTAGCGAAGCGCCATCTGGACCCCATACGCGCGACCAGCACCTGAACGAACTGCTCAGGCACGATCCCGAGCCGAGGGTTCAGGAGGCGCCCGCAGTGGACGACATGAAACTGAAGTGATGCGTTTCGGAACCATTTGGTGGAACCAAATGCCCTGAAACCGTTGTAAAACATAACACCACACGACACTGGCAGTGTTGAGGTCGACGGTTCGATCCCGTCTAGCTCCAACAGAAATCATATGGCTTTGGTGGATTACATAGGGTGGAGAGTGCGAGGTTCCTAGCGAACCGCCGACAATTTCCACTTCCCATCGAAACCCTTAAGTTCGTAGTCGCCTAATTCCTCGAACGTTAAACCAGAGCCAAAAGCTAAGCTCTTTAATACCTCAGAAACTACAACTTGATCTGCAGTGGCAACTGCTTGAATCCGAGAAGCTAGATTTACGTTAATGCCACTGATATCGTCAGTATCTTTCTCAATTTCTCCAACGTGCAGCCCTGTGCGAAGTTCAATGTCTAATCGTTTAGCGTCTTCTTTTATCTCAATAGCGCAACGAATCGCTCGGGCGGGGCCAGAAAAGACTGCTAATACTCCGTCACCGAGACCCTTGATGAAGATGCCATCGAAACGATGAATGCTGTCTTTGCACATCTGCTCAAACTTTCTTATTTTTGTTTTCCACACTTCGTCCCCTAACTCAACCTGGAGGCGTGTTGATCCGACTATGTCGTTAAACATCACAGTCGCTAAAACGCGTCCCTGCATGTTCTGCTCGTTCTTGTTGGGCTCCTCATCTGACAGGAATGAAATGATCTCGTCAGCGATCCGGGGGTCCTTTGACATAAAATATGTATGACCGACATCGGACAGTTCAATTAGCTCGGAACCCCGAATGCCCTCATGAAGAGCTTGTCCGTAGCTAAACGGGATTAACTTATCGTCGTGTGAATGCATCACTAGCGTTGGACATCTCACGTCCTTCAGAAAAGCGGTTACATCCATCTCACCAAGAAGGGAAACCATTTTCGCCATGTCCGCAGCGTTGGTTGATGCCAACTCGAATTCTTTGAATTTTTGCCTCAATTCGTTGTTAATAAGTGTGCGAGAGGGAACTACACTCCTTACGAAGGAGCCGTCCCCCCAGGTTTTATAAATGGACTTGACTGCTCTCTTCATAGCGAATCGCTTTAAGAATCTTCCGATAAAACCGGGATAGCGTTTGAGCTTTTCAAGTCCGGGTGTGTGAGCAAATGCTCCAAATAAGATTAAGTTCGTTGTCCGTTCCGGATACATCGCGGCAAATAGCGTAGATAAAGACCCTCCTTCTGAGACTCCCATGATGGTCGCTCGTTTAGAACCGACTGCATCCATTACGAAACGAATATCATCCATGCGCTGTTCTAGTGTGGGCGCGGAGTCTTCAATTTTCTGCGATAAACCATTTCCGCGCTTATCAAAAACGACAACCCGGAAGTGGGTAGACAAACGATCGAGAAATTCGTTGTAACCGGGTAATTTGTGGGCATACTCTACGTGCGAAATAATCCCCGGCACAATAATCAAATCTCGCGATGCACTCCCATAGACTCGGTAGGCGATCTTGGTGCCTTCCCGCTCGGCAAATTGTGTAAGGGCGTCATGATCCATGTGTGCGCCTACTACAGGGCTTCTCACTTTGCATTGTCGAGGGTACCTTATGGTTTTTAAGTCAGTTGACGGATGTAAATGATTGTCCAGTATTAGCTGGGGGTCAATCGCCGAGATAGTATTCAATCAACCTCAAGTTTTTCTATATTTTCTCGTTATTGATAGAGCGGAGCCCGCAAGGCCGCGGAGACTCCCACGGTTCGATCCCGTCTAGCTCCACCACATGTTCTTAGTAATACCAGTCCTTCCAGTCGTCATCAGGAATGGGGTCGCGCGACACCATGATGAGTACTCGGCCTCTTTTGGTTTATGGAAAAACGCAAAGTAGATGCTAAGGAGGGTGATTGCTGTCAGCACGACAGCGAAGGCAAGATTTACCCGGTCTCCATCACTCCGGTAGTCTATCCACGCCATTAGCGCAATCATCGCAGAGAATGATGGGCAGATAAATCTTTTCGAGAAGATCTTTCATCTGTTCTGACCTTTTGGAACATCAGACCTGAGAGAATTTTACTGAGGCTGAGGGTCTAAATCAAAACCTCGAGAGCAGATCTCAAACAGGTAGATGGCGCTAAAGCATCTGCGCGAGCAGCGCCATGGCTGCAGCAGCCAACGGAAATAACGTCAACGCTGTACCGCCCACACGCAGAGGCATGTTTGATCTCATGAAGCCCATGCAGATGCCGTGCATCACACGCCCTAGCAAGAACGCACCAGCAATAACGTGTAGGGTCGTGTCTTCTACTCCGGAACTCTCAAGAAAGAACAACAGGATAAGCATTGTTGGTAGGTACTCAGTGAGGTTTCCATGGGCGCGGATGGCCCTCTGGAGTAACTCATCGTCACCCTTGCCCTGAGCAATGAACGCAAAAGCAGGGTTGCCTCTTAAGCCGATAACTCTGATCGACAGGATGAACAAAAGGATGGCTAGCAGAGATGCATAAAAGGCAGTAATCATTGACCGGACTCCATGAATTGGGTTGGCAGAGTACTACGGGAGGCGGGTGACCCAGGCGCCTAGTTTGTAACCTAAGTAGCACTCCAGAAATAATAAAGCCCCAGCAGGAACTAGGGCTTTATCAGAACTGTCTGGAGTTATTGCGACACCATCATATGCGAACGATGAAGATCAACAGTGCAGCTACCCGGCTCTGTGTAACCGGCAGCGGTCAGGAGTTCGCTCGTCGAACCATCACGAGAATGATCCATTAACTTAGCCATATCGTCAGGTGTTCCAGTAACCATTGCCCCGTAATCGAAACCGGAATTACCGAAACCCGGGGTGAACATATAGCTGCCTACAGTACTGCCAATTTGCTCATTTTGAGTGCTGTTAACTGCTTTTCTATATGCCAAAGCATTTGCGATCGTATTATCAGGTTTCAATTTGCAAACACGAATATACAGCGGCTTCACTGGCGCATCAGGGGCATCCTCTCCAGCCTGATGGAAGCCAGACATAGTGGGACGACCGCAGGTCATCAGCTTGTTGATCTTTACATCGATTTTCTTGCCATGCTCTCGCCACGCGGCATCAGCAGCAAAATAATCACCCCAAGTTGGGAAGTAATTGACCCAACGGACATCTGGCTCGTTATGAGGAGGCCCGACCGCAACCGCCTCCCACAAGAAAGTGGTCATGTTCAAATTGTGCTTGCCTACAAAGCCGGCAAAGTCACCGGAACCCAGTGCAACAACGTCGCCAGCACTCACACCATCGTTAAGCGAGCAGTCGTAGACCTCTGCGACCATTGGCTCAGGTTCTTCGTGATGCGCAGCAAAGCTAGCTGTGGACATCAAGATTCCCAGTAAAGACACTATCGTTCGGTACATATCTCACATCCCCTTTTGTTTGTTTTCCGCTGATGGTTAATCATTTGATGCTGAGATTACGGGACAGAGATTAAAGATTTTAGTGCAACAGGCGTTGTATTTAAGTTATTTATCGTTGCGATTTTGCAACATCAGTAGCGATTAACGCCCTATTTCTGGCTCACACTAATTTGGATGTCACGCGGGGCGTTGGCTACTCCTGCCTTATCGCCGCCTACCCAGATGATCAGCGGCACGCGCGAGCCATTCAGGTTTGGTGAAGGCTTTGAGGATGCCTGCGAGTATTGGCAGGGCCGCCACGAATACGATGGGGGCGCCGACCCAAAGCAGTAATCCGTATGCGAGAGAGATATCGGCGACCGTCTCGCCCTCTGGATCGGTCATCAACCATAGGCTGATGCCGTACGCAGCTCCTAGTAATACAGGGGCGGCGATGAAGGCGTATAACCAGCCGTTTTTGTTTGATGACATATGACGATCCTCGTTTCCCTCAGTGTAATGCAATAGCGACCCTGACCATACTTATGACTGGCTGTCTTGCTGTTGCAGCCGTCATTGAGTTTCTGTACGCATAGACCTAATGACGAGACATAGAAATTTGGAATGGCGGAAACGCGGGCGTTTAGTGTTGAGGTCGGCGGTTCGATCCCGTCTGGCTCCAGCACAATTTCTGATGCAAATTGTTTCAGGCCAAACGCAGCTCTGAGACGTTTTGCTGCTGTGTCTGCGCCGCTCTTTACAGAGAATCAAAGGAGTACGTTAACGGCTCTGAGAGCGGCCCAATTCTCGGCTCGATCTTTTTTTTCGAGCTGACGCCATGGTGCACCTCAATGGCAAAAGCATTTGATCTAAGCATGACAGTGTTCACCTCCGCGTGAATTGCACCAATCACAAAATTCAATAATGACGATCATCACGACTCTATTTCTAGCAGTCTGTGCCACTGAGACACTGATCGCGATCATGTCATCACATCCTTAGCGACGATCCGGGCGCGGGAGCATATACTCACGCTATGACGCAGTTTCTTTTTTTGATCATTGATTTATTTATCGTTGTGGCGTTCATCGCTGCGCCGTGGGTAATCCTTGCAAAGCTTAACTTTCAACGACCCGATTGGTTAAAAGACGGAATCTTCGGAGTATTTGTTTTCGTGCTTTGGGCGGGCTTCGCACTGTATGCGGCCACCCAAACGGTACTCTGGCTGGGTTTGGTGCCTTGATCGACATTATCTTGAATCGCAGTCTTGTTAGTGCGACCTCGGCTGTCATGATGATTAACATACTGGTGCCGGATGTTCATTACTGAACACTGATAGGCTGGAGGTCGACGGGGCGATGCCGGCTAGCGGCACCCCATTATTCACCCGCGGTTTTTTTCACTGACAGCAAGTCATTATATTGGGGTCTCTCCCCCTTGGCTTGAGCCGCGAAGGTCTGTCGAATTGCGTCACCGTCGAGCATCGATGCGTTCCATGTCGCAATGTAGTCCAGACCGTCTGCTGTGCTGTGATCACGAGCATAATTCACCATGCGCTTTGCCCCTGTCACGGCTAGGGGAGAATTTGCAGCAATCTGCTGAGCAATATTCATGACCGCCTCGAGCATCTCCTCTGCAGAGTCATAGATCTCATTTAACAGTCCAATCGTGCACGCTTTTTCCGCGCTGATGCGCTCAGCGGTATAGGACATCTGACGCGCCCAACCCTCAGGAATGAGCTTCACCAAACGAGGGTATGTGCCAACATCGGCAGTCATGCCAATCGCAGTCTCGTGGATTGAGAAAAAGGCGTCTTTGGTGGCGTAACGGCAGTCGCAGGCCGTAATGAGATCCATAGCGCCACCCACCGCGGCCCCTTGAACGGCCACTAATACAGGCATACGTGCCTCTTCCAGGCAGGTGAACGCGTCCTGGAGTGCCATACAGTGATGGCGGAATGCTTCCGCGCCGATGGAGCGGTTAGTGTCTGCGGGAGTATCTAGTCCGCCGTCGGTGAAGACCGATATATCCATTCCCGAGGAGAAATGCCTGCCCTCAGCAGAGATCACAATCACGCGCGCTGAGGCCTCTCGTGAAAGCGCGGTTACTGCTGTTGGCAGCTCGGTCCAGAACGCTGGAATCATGGAGTTCGCCTTCTCCGGACGATTCAAGCGGATATGGGCAACGTGGTTCGCAACGGTAAGTTCAAAACAACTGTAGTTCATGACGATTGACTCCTCATCGCTCTTCAACCGAGCGACTTCGCTCTCTGACTGCGAATCTGTTTTCTTATTTAAGTGGGTGACCATGGTTTTTTAGATTGTACCCTCTAAAAAAAAGAGGTGATGTAAGCCTCTTCAGATTTGGCGGGGCGCTGTGGTCATGATTTTAGACATCAAGAATGGTCAAGTATTGATAAATAGGGAGGTGGTTGCTGATTTTTACGCCTATAAAGTGAATGCGGGAGAGCAGCCACCGGAGGACTGCAGCGAGTTACAGTCGCCGGCAAAGGACATTATCTACCTGCAGAATATTAGCGTAAGCCCTGAATATCGTCGTCGAGGGATCTGTCGATCGGTGGTGCATGCGTTGTTGAGGCAGGGTAGGCCAGTGGTTATTTACCCTCTGCCAATAGAAGTAGAGTGTGGCGACAAGATTGACTGGCAGACGCAACAGCTTAAGGGCTGGTATAGGGAGATGGGTTTTGTCGAGGAGGGAGACATGATGTGTCTGTACGGTGATGAAGAGGGGACCCAATAATCTGATGGCTATCAAGCTAATCGATGACGGGCCAGCTTGCATGGTTTGTAAGTCAGTCTAGTCATGCTCCTCAGTGCCCTGACCTCTTGCCTTAAGGCGAGCGTGTTTCATAGTTGGAGTGGTTGAGTCAGCGCTATTGCTATCGCCGGCAATAACCTTCTGTGTTTAAAGACAAAATAATGGATCTTCCCTCGAATTCCTGACCGCGTGTTTCATACGGACTGCCGCTCTAACGCGGTTTTGCAAAAATGCACGATCGCTTATACCTTTATTATTGCTCTGAGTTGAATGTAAAGAGATCTATACTTACCTAGTAGTGATTAAGGGGACAAGCAAGCAGTCAGTGCTTCCCTACAACGTTATCTACCCCGTCCTCACACCCACAAATGTATCAGGAGAGAATTCATGCAGCGATCGGTCAGCACTTGCCTTGTTGCTTTGGTGTTGTCTTTTTATGCGGGGCTTGTTTCATCCTCGCAAATGCCGGACATCAATATTCCCTACGACAAGTTCACGCTCGACAACGGCCTCACAGTAATAGTGCATGAAGATCGCAAAGCCCCGATTGTTGCTGTCAGTATCTGGTACCACGTGGGCTCCAAGAACGAGCCCGAAGGTAAAACGGGATTCGCGCACCTGTTTGAACACCTCATGTTTAACGGATCCGAGAACTATGACGCCGAATATTTTGAGCCCTTCGAAAACGTAGGGGCGACCGGAATGAATGGCACCACCTGGTTTGATCGGACGAATTATTTTGAGACGGTACCAACGCCTGCACTGGAAATGGCGTTGTGGATGGAGTCAGATCGCATGGGGCACCTGCTGGGTGCCGTGACCCAAGAAAAGCTGGATAACCAGATTGGCGTAGTGCAGAACGAAAAGCGACAGGGCGACAACCAGCCCTATGGCAAAACACAATACCGTATTCTCGAAGCCCTCTTTCCACCCGGACACCCCTATCGACATAGCACCATTGGCTCAATGGAAGATCTCAGTGCTGCCTCGCTCGAAACCGTGCAACAGTGGTTTAAAGATTATTACGGTGCGGCCAATACAGTGCTCGTGCTGGCAGGCGATATTGACATTGATCAGGCCAAGACACTGACAGCGAAATATTTTGGTGATATCGATGCGGGACCGCCCGTCACGAGAATGAAGGCGGCCGTGCCCACCCACCTGTCCGATACCCATGAGGTGATGTATGACCGGGTACCGCAGGCGCGCGTTTTTCACAACTGGGTGGCACCCGGACGCACCACCCGAGCGGCGGCAGAGTTGGAGTTGGTCGCCAGTATTCTGGGCAGTGGCAAGAACTCGCGCCTCTACCAAGCCCTCATCTATGACCAGCAACTCGCAGTCGACGCGAGTTCTTCTTTGCAGGGTCAGGAGCTGGTCAGCATGTTCGATATCGACGTTACGCTCCAGCCCGATGCGTCGATGGATAGGGTCAACGCTATTATCGAGCGCGAGCTACAAAGTTTTATCGACATCGGCCCCACCGCCGATGAGTTGCAGCGTGTCCAGACGCGCATTAACGCGAGAGTCGTCAGAGGCCTCGAACAAATTGGCGGTTTCGGCGGTAAAGCGGTCACGCTAGCGCAAAGCGAGCTCTACGCTGACGACCCGGGTTTTTGGAAGACGCGACTCGAGTGGATCAATGCCGCGACCCCAGAGCGTATCAAGGCGACGGCCGCCGAATGGCTGGGTCGAGGTCGATACAAGCTGGAGGTGTATCCTTTTGGCGATTTTGCAACCACTGAGTCCTCGGTTGACCGGAGTGCTGGCCTGCCAGTGGTTGGTACCATGCCAGATTTGGTCTTCCCCGCCGTTGAGCGCGCGGAGCTGGAAAATGGATTGAAGGTTGTATTGGCCCAGCGCAATGCCGTACCGGTCGTCAACATCGCTTTACAGTTTGATGCGGGGTATGCGGCAGATTCATTTGGTACGTTAGGCGCGGCCAGTTTCACCATGTCTATGTTGGACGAGGGCACCTCAAGTCGCGATGCGCTGCAAATCGCCGCCGAGGCAGAGTCGCTAGGCGCTTATATCTTCACTGACTCGGATCTGGATACGTCTACCGCCTCTCTTTCTGCACTCAAAACGCAGTTGGCCCCCTCGCTCGACCTCTTCTCGGAGGTGGTAAAGGAGCCTGCCTTTCCAGAGGATGAGCTGGCGCGGTTACGGAAACGGTGGATCGCTGGGATTGGGCAAGAGAAAAACGAACCCGTTCAACTGGCACTCAGAACGTTGCCATTGCTGATGTATGGCGATGACCATGCCTATGGTATTCCTTTCACGGGTTCCGGCACGGAGGCGTCGATAAACGCGCTCACAAGGGATGAGTTGGTGAGCTGGCATCAAACTTGGATACGGCCCAGTAACGGCACTTTGTTTGTGGTGGGTGACACCACCATGGAAGAGATGCTGCCCTTGTTGAATCAGTACTTTGGTGCCTGGCAAGAGAATCGGATGGCGGTTCCCGAGAAAAACATTGCCGAGGTGGCAATGAAGGAGGGCTCTGTCTATTTGATCGACAAGCCCGGCGCTCCCCAGTCGCTGATTCTCGCTGGACATGTTGCGCCATCGACCGGTGCGGATAACAACATCGATATTCTGACCATGAACGATGTCATAGGCGGGTCGTTTACCGCGCGCGTCAATATGAATCTGCGAGAGGACAAAGGGTGGGCGTATGGGGCATATACCTTCATGCAGGACGCTCGGGGCCAACGACCATGGCTCGCGTACGCGCCGGTACAGACTGACAAAACTGCCGATTCGATTAAGGAACTGACGCGTGAAATGGACGAATTTCTGAGTTCAGCGCCGGCTCGGCAGGAGGAGCTCGATAAAAGCGTCCGCAACAACGTGAACAGTCTCCCAGGACAGTTCGAAACGGCGGGTGCGGTATTGAATGCGTTGCTGAGTAACGACCGCTTTGGGCGCCCCGATAGTTACATCAGTTCTCTGAAGCGTCGTTACGAGGCAGTTGATCTTTCGGGCGTTCACGCGGCTGCTCAACAAGTCATCCACCCCGAAAATCTGATCTGGCTGATTGTTGGGGATCTGGAGCAGATCGAACAGCAGATTCGCGATTTGGAGCTGGGTGATGTGCAAATTATCGATGAGGACGGAAAGCCAATACCGGCGTCAGATTAAGGCAGGTGTTAAACGATCAATTGACTGGCTTGTGGTGCGGGGTCTCGTGAGATTCTCCGCTCCAGCCTGGTCCGCCCTGACTGGGTTGCGAGGCTAAGTACGTGTGACAAATTGAGTGGCAACAGGGCAATGCTCTTGCTGCACGGGTTACATCACGCGGCGCGATCCATTGCTATGCGGAGCCGCCAATCTGCAGCGGAGGCGTGTAAGCAATGCTCGGCTGCCATCATCTCGACGCGAAGTGCTAGGTAATGCGCTGCAGTCCTGCGGTCGTTACCACGTGCCATAGACCATGCCTTCGCCCATAAGCCTACCCGGACCGTATGTTTGGAGAGTTCCTGCGTCGCCATGGCATAGCGCTTTTCTTCCACCGCTTTGCTGTGGGCCTCTTGAATTGAGACGCTGCTGTATCGGGACATTCCATGTCTCCTAATAATCGACTGGCCGAAATTCGGCCATTTCCTGCGAGTAAGAATCGAGTAAATTCAGCGTTATTGATTGCCATGCTCCGCCAAGGTTTTGTCTAAACGCGCCAATTCCGGGCAGTGCGCGAACGCTAAGGTCGAGTCCATCATGGCGAGTAAGCTTAATAGGCGGGTTTGGGGAGCGAGTTGCCGCCTCTCAGTTTCGCCACAGCAACATCCCGCACTGTGTCAGCACCGCGAGTTGATATGGAGCATAGGGTTACCAGTGAAGTAACAGTGAACGAGTGGTATCTGAGATTTAGTCAGTAAGCCTCGCTCTCATCAAGCAAGGCTTGCCTTACCAACGGCAATTGATCGTTACCAAAATATAACTTGTCGTTGATAAAAATAGTGGGGGAGCCATAAGCGCCGCGAGAGATCGCCTCCTCGGTATTGGCGCGCAATTGATCTTTGACTGGCTGCGTTGAAGCTCGCTCTAAAAGGGTCTCTCCAGCTAAGCCGCACTGGCTGGCAATGTCTATTAGAACAGCAGGCTCGTCGATGTTATCGCCATGGGCAAAGTACGAGCGAAACGCTGCCAGCGAAAATCTCAGCAGCGCTTCGGGGTCCTGTTCCAGTGCGCAGCAGCAGCGCATCGCTTGCACCGACTTTACCGGATGATGTTCTGTAGGGAACAGCAGCGGTAATTCTGCGAGCCGTGCCCACTCATGTAGCCAGCGATAGTTGTGCACAATTTTGGGTGCCATGGGCTCTGCGCGTGCTGCGTACACGCTCTGGTTCACGGCGTTGAACACGCCTCCGACCAAAAAGGGCCGCCACCGCACCACGACCTCGGTCGCAGCAATCATAGGTTGAATATTGTTAAACGCGAGATACGTCCAGGGAGAGGAGAGGTCGTAAAATACTTCCAGCGTTTTCATAGCGTTGCCGTCTCAGATAAGGATGATATCAATGCTCACTGCTTACTCGCGCCGGCGCAAGTGTTGTCGGTTCCAACGGGGCAGGGTGGTTGGGGCAGGTGCATTAGATGTGGCCTGATTGACGGGGTTTGGCGACCTAAGGCCATCATTCTGAGGCTGGGGAAATCGAGTGGCCAGGTTTTGGGAGGGTTTGAGTCGCCGCCTGAGACTCTCCGTGTTGGTTCGTGTTGGCACTTTTCGTCGGTTAATGGGCTGTCTGCGAGACATATATCTCGAATCTAAGACATAAATCCTACAATTTAAAATGTCAAAAATATGTTTTAAAAATTAAAATTTATGTTGTCTAATAGCAAAAAAAACGTTTTATTGATGAATGTATGTCAGACGATAAGCACAATTCACTTAAAGCCTGTGCGCGGCACGGTTGCCGAAAGCGAGCAAAGAGCAAGTTTTGTAGCGAGGAGTGCCGAGTGGCACACCACAACGCCAAACGAGCACCCGCCGCTAAGGTCAGGATTATGTGCGTGGGTTGTAAAAGTGTTTTCCACGGCAGGCCAGACCAAAAAACCTGTGGGGCAACCTGTCGGTCTCGAATTTTTCGCGCGCGACAAAGACATAAGGCAGAAGCCGAGGGGGCGCCAATGGAATGGAGCCAAAACACGCCTTTTTCACCCGCAGAACTCAAAAAACGAATGCAGGCGCAAGCGCTCGAACCCGGCGTGGAATATTCATGGTTGCCCGCCACACCTAAAAAAGTACGGGTACGCCGTGCTTCGGAGTCCGCCAATCAAATGCGTTTTGATTTTTCAGAGGGCGCTTTCACCGTGGATAGAGAAGAAACCTAAAGCAGTCTGGTGAAAATAGCGCTCTGGGGTATCTTAGGCGTTATTCGTCCGCACAATAGACTGTGGGCGGCGATGTTGTTTGTTGGAGAATCAAATACCGAAAATCGCAACAAATATGCTGTTTTTGTAGTGAGATTCCATCAAGTGTTTGTGCTCCTGATATCACATGCACTTCAGGAAGCTAAACTATCGGCCAAAATCGATCGTTAATAATAACCGGCGTTCACGCGGAGAGGAGGGCGGCGATCGATGGACTAATCCGGCACCCTCGTTACCAGACCATGCCTCGCCTTTTAATAGCGCCACCTCTCGCGGTTTCAGGGTTTGGACATCATTTGCGGAGCTATACAGTCCTGATTCGTTATCCGGCAAACCCTGACTACCGCTTCCCAGCTTGGAGCGATCTACTGTCGTATGGGGCAGCCACTGCGTGCCGGCTCCGCCATAGGTTGTTACTAGCCGACAAGGGACCGCATCAACGTGGAATCTTGGACACATCGCTCTATCTAATGCGCTCAGTCGCAGACCGATACGCTTCAGGTCGAACAAAAAGCAAAACATCTCGGCAAGTTGGGTGACATCCTGAGCCAGAGCGTTCAAGTGCTCCGCTGGCAAGACCCGAGATATTTCTGTGTGAACATGCTCGGGAGACACCATAAGGTTTAGCGCCAATCCCGGAGCGCGTTCTAGTAGTAACTGGGTAGCGCTTAAATCCTGATCTGAAAACTGCCTCTGCCATATGGCGATATTGGTATTGTCGTGATAGATCTCAGACAGTGTCGTCACATCACCGCCAATGGCTGCTCGTATATGCCGTTTGCCAGCGCTCCGCTCGGTTGACGAGGCGGTGCTGTCAGTGCGGTCGAGTGCACCCATACGAGCATTCATGCCGCTTCCTCCCAAGCGGGGAAGGGATCTGCAAGTGTTTCCCAGAACTGTCGCCCCCTAAGCAGCTGATCTTCGCTGAGCAGGCAATCGTCTAGTGCTTGCTTGATTCTGTTTTGATCAAGGTTCTGGCCAATAAAGACCAGCTCCTGGCGCATATCACCAAAAGGCTCCTCCCAGGTTCGTTCAATACTCGACAGATAATCCGGGTCGTCTGGCCAATGCGCGCGAGGAACCGCCGACCAGAAGCGACCCCCGAAACCATATCGGGCGATCCCTCCTGCTTGGCTCCACTGCCCGGCAAATTCAGGCCGGCTTGCTAGCCAGAAGTAGCCTTTCGATCGAAGCAACTTTCCGTAGTCTTCAGTGCCGTGAAGAAAATCAAAAAATTTCTTTGGATGGAATGGCTTACGGGCGAGATAACTGAAACTGGCGATACCATATTCTTCGGTCTCTGGTATGTGCTCGCCCCGCATCTCTTTGAGCCACCCAGGAGCCTGTTGCGCACGCTCAAAATTGAATCGTTCTGTGCCAATCACTTCCTCAAGATCGACAGCTCCGTGCTCAATCGGAATGATCTCGGCATCAGTGTTGAGTGTTTTCAGAATGGCGCTTAGTCGCTCAACCTGAGCTTCACCCGCCAGATCGACCTTGCTGAGCAAGATGACATCCGCAAACTCCACCTGGTCGACCAGCAGGTCTGCGACGCTGCGCTCATCGTCTTCGCCGAGGGATTCGCCCGTCTCCTGCAGAAACTTGGCTTCCTCGTAGTCCTTCAGGAAGTTAACCGCATCTACCACCGTCACCATCGTGTCGAGCGTCGCGACATCAGACAGTGATACACCCTGATCGTCTGCAAAGGTGAACGTTTCGGCGACCGGCAAAGGCTCGGAAATACCCGTAGACTCAATCACAAGGTAGTCGAATCGTCCTTGAGCAGCCAGATTCCGCACCTCCTCCAGCAGGTCTTCACGCAAGGTACAGCAGATACAGCCGTTGCTCATCTCTACCAGTTTTTCCTCGCTGCGATTCAGTGTCACCTCATTTTTGACAATTGCAGAGTCAATGTTTATCTCACTCATGTCATTGACGATGACCGCTACTTTTCTGCCCTCTCGGTTATTGAGAATGTGACTCAGGACGGTAGTTTTTCCCGCACCCAAAAAGCCTGACAGGACGGTAACAGGTAAACGATTTTTTACATCCATATAGTAGTAACCCCGAATTGCATGAGATGAGCCCGGTACATCAATATGAAGAACCAAATGAAGTAGAGAAGCGACCACATGACGCCTGTTTGTCACACCGCTCTAGAAAGCATCCAGTATCCGAGTGCTCGATCACCGTGTTTTAGCTATCCGATCAGAAAGGGTGATGATGAAGACAATATCCTCATCCACCACCCGTTTTGACGTCAACGATCAGAAGTCCAGCTGGACTCTGACCCCCACGTTCCGACCCGGCAGTGGCACCTCATTCTTAACGAAAGAGGCATGATTGCGCGCCACTTCATCAGTCAGGTTTCGAGCGAAGGCCGTCAAAGTGAGACGCGTTGAGTCGCTGAAGCCGTAAGACCAGGAAGCATCAGCGCTCACAAGCGTAAAGCTATCGGTGTTCGACTCGCCCGGGGCCACACTAGTTTGCTTTTCGACATCCTTCACCAATACTTTTGCAGAGAAGTCATTCAGCGTATAGCGTGCAGTCAACATATTGCGCGCTGGTACGATTCGAGGTACGTCCTCACCGTTTGAGAATTCCGCCTCGACCTCGTCACGAGCAAGACTCAGTTGCAAGGTTCCGCGAGGCAGCTCAATCACCTTGCCAATTTCGATCTCGTAGCCAGTGAACTCTGCGTCTCGCTGCTTATATTCAGCCAACATCAAGCCACCGTGATCAATATGCTCCTCTTCATGATGCTCATCGTCGTGCTCTTCCTCGCCATCATGGTCATCCATGTGCGCGTCGTGCTCATCGTCGAGCTCGTCACGTAAGTAGATGTAGTTGTCGATCCGGTTGTGATACACGGATGCTTTACCGTACCAACCGTTACCCTCAAAACTGAAGGTCAAATCAACGCTGTCAGCCCGCTCCGTATCTAGGGTGATATCCCCTACTTCATAGCGATTAGTGGCCAAGTGCTCGCCATTCATGTAGAGCTCGATCGCCGAGGGAACCTTGCCAACACTCGACAACCCAAGGGAGACAGAAGTGTAGTCATTCAGATTGCGGCTCAATGCGGCAGCCACACTGAATACGTCTTCCTTGAAGGACTGAGGCTCGAAAACCATTTCGTCTTCGTGATGCTCATCATGGTGGTCTTCGTCGTGATCTTCCTCTTCGTGCTCATCCTCATGCTCGCCATGTTCTTCGTCGTGGTGCATCTCGGAAACGAAGCCATCGCGTTCGATTTGGTCAAAACGCACGCCCAGATCGAGAGTGGCAAAGCCTAAGTCATCCGAGCTGAAGAAACCCAATGTTGTTTCTGTGGAATCTACAGGGGCCATGAAAGCTTCTTCACCAATGATGGACATGTCTTCTTCTGCATAATTGAATACCAAGCGACGAATCCGTTCACCAGAGCTCAAATCCAGCGCAATCTGAAGTTCTGTTGATTCGTTGCTAAATACAGTAGGCCCATGCTCTGCTCCGCCATGTCCCTCGTGGTCATCATGGTCCTCGCCCTCATGCTCTTCATCACCATGCTCGGCTTCCATGTGCCCTTCAGACAGTTCGTAATCGGTATCTTTGACCGCAAAGTCAATAGAGTTCAGCCAGGGCAAAGAGGTGTTGATAGACCCTCTCAAAACTAGTGTTTCAGATTCAGTTTCAGCGTAAACGCGCTCTTCACCGTGCTCATCGTGATGATTTTCTCCCTCATGCTCTCCTTCGTGATCTTCTTCATGTTCGTCATCGTGATCTTCTTCATGACCATCGTGCCCACCAGGAGGCTCAACATGGAAGGGAATACCATAAGTAGTATTAATATCGCTGTAGGAGACGCCTACATAGCCCCAGTCCCCTGTCGTGGAGAGACCCAATCGGTGTGCAGTGGATTCAAAGTCCGAATTGGCTAGCTCACCCGTTTCGCCGTGCTCGTCGTGATGACCCTCGTCGTGGTCCTCTTCATGATGTTCTTCATCATGGTGCTCTTCGTCATGCTCTTCATCCAGATGAAGCACCGCGTTGTCGGGTACCTCATAATTTTCCAGATCCTGCTCCTGAAAGCTGTAAGTGATGTTGAAACCACCCACATTGCCCCTGAGACCAAGGTCGATCGCTTCGCCGTCGTTGATCGATTGTGCTTCGGCACCCAAGAACCCGCTAAAGCCTTCCAGATCAGTCATTGGTATTGTGTTATCAACGATATTCACAATTCCGCCGACCGAACCGTTCGAATACATGAGCGCAGAGGGTCCACGGACGACTTCAATTTGCTGGAGGTCGGATAGTGGTGCGTCGATTGCGTGATCGGGTCCCAGGCCTGAGACGTCCCTAATCACGGTGCCATTGTTAAGCACCTTGACCCGTGTACCGCTCAGCCCGCGGAGAATGGGTTGACCTGCGGCCGCACCAAAGTCGGCGGTGGATACGCCCACCAGCGAGTCAATGTGCTCTCCGAGCGATTGAACACCCGCCCTCGCGACATCCTCACCGCTCAGTACGTGAATAGGGGCCGTCATAAGATCGGTCACCCCGGTAAATGAAGCGGAGACGACCACTTCCTCAGTTAATGTATCTTCGTTGCCAATGGCTGCGACAGGCAGCATATAAAGTGCTGCGAGTGCATGAGCTGTGGTGCGGCGCATGCCGACCTCCTTAACTAAATGTTCAGTGGAAAATTAGTGGCTCTCTAATCGGATCACTGAGCAGGAGGCGCCCTCGCATAAAAATGACGTTCGGTGGGTACGCAAGATCGAGTAGGGAATCCGCTCCTTGCGAAAGCGTGGTTCACTTGCAGCGTTGATTGGAAGTCGTCTTGAGGTAGTGACCAATCTCCGGGCAGTAGCTGACATTGCGCACAAATGTGATTGTCACAGTCGATTTGGCCGAGATGTTCAGCGTCGAAAGCCGAAGCGTGCAGAATTGACGTCGCGACTAAGAAAGCGAGCAGTAAGGAATAACGAATGTGGCTACTCAGGGGCAAACGGGGCTCCAGCCAAAGTTAGCAATAATATGATACATTATATCATAAATATGGAGAAAAAATGCAGTCCCTCACAACAAGCATGTCAATTAAGTGACCGGAACAGCGGCTGAGTCGTCTCGATCTGCGGTCAGAAGTGACTCAAACCAGTCGCAACCCTTAGCTTTGGGAGCGTTGCTATCTATTTACCCAAAAAGTCAAAACTGACCCCCGTCAATGTCATTACTGGATTCCTGGGCGTCGGCAAAACATCGGCGATCCTCAGCCTTTTGCAACAAAAGCCTGACCATGAGCAGTGGGCAATACTCGTGAATGAGTTCGGCGAAATTGGCGTAGATCGCGGTTTGATAAAGGGCCAATCAGCGCCAAGAGATGATGTCATGGTCTTCGAGGTCCCTGGCGGCTGCATGTGTTGTGCTGCGGGCTTGCCTTTGGAGATGGCATTGAGCCAAATATTTTTTTTGGGCGCTCCTGATCGCTTAATCATTGAGCCAACCGGTTTAGGGCACCCGGCAGAAGTGTTGGGGGTACTGGCTACCGACCATTATCAGCGACTGCTGGAGCTTCGCACTACGGTGGCGTTAGTTGATGCGCGCGGTATCAATGAAGCGCAGCATCGGAATCACCCAAGCTTCATTCAGCAGCTAGCGGTGGCAGATCTGGTCCTAGCTAACAAAGCCGATTTGGTCTCCGAGTCAGATTTAGGTGAGTTGCGAAAATGTTTGGATCATCATTGCGCCGCAAACATAGCAATGCATCTCACCGAGTACGGCAGCATGAGTCTCGACCTTCTTGATGGTCGTTCATCATGGTTGCAAGTACCGAATGTGCAACACCATCCAAGCTCTCACTACACCTCGGTCTCTGATGTTCCGATACCTGATAGCGGGTTTCTGTGGGCCACGAACACAGGGGAGGGATATACGAGTCAGGGGTGGCGGTTCAGTGCTGAGAAAATATTTAGCTACGTCAAAGTGGTTTCATTTCTGAAGGGATTGAGGGCTGAGCGAATTAAAGCGGTATTGATTACCGACGCGGGTATTTTTGGATACAACATCAGTGGCCCTGCATTTTCGGAAATACTCATCGACGACTGCATGGAGAGTCGATTGGAAATTATCTCCGCAGAGTCAGATTCAGATTCAAGATGGGAAGAGGCGCTGATGGAATGTCTTGTGGCGCGATGACCAAGGCGAGTGAGACGTTTAAGGAATCGTTCTGACTAAACGCCTCGGATATAGATCTGCGACGATTGATTGACGACCTTGCCGTCATGCTCTCCCGTAATCGTGAGTATGATCGACTCATAGTTTGCGCCATCGGTCAGCTCGTAATCAAAGCTGACGCTGCCTGACCGGTCCTCTAGGGCAATTTCATCGGCATCAAGCACCACATTTTCGGTTGCGCGGACCTTGAGAGACACATTTTTTGAAAATAGCGGCCGGGAGAAGCTGATCGTTACCGTGCTTTTCTCTCCCACCTGAACCCGCGCCATCGAGGGGTGGGCAACATCGAAGACAGGTTTTGGGGGGACGAGGCCGGCCATGCGGGCGATAGTGCCCTGAACGAAGCCCAGGTTGTTAGGGTTAAGCATCAGATGGTCATAGCATGCGTGAGACCCGCTGGATAAGACGACAAGTAAAACGCCGATCAGTATTTTGAATAGCTTGCTCATATCAACACTCCCAATTTCGGGTGGCGCAGCTGTGCAGTAGGGGCCGTTTCTAAGACACCTGCTTAGCAGCAGTATACATCTTTACTGAGGGGGCGGCCGCGGCCACAAGGGTAGCAATCAGGACCGCGCCAAGTATCGTCGCTCCCTCGTGCGTCAGGATATCGGTCTCTAAATACAGCCCGAACCGAGAGAGCATTGTGTCTCCTAAAAGTAACAGCGCCACGTACAAGCTAGTGCCGCCCAATAGCATCCCCAGCAAACATAGAATGATGGCTTCCATTTCGACGAGGCAGAACAAGTAGAGCGGGCTAGCACCCATGATGCGAAGCAGATGGATCTCCTGATGCCGCTCTCTTATGGATGCCAACAGGACAGCGCCCATGCCGAGTACAGCTGCCAGCAATACAAGAGTCGAAATCAACCTGAGTACGTTTTCAAAAATACGCATCATCTGCCAGAGCTCAGACAAAGCGACGCCGGGCAAAATTGCCATGAGCGGCTCTCCTTTGAATTGATTGACTTGTCGCTGCACAGTGAAAGTATTCAACTTCGAATTAAGCCCAAGCATGAAGGCAGTGATGCTCTCGGGAGTCGATCCTGTGACTTGGTTTTTGCCTACGGCACTGAAAATGGAGACTGGTGCGCGAGCAACACCTGCATGCATCGCTTCAATGCCATCCAAATGGACATGTATCGTTTGATCCACGGGTGTCCCCGTAGGCGCTAATACGCCCACTACAACGAATGGCTTGCTTTCATGTTTTGTAAAGCTGGTACTTGCCAATCCATGAGCAAGGATAATGTCAGTGCCGGTGGTATAACCCAAAGCTGATGCCACCTCTGCGCCCAAAACTGCATCAAAGGTCTCTGCAAACGAGCCTCCCTCGGCAAAAGCAAGACTGCGTTTCCTGCCAAAATGGTAATGTTCAAAAAACGCGTGTGTCGTACCCACCACACGATATCCTTCATGCGAGTCACCTAACGAAATAGGGATCGTCCAGGCGACATCCTCCAGCTGCGCTATGTCTTGGTAGGCCTGCCAGCTGATGTTGTCGGTGGGAGATCCGATTCGAAATACGGAGTAGAGCAGGAGGTTCAGTGAACCGGTTTTGCCGCCGACGATCAAATCAACGCCGGATACAGTGCTCGCAAAACTGTCTCGTGCCTGCTGGCGAATGTGCTCAATGCCCAGCAAAACAAAAATGGCGACGCTAATGGCCATGAGGGTCATCACTGCAGAACCCTTCCTGGTCATTAAGCTACTGGTAGCTACCTTCAGAAACATGTTTTAGTCCGGTTTATCTGTAATATCAGATAGGGCTTCAAGGCGAGTGAAATACTTCGCCAACGCCATGTCGTGACTTACAAATATCAGCGTCATATCCCGCTCCTTAATCAGGCCCATTAGCAGGGAGAGAAAATTATCGCGATTTTCGCTATCCAGGGATGAGGTGGGCTCATCAGCAATCAGAATCTCAGGTGAGTTGATGAGGGCTCGCGCAATAGCGACTCGCTGCTGTTGCCCCATGCTGAGATTTGATGTGGGTTTAGCCCAGCTATCTTTGTGAACCGTCAAAGCGGTAAGTAGTGCCGCCGCTTCCTCGCGCCACCGACCGTTACCGCCGGCGGAAAATGTGTTGGCCAGTCCAATATTGTCAATCGCATTCAGATATGGGATCAGATTAAATCGCTGAAAAACACAGCCAATATTGTCGGCGCGGAATTGATCTCGCTGTCTGACCGACATTTGATCCAGCCGCTGGCCCAGCACCGACACTTCTCCAGTGGCGCAAGTCAACAAACCGCTCAAGATGTTCATCAAGGTCGACTTACCCACGCCTGAGGGACCGTGGATAAGTACTCTTTCTCCACGTTGGACGGCCCAGTGATCAATATCAAGCAACGGCCTCTGGTGGTCATCCCCAAAGGAAAATTGAATTCCAGTAAGCTGCACTGCCATGAACGATGCTTGGTCGAGTGACGACCCTCCCCATTATCTCGCTTAATGATACTCTATAACATGTAGAATTCAGTCATCTAGTTTGGCGCGCGATCAGCACTTGAGGGACATTTAGTGAAGGTAATCTCAAAAACTTTTTGGTGGATCGGATTCATACAACTTCTTGGTTTTGGCAGCTTCGTCTGGGCGCAGGGTGACCTCAGCGGTTCCGAGGCGGAGCCGGAATTCAAGACCGTTGAATGGGTTGACCTGATTCCATCGGAGGTATTGAAGATCCTGCTGAACCCCCCAAGCTATATCGCTGAGATCGAAGATGGCTCTGACGAGGATCAAATTGCCAGCCAGATAAAGAACACTCTGGTAGAAGAAGAGGAAGATATATATCAGCAGGCCTTGGCATCAACGGATGTGAATCCAGTCTTGGATGGCCAAAAGATTCGGATTCCCGGTTTTGTGGTGCCGCTCGAATTCGATGAGGAACAAACTATCAGTCAGTTTTTTTTGGTCCCCTACTTTGGAGCATGCCTGCACATGCCGCCGCCGCCGCCCAACCAAATTATTCTGGTAAATGCTCCCAACGGTGTGCAGATGTCTGCTTTGTACGAACCGTTTTGGCTGGAGGGTCAAATCGCGACAACCATCACAGAAAATGACATGGCTAAATCTGCTTACGCGATGAAACTACATCGGTTGTCGCCTTACAGCGAGTAATCAGTCAGTTTTGTAACGTGACCTGAGGTGTTTCTGGCAAAGCCTGCGCCGCGCCTTGACCCCAGTCTGCGACCCATAAGACGTCGATTCGCTCTAAACCAAAAGGCAGTTGATCAGTTCCGAAGGCGACCCGCGTTATTGCCTCATCACTTTCACACTCAAAGCGATATGAGACCGAAATATCGCTGTGGGAGTTCGGGGCGCTTTCAGCATCTTCATCATGAATAGAATGCTTGTGGTCATCTAATGCTGATTCCAGGTCCTCATGTTCGTGATCTTTTTGATGAGGCTCTTCGGATGCAGACTGGCTTGCTCCCAAGATGGATCCGACATCAACCGTGGCATCAGTTAGCGCGCAGGTGTTGCCATGTAAAACGAATAAGTGACTCGGCACCAGTAAAGCAGTTCGCGCCTGCTCAACGGTTTCTCTTTGCTCAGTGGTGGCATATTCGGTCTCGAAACCCACCACACTCTCGGCTGGCAAGGTAACCTCTACCTGAACATTCTGTCCTTCCGCGGATAGAAGTAACGTTGCAACGCCATGCTCATGCAGGCCGCCCGCTGCCCAAATATAGGCCGATTCAATTGCAGCGGCGCTGAATACCAAAAGACGCACAGCAATCGGGACGCGCCTAGCAATCATGATTTTCTCCGCAAGTGCGTGAAGATCGGCAGAGTTTGAAGTTCAATGCGTGGCTCAATGCAATGACGACGGACCCCATAAGTGTGCCGGCCACCTCCAAACGCGAGCCACCCAAATCACCGCCGAACAGCGCAGACATAACGAGAAGCAATATACCTGTCAGCCCCAGACCTACTATCAAGGTTTGTCTATGTTTTTTGCAGCCCATGGTCAGGGAAAAGATGCTTATGGGAATAACAGATATCAGTAGGGCGAGGTGAACTTTTTCATCCTGCAATGCCATGAGAACCACTGACGGATAAAGTGACACCGCTACGGGTAAAATCAAGCAGTGCACAGCGCAAAGCGCAGAAAGGCTGATAGCTGCTTTGTCGGCTGCTGGCCTCAATGTCGTCTGATGAATCATGAAGATTTACCTCAGTTTCTGCTTGGTTGGCACTGTGCGCACCATCCTTTGATTTCCAACTGAGAGCTGATCGAATTGAAGCCAGCAGCACTGGCTGCGACTCTCAAAGCATCAACTGCTTCGCTCGAGAGATCTATCTCCTCAACATGTCGACAACTATCGCAGATGAGAAACTGTGACTGCTTGTGCTTATGCGAGCAGGAAATATGAGAGCACGATACGTATTTATTAGCGAGCTCTAGTCTGTGAATAAGGTTTCCATCCTGTAATAGCTCCAGTATGCGATACACCGACATTGCAGGCATTTTGCTGTCACCATCGGCGTCGCATAATTCGGCTATTTCATAGGCCGAAAGAGCAGCATCAGCCTTGATGAGTACGGCCAATACCTGCTTGCGTCGGCGGGTAAATCTGATTCCTCGGTCAGCACATTTTTGTTCAGCAACCGAGATTGCTTTCTCGTAATCAAGCATGTCTGGTAATGCGGCCCGTCATAATCAGAGGGAGTAAAAGATACACTATATCGTTTCAACTCGATACCGCGTTAAGCCAGTGATTGGGTGAGAACAAAACACGGGCCTGATCCCGCGAATGAGAGCGAACCGAATCACCTATGAGTTTCCTGCTTGGCGCTCACTCTTTTAAAAAAACGAGTGTGCGTCACATTAAAAAACGATTTGAATCATGGTATTACTAACCAATAACGACAAAAGTTTTGGCCGTGATAGCGGACATGGGATCAGTCATAAAAACCAAGAGCCGCCGTCTACCATGTGGGTTTGCCCGGTGACAAACCGACTCGCATCTGACGCTAAATACATGATGGTGCCTGTGAGATCTTCGGTTTCAAGATTGCGCGGAATCAGCTGATTGTCGGCGATGACCGCTTTTGCCTTGTCAAACTTCTCGCCAAAAAACTCCTGTGTTCCCTCTGTCATTACGGCAGAGGGAGCCACTGCATTTACTCTAATCTGATCAGCACCCAGTTCACGCGCCATTCCTCGAGTCATGCCGATAACGGCTGATTTTGAGGCAACGTAATCGAGTCCATAGGGTAGGCCAAACACTGCCGCAAGTGACGAAATATTAATGATTGATCCACCGCCGCTGGTACGCATGTGCGCCACGACCGCGCGAGTGGTGAGCCACGTCCCCTTTATGTTGACCTGCATGACCCGATCCCACTGCGCTTCGTCCAGGTGTTCAAATCGGGCTCCTTTCAAACCGGCATACAGGGCAGCGTTGTTGATAAGTACATCAATGCGCCCAAAAGCTTCAATCGTCTGAATCGCCATCGCTTCGCAGCTTTGGGCATCGGCCACATCGAGATGAATGGCGATTGCGTTACCGCCTGCTGCTGTGACTGCAGCCACGGTTTCCTCGCAATTCATAATGTCCGCCGCGACGATAGCTGCTCCCTCTCGCGCCATAGCTTCACAGTAGGCTCGACCCAAACCGCGTGCGGCACCTGTAACAATTGCGACCTTATCGGCAAGTTGCATACTGTCATCCGAATAGTGATTGGCGCCACTAGTGTAGCGTGCATGTCGCAATAAGACGTGCAAAAAGTCTGAGCTTCTGGCCTCTGCAAATGACTGGCTCAGTGGAGGTTGCATGAGTTTGCCTGCGCTTCGAATAGCGCTCGCGACCCCAAAGCCAGCGACCCTGACTTTTGCCGAGTTGAGTGATGCATTCATCTTCGCTTTCTGACACTCTTTGGGTCCCTGTAGTGGACAACTTCTCACTTGCGCGCTTCGCAGTGTGGGCGAGCAGTAACGAGAGCCGTTTTATGACATTTCCTATCGAAGCCGTGAGATCCCAGTTCCCCTCACTGGCAACCACTGACAATGGGCAGCGCCGTATTTATTTGGATAATGCGGCCGGCACTCAGGTGCCACAGCAAACGATTGCTCGTATTGTCGATTTTTTTCATCGATTTAACAGTAATACGGGTGTTTTCAATCCTACGTCGGTGGCGGTGGATGCCATGTATACCGAGGCGGTGGCCGCGATGGCCGATTTTCTCGGTACTGGTGATACGGGAGAGGTGCTTCTCGGGGCCAACATGACGACTCTTACCTACCAGTTATCACGGAGTCTGGCGCATCAATTTGCGCCCGGAGACGAGATCATCATTTCCCGTATGGAACACGAGGGTAACGTCACGCCCTGGCTGCAGATGGCCGAAGACAATGATCTGGTGGTGAAGTGGCTGGAGTTTGATCGTGACAGCTGGCGGGTGGAGCCCGCTTTGCTCGAACCCCTGCTAACCGAGCGTACCCGACTCCTTGCACTGAACTACGCCAGTAACCTGACTGGGGGCGTCAATGATGTGAAAGCGCTGACTGCCATGGCGCAAGCCGCTGGCGTCATCGTCTATGTCGACGCAGTGCAGTACGCCTCGCATCGCTTAATTGACGTTACGGATCTGGGCTGCGATTTTCTCGCATGTTCGCCCTATAAGTTTTACGGCCCGCATCTTGGGGTGGTGTTTGGAAAGCGCGCGCGTCTCGAAGCGCTCCACGCCTACAAGTTGCGCTGTGCGACCGATGATCTACCGCTCCGCTTTAGTATTGGTACGCCGGCGTTTGAATTAATCGCCGGATTGCTGGGGACGCTGGACTATTTTACTTGGCTCGCAGAAAAAACCGGCGAAACGGGTGAGCGTCGTTCACAATTTAAAGCCGCCTATGCGGCGATGGGCGCTCATGAGGATCAGTTATCCGAGCGTCTCCTGCAAGGACTATTGAGCGTGCCCGGATTAGCACTTCAAGGAGCGCCAACTTTGCAGCACCGGGTGGCCACTTTCTCATTCACACACGATCGCTATCCGGCCAGCGCCGTTGCTCAACAGCTCTCGGCGGCGGGCGTGTACTGTCATTGGGGTGACAACTATGCGTTTGAGGTGGCGCGTGCGTTGAATCTTGATCCCCATGAGGGTGTGTTGCGTCTCGGGCTTGCTCACTACAACACGCTGGATGAGGTAGACCAGGCGCTGGAGATGATCAAGGCAACACTTGCCGCCTAGTGAAGCCTCAGCATGCGGTTGTGGTTGCGGGGTGAGCTTCAGACCAGATCGCTTCGACCCACTGGCGTATGGTCAGCCCTTCCAGCCAGCGATCCGATAACTCTCGCTGATTGCCATCGGTAATGGCATAGGGGGGAGGGCCTAACTCGACCAAAAAACGAAGCGTGGCATCTTCACTCTGACGGTCGCACCAGCAACTAATACCTGCCTTCCACCAGCTGCGATATTGCTCTACCCAGACAGTGTGTTGTGGGAAACCCAAGGGGATCTGTATCTGCTGGTTACTGGAAATCCGGCCCTGAAAAGAGTCAGAGCGCTCAAGAATCGTTGCAAAATAATCAGAGTCAGTTGGATTGAGTGGGAGTTGCAATTCCCGGTCTACAACGAAGTGCGACAGGTCGGCGCAAAGGCGTAGTTCGGGCGCTGCGGCTAAAACTTCCAGCGTGAAAAATAGATCATTCAGTGTGCCATTGCGGTGGGTTTCCAATAGCACTGGAAAGGGATAATCCTCGGCCATGGCAAGCCAGGTATTCACAATGGGGATCGCATCAACCGGGTTCAGGGGCATGACGCCACCAATGACATTGACCTGCGTGGCCCCCATTTCTCCCGCGAGATTGAGTAGCGGTTCAAGTGAGGCCACATCATGAGGGAAAGCATTCACCATACATTTGAGATGTAGTGCTTCGAAAGCTGGTCGGAGTTTTTGACAATCGCCTATCTCGGAGACATTGGGATCAACACAAGCGCCCGCGTAACCCGCCGCGGCTATGCGCTCAAGATGGATTTCAGGTGGGTCCTCGGCTACTCCTGGTATGCGTTGCTCCATGCCCCATAGCGATTGATAGACCTCGAGCGAGTGGGACATGTCAGAAGGCGGTTAAAAAGGAGGCCGCATTTCCCCCGGTGAGTTGCGCTGATTGTGCAGCCCGAAGAAAGGCCTTGCCAGTGACGCTTTTCAGACCCGGCGCATCGTGAAAAATACGATAGCGGCGATAGCGGTGATACATCACCAGTTGCGGCCATAGGCGAATAACCGTATCGGGGTTTTCCCCAAATAACGCGCGATGCAAAGCAGGGAGTTCAAACCATGGTGTGGTGGGTTTGGCATGGTGCGCGTTGTGGTAACCAAAGTTCAGGATTAACCAGTTTACCCACTCGTAGCGCCAAGAGAGTATCGGGCTAAAGGTGTGTTCCTGCTCCCATTCCAGATCTCCCTTGTGCTCAGATACCTCGTCGGTAAAGAGATTAGTTCGATAGGGGTAGTCGTGTTCCAGGCCGTCAACGAACCGCAACACAACAATCATCAGCATGTAGGCAATGAGGTAGCCGGCCAGGGCCACCGGTGCCCACCACGCGAGTGCGCAAAGCACACTAAACCGTATCAAGATGATGATGACATTCCTCAGCATTTGTTGGCGCCGCTGTGGAATGATGAACGCGGTAAAGACCATGATCGAGTGCATCAAAATACAATGCGCGGGGATGTAACACCACTCGAAGAATGTCGTTAGGCGATATACGAGTGGGTGGGTCCGGAAAAACGTTTCGTAGTCAAACCACACCACGTCATCGTTTTCGACGTGGTGGCGGAAGTGCTTGGTGCGGATGTCTTCCACGGTGCCGTAACAGGACCCGCAAACCCAACCCAGTAGTGCACCTAACTGGAGGTTATGACGGTTTATATTGAAGATGGTGTTATGCGCGCATTCATGGATCATGTAAGCGGCAATGATCATGCCATGGCCCAACAGCAAAACGCCGGGTAGAAAGCCACCCGAGCCTCCAACCAGAAGGCAGTACCAGCCGATCGAATAAGTGAGGAGCGAGTAAGCAATGGCGCCGCTATGCCACAGTCGCCCCTTGCTTGTTTTGAAGGTCCAGATTGTCATGGTGCAGGCTTCAGTGTGTGGTGGACACCAACATCACTCCTGAGTCAGTTATCACGCCATTATACGAGCGCGTATGGGTGAAAAAAACTGGGCGCTGGTCTTTGCCCTATGAGTACCTTATTGCGGTCGATAATCCTCAACCGGCTCTCCCAGCAATCGTAAGCCCACCGCAGTGACTGCGGCTGCAAGCAGCATGCCTGCCCACCAGGGTAATCCAAGACTGGTTGGGACGGTCCCGCAAAATAATGCGGCGGCACCTGCCAACACAGCATACGGTAACTGGGTTCTCACATGCTCCATGTGGTCGCATCCGGCTGACAGGGAGGACATCACCGTGGTGTCTGAAATAGGTGAGCAGTGATCTCCCCATACCGCACCAGCCAGTACCCCCGACACCGAGGCGTAAAGA
This sequence comes from Luminiphilus sp., assembly GCA_016779445.1. Lineage (GTDB taxonomy): Bacteria > Pseudomonadota > Gammaproteobacteria > Pseudomonadales > Halieaceae > Luminiphilus. Next base: position 23,151 of record JADHNP010000010.1, on the reverse strand, counting down.
ATGTGATGACCCTCTGGTCCCGCCAATCCCTGACTATTCATAATTGCCCAACACAAGGGCAATACCAGCGGTAGAAGAATTCCCATGGCCCCCCAGCTGCTGCCGGTTGAAAAAGCCGTAAAAGCCGCGAGTACAAAAATAGTCGCGGGCAGCGCTGAGGCTGGCAGACTGTCGCCAAGGCTGGCGATCAGAAAATCGGCGGTGTGCAATTCTCGGCTGATTTCTGACATTGACCAGGCCAGTACAAGAATAATCATGGCGATGAACGTGAATCGTGCACCGGATACCCAAGCGTCAACAATCTCGTCCAGCGTCAATAGCCCTTGTAGAGCGGTCATGACGACAGCCGTGAACGCAGAAAGCAAGGATGCCCACATGAGCGCTTGGTACGAATTGGCCGAGCCGATGATGTCGCTGATGGTTTCGCCGTCACCAGTGATATACAGGCCCGCCAGAATGCCGAAGATCATGACTATCACGGGTATCAGGGCGTTGATGGCCTTTGGTTGGACACCATCTTTCATGGCCAGTGCCGCCTCGTCATCTTGCCCAACGGTAGATGTGACTGGGGGCACCGTGACGCCAGTAGCGCGAGCACGCTGTTCGGCTGCCCGCATAGGACCAAACTCCCGGCCCGTAGTGATCACCAGCACCATGAGAAAGATGGCCATGAAGGGGTAAAAACTGTAGAGAATCGAGTTAAGGAAGATGCTGTAGGCGCTTTGGTCAAGTCCGTCCAGTTGAGCGGTTGCGTCACCAATCAAGCTGACTTGGTATCCGATCCAGGTCGTGACCAGCGCGACAGTCGCAATCGGTGCGGCAGTAGAATCGACGATGTAGGCCAGCTTCTCCCGAGAGATTCGCAGCCGGTCTGTAATGGAGCGACTGGTATTTCCCACCACTAAGGTGTTGGAGTAATCATCGAAAAAAATCACGAGGCCGAGGGACCACACCGCGAGCTGACCCCGTCGAGCACTGTTTGCCCCCTTGATGATCCACTCCACAATGCCGCGCATACCGCCGTTGCGAGAAATGACACCAACCATTCCGGCGATCATGAAGGTGAATAGCATGATGGTAACGTGGTCGCGATCGGCCACCGCATTCACCACATACACTTCAAAGCTATCAAAAAGCCCGTAGAAGATTCCCTCAAGGCTCATTCCCTCGAGTGCCCAGGCGCCTAGCCAAAGACCCAGCATCAGCGCGGGCAGGACACTGCGGAGTAGCAATGCCATACCAATGGCCAGTAGGGGCGGCAGAATCGATACCCAGCCAGGAATCACCGGTACGCTCCCATCGCTGGCGAGGGTGTTATTGACCATCAGTCTCAGTTGCACGGTGCTGGCGTCTTGCGCGACCACCCCAAGGAAAACCCAATTGTCGCCTCTCTTTTGAGCGTTGTAGGAACGGTCATTGACAATGAGCTTGGGCGGAACCCCCAACGAGGATGCGTGGGGCGCTCCGGCAGAGGAAACCGTTAGGTCGTAGGGGATGCCCTCAAGAAATACCTTTGGTAAGGAAACGCTTTCCTGGTTGGCGAGAGCGGGTGACGTCATGGCGCTCAATAGGCAGGCAAGCAAGATAACGACTAATTCGCTGAAGAAGTTGCCTCGCATGGCCTGCCCCCGATGACTTGAGCTCGATTATTACAGCAATTAGTGGCGCTGTGGTTCCCAAGGCGCGATTTAATCTGATTGGCTACGTAAAACATCGGCCTGCCATGTCGCCACGCCCAAGAGGAGTGACGTCTACGTATTTTCTACTGTTAACAGCAGACCTGTTGGGTGGTGTGGTCAACATTGTGCCGGTGGTGGCAGTGGCGGACTGATATATCGCGGCGCGCACAGTACCGGTTTTTAGTCAGGGCTGGGCGCGACGCTTTATTGTTGGCGTCGCTGTTTTCATGACGATCTAGTTTTATCGCCACCTACGCAGTGGTTTGATCAGTCCGGGTCTGGACGTGTTTCGGAAACTGTAAAGCGGCGATTGCACCGACCACAGAAAAAACGAGCAATATGCCAAAGAGGTGCTGAAAGCCCAGAAGGCCCGGACTGTGGTCAATCAAAAATCCAGCCATAGCCGCGACGTAGGCATCTGGCGTAAATCCGATCACAGAGACCACGCCGACAGCTGTGCCGGTTTGCGCCAGGGGAACTTGACCCTCTTCCAGCAAGCCAAAGTAGAGACCACGCAATCCAAAGATCGCGATACCTGTGACCAATGTATTCAACAAAATCATGCCCAGAGAGCCAAGTGCAGTGCCAGTGAAAGCAAAAAGTGAGTGGCTGATGATTAACAAAACAAAGCATACCAGTGCCATGCGTGAGATCCCCCAACGATCGCCCAGCACACCTAGCACTAACGCGGCGATGGGTCGGGTCCATGCGCCAATGGTGACGATCTGTGCGGCATCGATTTCGTCGATGCCATGCCCCCGAACGGCAAAGAGGGCGTATTGGTCAAAGGCTTTGTAGCTGGTATAGGCACAGACTAAAACCGTCGCCTGTAGCCAGACGACTTTGAGCTGGATGACAGATTTAACCTGCCGGAAAAATTGGCTAGGGGAGTGCTGATTCGATTTTTCATCACCCTCACTAAACCCCTTCAGTGTGAACCAAACCAGGACACCTACCGCTGCTGTGACAGTGGTATAACCATAAATAACCTGTTTTAAGACGGCCCCTTTGTGGGTCAAGGTGGCTTCGTCGTAACCTAGGGGGAACGCAGATGAAAAAACGAATACCCCAGCGGAGGCGAGTATCGCCGCGATCAGGCCTCTGCCGAAGTCAAGCAGGCCATAGGCCATTCCTTGCTGCTCGTGTCCCCCCCACGCCCGAGTGACTTTAATGAGAGTCGCCCAAAAAAGCAGAATGCTGGTTAAACCAAAGAAGCCCCAGACCAACATGACACCAAAAACATCAGGAAAGGATGCGAGGTACACACCGCCCAGCGCAGTAGCCCATAGCGAGCTGGCCAGCAGCAACCGGGGCTCAAAACGATCTGCCAGCGGGCCTCCGAAAAAGTACGCAATCATGGCGATGAAGCCGTAGGCGCTTTGTGCAACACCCAGTTGCGTTGCACTGAGTTCAAAAACTTCAAGAAAAGTGGGGCGGAAGAAGCGTGTGACATGATAGGGCAGGGTGAAGATTGCTTCTCCCGCGCAAATCAGGGAGCAAATCACTAGGGCGCGTCGCCAGGGGGTGCTCACCTCAGTGCTTTGGCGTGCAGAGACTCGGAGTTCGTCAAACTAACGGCTCAGGCAAACCAGCCCAGCATCAGTTCTATGATGATAACGTTCGCAATATCGATAAAGAAGGCGCCTACCAAAGGCACAATAATGAAGGCCTGATGACAAGCGCCATAACTCTTGGTCACCGCCGACATATTGGCCATGGCCGTTGGGGTAGCACCCAACGAAAAGCCACCGAAGCCGGCAGATACAACCGCCGCTTCGTAGTTTTTTCCCATAATCCGGAATACAACAAAGATGATAAAGGTGGCAGCGACCGCTACCTGAGCACCGAGAATGAGCACCAGTGGTCCAGCCAGCTCCACCAATTCCCACAGTTTCATGCTCATGAGTGACATGGCAAGAAAGGTACCCAGCGATACATCCGCGATCAGCGCTACGGCGGGTGTTCGGGCCGGCCATTTGGTCCCGGTGATACGGGGCAGGGCATCTGGGCGCAGATTAGTGATCAAAATACCGGCAAATAGACAGCTCACGAAAAGCGGCAGTTGAACGCCAAGCTGCTCGAGCCCTTCGTCAAAGAAAACACCGATAATGATGCAGATGTGGATCGACAGTATGGCGTCCAATACATCCATATAGTGCAGGCCCACCGGTTTGTCTGCGTCCATGATGCCAACATCCACAGGCTCGTTGCTTTCGGGGCTGAGCTGATGCTTTTGAATAAGAAATTTGGCAATCGGTCCACCCATCAGGCTTGCGAGCACTAGTCCAAATGTGGCGCAGGCGATACCCAGCTCCATGGCGCCCGTAATACCGTAACGCTCGGCAAATATGGGTGCCCAAGCGATGGATGTGCCGTGACCCCCTATGAGAGACACACTGCCTCCGAGGAGGCCTACCGCCGGTTCAAGGCCCACAGCGGTTGCGACCCCAATTCCCGTAAGATTCTGAATAATCATGAAGACCATGGTCGCGCACAGCAGAATCACGAGAGGTTTACCTCCCGCCAACAGGTCTCGAAAACTGGCATTGATGCCAATTGTCGTAAAGAAATACACCAGCAGTACGTCTCTTGCCCCCAGAGTGAATTGCACGCTGATGCCCCCAAACACGTGCAGGGCATAAAAGAGAATACAAACCAGCAGCCCACCTGTGACCGGTTCGGGAATGCTGAATTCGCGGAATGCGGGTATCACCTGGTTCAGTCGTTTGCCAATGAATAAGACAACGATACCCAGCGTGACCGTCAGGAAATGATCGACGCTAAGCGTGCCTTCAACGAGTTCCATAGTGCGGCCTAGTATTTTTGTTAATGCGGGCTAGACCTTCGCGGAATCAGTTGCCAAGGTCAAGCCCGCGGATACGCGGTGTCACCTGCGGCGCCCATTTGTCGCCTATGGAGTGGCGGGAGGCGAGCAATGTATTTAGTCTATTGTGTTGGGCGCTGCTTTTACCGCGGTTATGTTGTCGTACGCTCTGCGTGCGGCTGTCGTTCGTAGCTGCCCCGATTGTTTTACTTACAGGAAGAGGTCCCACTCATGGTTTACCAACAGATTACGCGCGCGCTACCCGCGTTTTTAATGAGCTCAGTTTTGGGATGCGCCAGCAGCGCTGCGGTGGACTCCAGTGGTGCTGGTGATGTGGTGTCCTCCACGCTCCCCCCCAGTGTGGCGCCAGCCTCTGAGCTCGACTGGAGAAAATTGCCCGCACCGGATCATACGCTGGCGCATTTCAGGCCCGGCGAAGTGGGAGACTACTGCTTTGATCGCGCTGCTCAACCCTATACTGCCGTGGTCGACAGTCATTTTCATCCCAAACCCTTTGGTGGTCCGGCAATGGATGCGCAGCATCTGTGGGAGACGTTTGACCGGTTGGGGGTCAGGTTTATTAACTACTTTGGTATCGGCCAGGTGCTGCAACTGGATGCCAATTGCGCCTATTACCTCGATTGTCCCGGGGTCTCTGCTACTCCCAGTATCAAGAATGATTTTGTGAATGGGCTGGAGCTTGCTGCCCATGACCCCGATAAAGTTCACATTACGCTTTCGATGACCTTCATCGATCTTGCTCAGGCCGAAAATGCCGTCGAGATGATTCAACTTTATGATCGCGAGTTTCCCGGCATGTTTTCCTGGTCGGGTGAGCTCAATATTATGAAGCAGGCCCTGTTAGGGAATAACGCTGAGCCGGCCACAATAGAGAGCATTGATACCTGGGCGCCATTCATGGCAGTTTTTCGTGAACGCGGCATTCCCGTGACATTGCATTCCGACTTAGGCAATAACGCCAACCCGACTGAATTCCTACACCTCATGGATTACGTTCTAGAGCGCTATCCCGACAATAAAATTGTCTGGGCCCATATGGGTTTGTCAAAAGAGCTGACAACGATGAGTCCGGCGCAGCACGTGCGCTTGATGGGAGAGCGTTTGGATGCTTATCCCAATTTGTATCTAGATATTTCCTGGGATGTGATCTACAACTCGTACCATCGCTGGGGCGAAATTTTTGTGCCCTTCTTCAATGCCTACTCCACCCGCATTCTTCCTGGCACCGATTTTGTGGCCGCTGATTACAAGACTTGGGAGGACTATGCCCGAGAGTTGGAGGTGACGAGTAGAGCGCTTCGAGTCCTAGAGGACGACGCCTTCAGAAACATTGCACTGGGCCAAAATTATTTTGAATTAATGGAAATTCCCTATGAGGCGCCGGCGCTGTGCTCAGTAGATGAGCCTTCGAGATGAGGTTGGAAAGTCGTCTATTGTCGTCCACTGCAGGTCAAAGTGTTAACACGGCGCTCGACCGCAGCTTTCATGATGGTCGGGAACTATTCTCGGGTTTCATTCCATTTTGCTTAGCGCTTACTTTTGCTGGCCATCTTTGTGCTCAGGAAATCGCTGATGAGGGTGATCGAGTCATTGACGAAGAGCCCAATCAGGACACCAAAATGGATGAGATTGGCACTGATGAGGTGCGCTCTAGGTGGTTCTTCGAGGGTGCTGAGCTGGTGTTGAAGCCCCGAACCTATTACCTGTATCGGGATTACGACGTTGCTGATACGCGCGCCGGGTGGGCGCTCGGGGGCGGGCTGGAGTTCCGATCGGGCTGGTGGCAGGACCGTATTCGGCTTGGTGCCACGCTTGCAACCTCGCAAAAGCTATATGGTCCTGAAGAGAAAGATGGCACCCAGCTTTTTAAGCCTGGTCCCGAGGGTTTTTCGGTTGTGAGCGAGGCTTTTGCGACCGTGCGCCTTTTCGGTGACCACGGTATTCGAGTCGGTCGTCAAACGCTCGATCTGCCGTACCTAGGCAAGCACGACCTTCGCATGATCCCAAACACCTTTGAAGCGGTCGGCATTGGCAACAAACCCGGCGACGGCCTTGCTTACATGGCGGGCTATGTAAATGCGATCAAATACAAAGACAGCGATAAATTCATCTCTATGTCGGAGGCGGCGGGTGCTGAGGGCACAGATGATGGACTGACCTTCTGGGGCGTGCGATATCGGATGCCCGATAACTCCGTTTATGGCGTGCTCCACCAGCGCACGCCAGATTTGTTCAATACCACTTTCGCCAAGGCAGAGAAACGCTTTACGTTTTCAGGGGAGACCAGTTTGTGGGCAGATCTCTCTTGGACTTCACAGCGCAGTATGGGGCAGGAATTGATTGGCAATTTTTCAACGCATTTGATCTCGGGCCGGCTTGAGTGGGTGTCCGGCCGGCAAAAATTCCGGATCGCAGCCAGCACTACAGACGAGGGTGGCAACATTCAGAAGCCTTACGGCAACCCCGCCAATTATCTCTCTATCATTATTAACGACTTTGACCGCGCCGGTGAGGATGCTTTCTCCGTGGGCTATTCCTATGACTTTGGTCAGGTGGGTGCAGGGAAGTTGAGCCTGTTCACCAATATGGTCTGGGGAGACACGCCAGATACGGGTCCCATCGCGAGCCCCGATGCCAGCGAGTTGGACCTGACGGTTGACTGGCGCCTGAACCGCGGCTGGTCAGAGAAAGTCTGGGTAAGACTGAGGGCAGCGTGGGTGAATCAAGATGACGCCTTCCCGGGTTCGGACGATATGTTTGATTTTCGAATTATCGTGAACTACGACTTTGATTTGCTCTAGCGGCGCGTCATTTAGGAAGACAACCCTCGCGTAGTTTCATCGAGGAGTTCCTGATCCAATTGATCTCCAGATGTGGATCGTGCCGTGGCGAACCGTGCCACAGCTAGATATACGACTGGCGTCAGATACAACGTAAAGACCGTGGCGAGCCCCATCCCGCCAAAGACCACCCAGCCCACAGCGGAGCGCGCCTCCGAGCCGGGGCCGGATGACAATATTAACGGCAATGCGCCAAAGATGGTGGAAACCAGCGTCATTACAATCGGCCGTAAGCGGATGCGGGCTGCTTCTTCAATGGCATCGCGCACGGCATGTCCGCGATCGCGAAGTTGGTCGGCAAACTCGACCAGTAAAATACCATTTTTCGCGATAAGCCCGATGAGCATCACCAGACCTACCTGCGAATAAATGTTCAAAGACGTACCGGTAAGGAACAGTGCGCACACGGCGGCGGCGAGGCCAAAGGGTACGATAGCCATGATGACCAGCGCAGAGGTAATGCCTTCGAATTGCGCCACAAGAACCAAAAATACGATCAGCATGGCAAAGCCGTAAGTGATCATCGTTTCTCGGTTAGTTTCAGCCAAGGCCGCCGCCTCACCACGCGTGATTAGGGTAATGCCCTCGGGCAATGTCTCGTTGGCGAGCGCAAATAGATCATCTACCGCTTCTTGCATTGCAATGCCTGGATTGATTTCCACGTCCAGGTCGATCGCGCGCCGTTGTTTGCGGCGATCGAGCTGCCCTGCAACCCCTTTCTCATTGAGTTGCACGATACTCGCGAGCGGGACAAGCGCACCCGAGCGGGCACGAACGTATAGATTGACTAAATCATCAGGGTCGCGGATTTTATCCGAGCCCGCCTCAAGAATGATGGGCACTGTCTGGTCATTGGCGTTTAGATCCACGACGCGTGATCCATCGACCATCACCCGAAGTGTTTGGGCGACATCCTCGAGTGGAATATCCAGATCGGAAGCACGTTCACGATCTATTCGCACTGAAAGCTGAGGTTGAGAAGGGTCGTAACTGACACGCGGCCGACTGACAGAGCCGACCCGTTCTCGTATGGCCTCAGTGTAGTCTCGCGCTGCAGCATAGATCTCATCGTAATCAGTGCCGAGTAAAGCCAGAGACAGCCCGCCACTAGAGGTGCCGCGGAGATTCAATGAGTTGCCACTAAAGATGCGTGTTGTCATGCCCGGGAGGTCGGCAAAAAATGGTTTGAGCTCTGCAGCGATCTCCTGTTGGTTGCGCTCTCGGTCACCCCAATCTGCCAATCTGGCGACGATAAAGACTATATTCGGATCCCACCGACCGATATTGGAATACAGCGAGGTGATCTCACCGCGATCCAGCAACGGTACGAGAATATTCTCCATTCGATCGGCCTGTCGCTCGGTGTAGTCTAGGCCGACGCCATCAGGGCCCCTCGCAAACAGCATCACTGATCCACGATCCTCTTGAGGCAGCAGTTCTTGGTCGAGGAAAACATAGAGCCCAGCAGCAAAGCCGGCCGCTACCAGAGAGGCAAAAAATACGCGGCGTGGCGCGTTGAGTGTCGCCGTGAGTGAGCGATGGTAGCCCTTTGCCAATTGGGCACCCCATTTTTCGACGCGGCGTTGCCTGGGTTGTAAGGTGGCCAGCTTGGCCATCGTCGCGGGAACCAGACTCAGCGCGACAAAGGAAGAAATGGCGACCGCGACCGCTAGTACCAAACCAAACTCTTGAAATAGTCGGCCTGCAGTACCTGGCAAAAAGGCGATAGGCACGAAAACAGCAATCAATACAGCGGTTGTGGCGATCACTGCGAAGAAGACCTGCCGTGTGCCGGTGACAGCCGCTGTGCCTGGCGCCGCCCCTTCGGAGCGCCGCCGTTGGACGCTTTCAAGCACCACTATCGCATCGTCAACGATCAAACCCGCTGCAAGAACCAGAGCCAGCAAAGTTAAAATATTGATCGAGAAACCCAGCACCCAACTTGCTGCAAGTGTGCCGAGTAGGGAGATGGGGATTGCGATGGCGGGTATCAAAGTGAGAAGCATTGAGCCGGTGAACAGGCGAATAGTGCTGATCACCACTAAAACGGAGATCAGCAAAGTGGTTATCACCTCGCGTACGGAGCCCCTGATAAACACAGAGTCATCCGATATGATTTCTAGCTGGAGGTCCTGCATTCGGTTGTTAACGTCTGCGACCGCTTCGCGGACACCCTTAGCAATGTTGATGGTGTTGGATCCCGCTTGGCGGATAATACCGATCCCTACAACACGTTCGCCGTTAAGTCTGACAAAGCCGGAGGCGTCCTCGGGTGAGAAGGCCACTTTGGCAACATTACGGATACGAATGTCGTCTCTGATAATGAGCGCAGCGATATCATCCTCTTTGGTCACCGCGGCATCTGCCCTCACCAATAGCTGCTGATCTCCTGTTCGAAAGCTGCCCGCGGGGACATCGAGCGGGGCCGCTCGCAATACCGCCGTGACGTCGGCAACCGTCAACCCGTAGCTGGTCAGTCGCAGGGGATCAAGGATGATCCGTAGCACGCGCTGCCGTGATCCAAAGAGCGGTACATCGGCGACACCAGGCAATGAGATAAAACGTGGAACGATGTCCTGCTCGATAATCTGACTCAGTTCCTCCTCGGCGTGTTCGGACGACTTCACTGCAATACGAATAATTTCCTCTGCGCGTTCATCTGCCTTGAACACCGAGAGTTGCTCGACCGCATCGGGTAAGTCCCGCTCGATACGACTGACCGCCTCGCGAACGTCGGATGCCGCCTGATCCACGTCGACGTCAGACCGGAATTCAATATAAATACGTGAGTTGTTCTCTTCGCTCGACGAGTTGATTTCGAGCACTCCCGAGACTCGCGCAGCAGCGCCCTCTAGTAGCCGTGTGACCTCAGCATCCATTGTCTCGGGCGAGGCACCGGGCAGGAAGGCTCTCACGGAAACGACGGGGCGATCCACATCGGGTAACTCTCGGACTTCAATGGCCAGTAGCGCAGCCAGCCCGGCAATCGCCACCAACAGGTTCATGACCAGCACCAGCCAGGGACGTCTAACGCCCAGCTCAGGGAGCCCCCCCAGAAATCGTTTCTGGTCAGCCATTACCAAACTCATCAGTCTCAGTGGGAGCCTTCGCTTTGATACCGGCGTCGAGCTCGGAGGGGGTCAGCACTTTCAGCGTGACGCCAGCGCGCACGGACTGGATACCCTCCATGACTACCTGGTCGTCCTCAACGAGATCGCCATCAACCAAAATGGCGCCCGCCATCCGCTTCACCAGCGTCACCTCGCGGCGTGCCGCAACCCCCTCCTGAGCCACCCAGACGTAGGCACCGTCAGCACCCCACTGCACTGCTATATCGGGCACCGACATAAATGCACCACGTGATGCAGCTAAACTGATCTCAAAGGCCATGCCAGGCCGAAATCGATCAGCTGAATTATCGATGGCCGCACGGGCGATAAAAGAGCGCGAATTAACATCGATGCGTGAATCAACGGCAATGATTTCTCCTGAGACGGCTTTATCTGCAGCATCCCAGAGGCGAACCTCGACACCGGTACCTCGTGATACCCGTTCAACATACACCTCGGGCACGGAAAAATTGACGAGCAAAACTGCTCTGTCATCAATGGTAGTAATCAGAGTATTGGTATCTATGCGATCTCCCACATCGATTTCGGTGAGTCCCACTCGTCCGGCAAAAGGTGCGGTGATGCGCCTTCGGTCAAGCGCCACCTCCGCTTGCTCTAGTGCAATACGAGCGCCGTCGACTGCTGCCCGCGCATCATCCAGCTGGCTTTCAGGGATATTGGCATCCCGCGCGTTGACCGTGGTGTAGCGTTCCGCCAGTCGTTTTGCGTCGGCTAACTTTACGTTGGCAAGCTTCACTGCTAATCGCTCGTCTCGGTCATCCAGTTGCAGAAGTAGGTCGCCCGTATCCACATACTGATCAGCGTTGATATTGACGGCGGTAACACGACCTGACGTATCTGAAAAAACATTGACACTCTGCAGTGCCCGCGCGGTTCCCACGGAGGTCAGCGTTTCCACCAAATCAGTCAATTTTGCAGGTTCGGTCACCACTGAAACACCAGCGTTCTGGGAGTAGGTAAAGCGGCTTTCAGCCGCTTCTTCAGTGCAACCGACCAGTGCGCTGAATAGCACCAGTGTCACCAGAGAGGTATTGAATAGATGTAAATGCCGATGAGCCATGTCGGGCAGTGCTCCATTGGGCCGGACCGGTTGATTCAGGTAGAGACGATCCCAGAGAATTATCCTGATAGAGCTCGCCCTAAGTATCATTCTACGTCACTTTGACTGTACCGGATGGTGTTGGATGTTTTGGCAGACAGTGCCCGATTGCAGTGGCACAATGCGGGCCGACCGCTACCCTCTGTCGATAAAAAATAAAGGAGATCTCGGGCGTGCCTGATTCAAATGAAGAAGACGGGGTGGTACCACTTCCTTGCCGGGGGTGCACTGTAGAGTGTCCAGACAGGGCGCGCTGTGGAGGGCTTCCCTGGCGCATCGCTCGCGAGCAGGAGCCTGGCGACATAGAGAGCGATGGCGCTACTCAGCGCTAAATTCACAAAGCTTCTCGATCTGATTCTGGAAAGGGCTCTCGCGAGAAAATTCGCCTTACCAAGGGCGAAAAGTATTCCAGTGACTGTGTCGGATAGGCTGGATCAAACGAAGCCTGATCCCAACGCTCGCAGAACTTGAGGCAGCTCTTATAGAACGGATGGTCTTTGTAATGCGCCCTGCCGTTGGGGTTCTGCCCTAAATGATGGGCGTAATAGGCCATTTGAAACAGTCCATGATGCTCCACTACCCAGTGCACTTCCTCTCTCACGTAGGGTTTGATCAAGGCGGCCGCTAATGCAGAGTGATTCATGGGTGCCAAGTCGTCACCGATATCGTGAATCAGAGCCGCTACAACCCATTCCTCGTCAGCCCCATCGTTCTCTGCACGGGTCGCCGCTTGCAGAGAGTGTTGTAGTCGGTCGATTTGATAGCCTCCCAGACCCTCGCCGAGCCGGGCCAATGTGTCGAGAATGCGATCGGGTAAAGTGGTGACATGTTGCTGCTCGTAGCGATCCAGCAACATATAATCGGCTTGCGTGCCTTGTTTCATGGCAGTGAATGAGACTGTTTGCAAGAGGGGTATCCTCGATATCGGTGACAGTGAGAGCAGTGTAGGCTGGACGGGTGCGTTTGGGGAGCCGAGATTGTCATGACGGTTCCTGGCGGTGGGGTGTCATTGGCGACGTGGTGTGAATGCGATAGATGAATATGGGATTGTTGATGGCGGGGTTGTTGGGCGCGACCGGAGTGGCGGCAGGGGCCTTTGGTGCACATGCTTTGGACGATGTGGTGACAGCTGAGCGCCTCTCGGTGTGGGAGACAGCGGCTTACTATCACCTTATTCACTCAGTGGTCGTCTTGGTGCTCGCATTGCAGCAGCATCAGGCCCTGTGGCGCTGGCCCATCATGGGTTTTGTTATTGGGGTTTGCCTTTTTTCTTTTTCGCTCTATCTGCTCGTGTTAACGGGTATCTCAACACTTGCCATGATCACTCCGATCGGCGGCCTGCTGCTCATTATCAGCTGGCTCGGGGTGGCGTTTAGAGCGCGCCGCTTTTCGAGTTAAGTCTCAATCCAATACGCATGCTGTTCGGTCCTTGTCGGAGAAAATCGATACCAACACTAGCCCATACTGATTATTTTGATTGCGGTTGGAAGGGCTCATCGGGACGAATAAATAACCACAACGCGGCTCCGACGAAGGCCATAATGGAGCCGGTTGAAAGAGCCGCGACCCAGCCGATATGACCTGCAAGAAAGGGCATGAGCGGGGCAACCACAATGCCCGCGAGATTTCCGCCGGTATTCATCACTCCGCAGGCGGGTGCAGTGTAGGGCCCAGCGACATAGGTTTGTGCCGACCAGTAGGCGCCCTCAGTGAATTGCGTACTGGCAAAGCAGAGCGAAAGTAATGCAACAGCGACGTAAGGCGAGCTTGAGTAGAGCCCGAGATATAAAAAAATGCCGGCACCCACCAGCCCGGTGATAGCGGGAACTCTGCAACCCAGCCGGGGCCCGAACTTTGCACAAAGCGTATCGCAGAGGTAGCCACCGACTGACGCCATGACTGCGCCACATAACCACGGTAACGAGGCGAGAAAACCGGTTTCGAGGATGCTAAAGCCGAGTTCGGACACCAGGTAGTGGAAGAACCAGGTGAAAAAAAGATAGAAGACAAAGTTTTCCGCGAAGTAAGCTGCGGCCAACATGAGGGTGTTTCGGTCGCGAATGAGCTGCGTCCATGCGCCCGAGCCGACATGAGGTGTGAGCGCCTCACGGCCTGCCTCTATCTCGGCGAGTTCATTTTGTGACATTGCTGGATGGGCGGAGGGTTCGTCGGTGGCGTACCACCACCATAGCCAGAAGACTGCCAGGCCCAGCGGTATAAAAAGATAGAAAGAGACGCGCCATCCCCAGTACACCATAATAATCGCGATCAGGGGTTGCGCGAGGGCAGCGCCGAGCGTTAACCCGGTGCTACCCACGGCATTCGGCAGCGCCCATTGACCCACCGGAAACCATCGTTCCGCAACTGCCCCTTGAATCGGGTAGATAGGAGCGTGAGCAATGCCCATCACAAAGCGTATGACCATGAGGGAGCCAATGACGCCGAAACCACTGCTAAACACCTGACCCGGCAGCCAGCCGGTTAAACCTGTGGTTATCATCCACACAAGCCCGATGCTGGTTAGCGCGACACGGGGTCCTATTAACTTGCCGAATACGCCCCCAGGCAGCTGAAATAGTGCATAGCCCCATATAAAGGCCGCGTATATCCAGCCCATTTCTAGCTCGCTGATGCCCAGCTCGGGCATCATCAATTCCCCCGCCACATGGATATTCTGGCGCATCAGATACGACAGAAAGCTGAGCAAAATCAGCACGCTGAAAAGTCGCCAGCGCGTGGGAATCGAAGGGTTAATCATATTGATTGAACGGTCCCGGGGGCCTGTGTCGATTGCTCGGTAGAGGGCGACAATTACGAGGACAACATTGCGGCACGGCAGGCCCCCAATAGCATGCCTCGGTTATTAAAACGCCGATATGTTGATATCTCTGAGCACCCATTTTATAGGTCAGTGGCCGATAGTTTTTCGCGGACATAGCGGCGAATATCGAGGCTATAGTCTTCCATCGGAGCGTAGTAACCATGCTCAAAGACTCGGTTGTGCATCCCTCGTTGTACGCTCTCACAAACATGCCAGTCCTGTGTATTCACGAGATGCCAGAAATCAACCGCATCGCTACCGTCAAAATCCGAGCGCGCCATTTCTATTGGGTGAAACAGGAAATCGCACTTGATGCGTGTGTGCCCGGCACGCTGTGGCCACAGATAAAATGCAGCAACATGATCCATCGACAGGCTCAGCATCAAGTTGGGATAAAAGAGCTCTCCTTTGTGGTGTGTTTTTTCGGCCTCACTAAGTCCCGGGAAGGGCGCGCGATTGGTGATTCCATTGGCGGTAAAGGTATTGGTTCCCTCGCGCTGGGCAATGCCTTCATCCCAGTCCAGCCCGACGCCACCTTGGCGAAATTCAGGCACGATATGACATAGTTCCGGGTGAACGGGCCCACAGTGATAACACTCATTATAATTTTCGACGATGACCTTCCAATTAGCATTGACCTCGTAGGTTAGACTCGCGCCAACTCGCAATTCAGCTAGTGGGTAACGCTGCAGTCTTCGCGTACCGTCACCCAATGTTTGCGTGAGGGGGGAGGGCTTTTGCTCTCCCAGATGGACAAACAGGAAGCCACCCCATTCCTCCAGCCACACTGCATGGAGCGCGACGCCGTCGGTGGCGATATTGAGATGGGGCGTGCCGCGCAGGGACCCATTCAAGTGATAGGTCCAGGCGTGATAAGGGCAGACGATATTTCGCTCAAATGTTCCGGTAACGGGACCCGGGTCCGGCAGCGCGATCAGTTCGGTGCCGCGGTGACGGCAAACGTTAAAGAAGGCGGAGAGATTGCCGTCTTCTGCTCGCACAATGAGTAACGACTGCTCCTTGAGTCTTACCGCCAGATAGTCACCGGGGTTAGGAAGCGATTCGCTGCGGCCAATACACACCCAATCTGACTCAAATATGGCGGGGTATTCGGTATTAAACTGGGCCTCAGACAGGTAGCTGTCTCTGGGGAGGGTTTTTTCCAGTGAGTCGAGCATCAACCCCTCAACTGCCTGGGTCGGATTGATAAGCAGGGAAAACACTGTCGGGTTCGTGCAATGTGACAGGTTCATCACGTAAATAGGTGGCGTCAGGATCGATCAGTCCGCGTGAGTACAGATGCCCGCTGTGGACAGCATGCACGATGGCACCCGGCGCCAGCGCGTCGCCAATCAGCGTGACAGAGGACCGGTTTCCGTTACCGCTCAAATCGCTGACCGATTGATACAAGGTGTCATTCGCCTCGCGATGCCCGACGATGACCACTCCGTCGATCTCGAGTTCCGTCTCCGCACTGTGGAACAGATTTTTGAGAGTGGCCACCCGTCCATCAAAGCCCATCAGGTTAGCAGTGGTATGGATATTCACGCGCGCATTCTCGAGTGCCTGATAGACATATGGGAGTTCATTGGTCATGAACGTCCATGCGGAAGCATGCCCTGCCGGTGTAGCGTAGGTCACATACCTATCTTGCTCGGCAAGGTGCTCTGCGATCACGCCACCGAGGTAATAATTGTCAAAATCAAATACCAGTAGCCGGTCACCGGTCACCCTGCCCGCGTAGACATCCTCGGGCGTGAAGACTTGTGGTCCCTCGAGGGGTGCTGCCGGTATTTCCAGTGGCGAGTAGAGTCTCGTTGTCCACTGAGCACCCGTCGCCAATGCAATATGATCGGCTCCGAAATCGCTCAAAGCCGCGGCGTCCAGTTGGCTATTGGTGAACATGGCAACATTACCCATTTGAGAAAGCGCCCAAACGCGATAGTCCCTGACACGGCGCCAGCTTGCCATCCCAGGTAGCTGGCTTTCCTGTACAACCCGGCCGCCCCAGTCTTCATCTTGTTCAGCGAGCGTGACGTCAAAGCCCTGCCGAGCGGCAATCAGCGCTGCCTCGAGACCAGCCGGTCCACCACCTACGACCAAGACCTTGGCAGGAGCGAGCGTTTGCCGAAATTTTTCCGGGTGCCAACCCCGCCGCCACTCTTCTCCGGCAGTGGCATTTTGGGTGCAGCGCACTGGCACACCATCATGCCAACTTGCGATGCAGATGTTGCATCCGATGCATTCGCGAATGTCATCATAACGACCTTCACGAACCTTACTGGGTAAAAATGGGTCAGCGATGCTGGCGCGAGCGCCGCCGATCAGGTCGAGCACGCCTCTGCGAATCTGCGAGACCATAGTGTCAGGTGAGGTAAACCTGCCCACGCCCACGACAGGGCGATCTGTTACTGATTTGACAAAGTCAATGATGGGTTCGTGGGCACCCTCTTGCCGAAACCGGGAGGCCCCGCAATCGGTTGGGCTGGAATCCATTTTCACGTCCCACAGGTCAGGGACATTTGAGAGCAAACTGACAACGCCGTGTGCTTCGCTTTCGTAGTGTTCAGATGATTTGGCGCGTAGCTCTTCCAGACTGATTCGCAGTGCAACTGCCGCGCGACTGCCGGCTTCATCGCGAGTGACTTCCAGCATTTCGCGCACAAAACGCACGCGGTTTTCCAGTGACCCACCATAGCCATCATCGCGGTAGTTGTATTCCGGTAGCAGGAACTCATAGCCGAGGTAGCCCATACCCGCGTAGACGTAAAGGATATCGAAGCCGGCATCCAGAGCGCGTCGGGTGGCGAGTCGTTGCCAATGTAATACCGCATCGATATCGGCCCCGGTCATTTTCTTTGGGCGGAGTTGGCCCATGAAGCCGATATGCGTGGCGGCCCAAGGGATCCCTGAGGGCGACAGGGGTGCAAGACGGGACGTGCGGTTCATGACAACCGCTCCGCCATGCCATAACTCAACTGCAGCGAGACTGCCATGACGATGAACGGCCTCGGTGGTCAGTGCATGGGAGGCGATATCGGCGTCGTTCCAAAGGCGGGCAAAAGGCAGGGGTGAATCGTCTGAGCTCGGATGAATCGAGACGGCACCGGTGCTGACCACACCCCAGCCGCCCTCGGCTTTTGTTTCCCGGAAAGCTGCTCGAACTCTAGGATTACTCTCGGTCATGCCACTCGCATGTGGGACCTGGTAAAAGCGATTGGGGGCGACCACGGGCCCAATTTGAATTGGCTCAAACAGGACCTGATGATGTGGGTGGCAGGCAGTAAGATCGACACCATCTAATGTTGATCCAATATTGTGTGACTTTCCCATATCCCGTCGCCTAACGCCTCTGGCGCATGTCTTCAAGCTATTAGCTTCATACGGTGATTGTGCGGTCGATCTTGGGCTCGGCACAACCTTATCGCTTCAATTCTTATGTATGCTCGACGATAAGTGCTCTTTAAGAGATGTTGCCTTTATTCATCGGGCGTATCGAGAACATCGGCACTGTCAAAGTCACTTACCGGCTGATTGTCGATGTGCCGTTGCCAGATCCCGCAAAAACAAGCCTCGAGCTCTCGAACTCGAGCCACGTGATTCATAAAGGGGCTGGCAACGAGATTCGGGCGTGTCTTTTCCCTCAGCTGATCAATCAACGTTGGATTTTGAATCCATTGAGAGGCGCGCGACACCAATTCTGCGGTGTCATTCGTAATACATTCATCAAGGCCTACGAGCCGAAGTGTATTACCGCTGTAGGTTTGCATCGCAATCGTGGTCTCGGGCCTCATAGTAAGCACTGGCAACCCCATCCAAAGAGCGTGCAGCGTCGTCACACCGCCGGATACAGGAAATGAATCCAGTGCAAAGTCGGCGACCGATGCCACGTTCATGTATTCCAACATGGATAGGCGTGGCACCGCCGAGACCCTGTCCATGGGGAAGTCGTGTTCAACAAGTCTCGGCGTGAAGTAATTACTTGCCTCCGCTTCGGTTGTTTCTGAGGTGACAATAATGAGGCCGGAATTGGGGTTCTGCGAGAGGATTTCTTTCCATCGGCCAAGAGCGGCCCCGCTGATTTTTCGCGTATGGTTGAGGCTAATCATGGTGATATAGCCGTTGCGCTGCCAAGGCGATGGATACTGCTTTTCAGTATTAACAGGAGGCGTGTAGGCAGTCAGGCATGCCATTCGACACAACGCCTCGGTGTAATGTGCCTCCGCGCCTTTGGGACAGGCTTCAAAATCGGTCAATCGATAATCAATTTCTTTAATGCCAAGGGTATGGACAAAGCCCCACCAAGTGACTTGCAGGGGTGCTGCTCTTGCCGCAAAGATCTCAAGCCTGGATGCTTCCGTGTGACCGGACAGATCCACGAGAATATCGATTTCCAGCCCGCGGATGAGGCTCAGCAGAGCGCCGTTATCCAGCGCTTTAACACTGTGCCAATGAGGCACCGATTCCTTCAGAAACTGCGATATTTCATCCTCCTCTCCTGTCATGAAGGCGTGGATCTCGAATCGTGAGGGATCATGAAGTTTGAGATAGGGCTCGATGAAATAGCGGACCGGGTGATTACCCAAATCCCCTGATACGTAACCGATCCGCAACGGTCTTGCATGGGCTTGAGCGGCAGTCGGTAGCGGTGTGTCGCTCTCGGGTGCTTCTATGTGGCGATCCGACCATCGTTCAAACGCCGTTTTTATCGCTGAAGGATTATCTGTGTAGTTGCTGCGCCAGATCGCCAGATTCAATGCTGTGACAGCATTGTCCGGAACTTCCTCAAGCGATCTGCTGGCCGCATCGATGGCCTTTTGATGGTCGCCCATCGTCATATAAAGCTCTGCAAGCTGAGCCAGAGTGGGCGCACTGTCACCCAGCTTTTCCAGTGAAGACTCGAGAATCGAAATGGCGTTGCTAAAACGCCGGTCGCCCTTGTCAATGTGTGCCACGAAACCAGCGGCCCGCGCAGCGTCGCTGCCACCGCTCTCCCACACTGCAAAGAGCGTGCGCCGCGCTTCGATGGTATTGCCCTCTGAGAGAAGTCGGATACCTTCCTGGAAGGGAGTCAGTGATGCCAATTAGTTTTCATCCATGTTGGTAAGAAAAGCACGGGTGCGCTCAAGAATAACTCGGGCCCGCTCTAGCGGATCCCGGTACTGCTCTCGATAATGCCGCGATCGAATTTCCAGGCTGATGGGCAATTCGGGTGGCAGTGCGCGCGCCATGGCATCTACGGGGATTGAACCCTCTCCCGGCGCCAGGCGCCCATCAATGGCATCGACAAGGTAAGCATCCGGATCGGTAATGACACCGCATTCAGGCATGTCACAGAGCTGTGCATAGCTCAACCAATGCTCCGGGATCTCTCGTATTTTTTCTGGTTTATGTCCGATCCGTTCGTGGTGAAACGGATCGACAAGGATGCCGCCTGCGGGATGGTTCACAGCGTTCACAATGTCGAGGGCGTCATCGAGGGTTTTCACTTCGGTAACGGCCATGTACTCGAGGCAGGCCCGCATACCCGCCCGCCCGGCATGTTCGCAAAGATCCTCATATAAATATTTTGTGATCTCATGGTTGGGTTCCGAGCTGACGATCAGACAGTTTTTGGCACCAATCTCGCCACCAATGGCGATAATCTCGTGGTGCATCGGGTCGGGTTTACCGCCCGGCTGTAACCAAATAACTTCGACATCCAGCGCGATAAGCCTCGTTTCGCGCAGCACCGCACTGACCTCACCACTGGTAGATGAGCGCCAGTTTTCTCCGGGGGCAACCCAAAGGCCAACACTGTTATAGCCCGCTCCGGCGGCGATACGGACCATGTCGGCTGCGGATACCTTAGGGGGGTTGCCGTCGTGAACTCCCGAGGCCAGTGCAATCAAGCGTTCGCTCATAGTGTGTTTACTCCCGGTAAGGATCGATCTGGTCGCCGCCGCGGTTACCACTGATTGCCAAGCTACTATCTTGCAGCGATATTGGCGAGTCAGCCAGTCTTTCGCGTCGGGGGGCGAATAGGGCATGATCAGACGCGAGTGGCAGGAAATGATGGAGGCAGTCGCGTGGCGAGTATCGGCGACCTGAGGGATTTGCAACTGGTGCACACGGGATTGGTCTGTCGTGATATCGACGCCGCCAAAGTGCATCTGGGCGACCTGTTGGGTGTGCACTGGATCGGGGTGGATCGAGAGGATTGGAATCTGACTCTGAATGGGGAGAGCGTGACTCTCTCGCTGCGTATCGCACATGCCAGTACAGGACAGGCAAATTTTGAGTTAATCGAGGCGATTCCCAACACTCCCTGGATTACAACCGAGGCTATTAGTCAGCACCACCTTTGTTTTTATAGCCCCGATTCAGTCAGTGCCTGTAAAGGCCTCGAGCAACAGGGTTTTATGCGACTGCTGGGTGTAGAAGGGGATCCTCAGGGGTACTTCAAACAACCTGACGGCTTGCTGGTTGAGGTGATTGGCGACACGCTTCTCGCTTACCTTCATGGGCTTTATGCGCAATCGTTAAAGGGGTCTGGATGATGGAGTCGCACCACATACGACCGCAGGATCTCGAGTGGGAGACGTTTCACGACCCCCACGGGAGGCCGACGACGCCCACAAGGGTGCTAAGAACCCGTGAGCCGTTTTTGATCGAGGCAGATTTTCCCGCGCATTTCCATGCCGGGCTTCACTGGCATCCTCACGATACTATTTATCTGATTACTCGCGGCGAGATGCGTATTGGGGAGGAGGGTGGTTTTATTCCCGGAGACATTCGATGGGTCAAGGCAGGTCATGTGTATGGTCCCGAGCAGGCGGGGGAAGAGGGTGTTCAATTTCATTTGTTCAGTTTGGGCGGCGATATTGGGCTGAATTGGGCTGACCTGTATGAAGTTCCCGAGGTTTTAAAAGCGCGCTTGGGAGAGTTCAATCAGGTCGCAGGCCGGCGGCAGATCGACGCGATGCCGGTCGTGCATCCCAACGAGGAACTGCCCGGATGGGAGGCGATGCCGGACGAAGGGCCGCTTATTTTTCGTATCAAGATGTCTGGTGAAGCTCGCGCCAAGGGATTCAGTCCTGGCTTTGACTGTGTCTGGTTTATGCGCGCCGGGGCTGTCGATGTGTGTGATGGTCATAGGATTGAGGCGGGCGAATTTTTCTGTGCTTCGGAGAATGGCAGCTATACGCTGGAAGCGGGCCCTGAGGGAGCCGATTGGTTGGTGTTTTCTAGCAGGAGCTCGCAAACCTAAAAAAAACGGCGCTACTATCAGTGGTAGCGCAATTGCATTATTTCAGAAAATTACTGATGGCCTCATTGATAAACGCCGCGTCTGCTTCAGCAAAACCGCCGCCGGCAAGATGGCCCCAATCTGACGGAATAGGTAAAAAGGTGACTTTCGGTATGAAAGAGGCCTCATGTGCCAGCGCATCAATGTGAAAATAGAGATCGGTTTCGCAGGGCATATAGAGCACCCTAGCCGAAATTGCTGCCAGAGCCGCACCGTAGTCGCCATCGAAGCCTGGCGAGTCCCCCACGTTGTTTTGTTGCCAGGTGCTTGCCAGCGCAAGAAGGTCGTTGGCATCCCAGCTAGTCATCAGCGCGAAATAAAAATCATAGACGTCCTCTAATTCGCTGAGTCCCAGCTCCTGCCACGCCTCTCGCCGAAACCACTCCTGTGAGGTACCCCATGCCGCCCAGTGAACGGCGGCAGATCTAAGCCCGGCGATTGGAGGCTCGACATACTGGCCATCCATGAATTGTTGGTCTGTTGTGATTGCTAATTTGAAGCTCTCAAGCCTTGCAATGCCATGGGGGTGCTCAACCGCCGATCCGCACATGGGAACGATGTTGGACACAAACCCGGGATGGCTGACTGCCCATTGCAAGGCCTGTTGGGCACCCATGGAAAACCCGATTACTGCGCGGAGGTGAGAGACTCCCAACTCGGCAGTGAGCAGTTGTAGCTGGGCGGTGACGTTATCCCGGATGGAAATTTCGGGAAAATTTGCCCCGTCAAAAGGCGGGGGCGTGTTACTGGGGGAGCTAGAGAGTCCGTTTTGAAACATGTCGGTGGCGATGATGAAGTATTTTTCGGGATCCAGCGCTTTTCCCGGCCCTATCAGAAAATCGTAGCCATGATGGTCGCCCAAGTAAAAAGAGGGCACCAGTATGGCGTTGTTACCCTCAGTATTCATCGAGCCGTGCACGGTGTAAGAGAGTTTGGCTGCGGGTAGCGTTGCCCCTGACTCGAGAGAGAAATCGTTCAAATCATAAATTTTCTGGTCTTCATCACCGAGGACGATTCCACTCCACGGCAGTGATAACAGCAGTGGTATCAAGCGCAAAGACGATTTCATGGGCACGGTTTTCCATAGGGGGATGACTTCATATGTTGGAGTGGGGTGCCACGGATGTAAACTAGCCCAATGGCAATTTTTGCCGCGCTTTTAAGACGGCCGCTCAGATTGTTAGGCCAGGTCAACCAGTTCGAATGACCAGTCATAAGGCGCAGCGACCGTGCCTTTGACAAAAATAAAGTCGCCGTCCGTAGTCACCCACAGGTGGTATTCGGGATGGTCGGTAGCGATCATGACATAGGCGAAATGGTGGCATTCGAAAGTGCCCGCGGGGACGGTAACAGCCTCTTCGCCAAAATATGCGATGGTGGTTCCCTGGGAGCAGACTAGCGCGGGCCCCGTCGCACCGCGGTGATCAAGCGAGGTGAGTGGGTTGTTG
>JADHNP010000071.1 GCA_016779445.1 Luminiphilus sp. | reverse complement strand
AGCGGCTAAGAAGGCGCCTGCCAAGAAGAAGGCAGCGGCTAAGAAGGCACCTGCCAAGAAGAAGGCAGCGGCTAAGAAGGCACCTGCCAAGAAGAAGGCAGCGGCTAAGAAGGCGCCTGCCAAGAAGAAGGCAGCGGCTAAGAAGGCGCCTGCCAAGAAGAAGGCAGCGGCTAAGAAGGCACCTGCCAAGAAGAAGGCAGCGGCTAAGAAGGCACCTGCCAAGAAGAAGGCAGCGGCTAAGAAGGCACCTGCCAAGAAGAAGGCAGCGGCTAAGAAAGCGCCTGCCAAGAAGAAAGCAGTTGCCAAGAAGGCACCTGCAAAGAAAAAAGCTTCCAAGAAAAAGTAATTACAGCTACGTCACGTTTGGGAGTGACGTACGATATAAAGCCGGCAGCATTGCCGGCTTTTTTAATGCCTGAATCTTGTTCTCTAGTGGTCCTGGAGGCCACGGGTTGGTGCTATCTGTCCCGCGTATTGTAAGAAGCTCCACCGTGAGATCCATCTGTTTACCTGATCTTCGCCTCTGACGAATCCACTGTTACGGATCTTGAGTGCCGAATTCTTTTTCACTATCCGATGTCTCCCTATTTAGAGAAACGCCGGTTGGCCTTTGGGGTATATCAGCGCAGTGGCTCTCGTATGAGTTTCCTGCTCAATCTCCTTGACCACTATTTGCCAACTTGGTTGGGGGTTCCCGACGGATTACGGTTTTACAACGAGGCTCTCACTTTTACAGTGATTCGTGTTTAGCGATAATGCCATTGGAGGGCGAAGGGACGGCTGCGGATACCTTTGCGTAGGAAGACGCACCTCTTTGACGTATAGCAGAGGAGGTTGTCTTTTTTCGATGATTACATCTGCGACAAAGGATTGAGGTGGGACCTACAGACTACCCCCGCAAGCGTGCTGAAGGACGAATGGTGAGGATGGATAGATTCGGCATAGTGATTCAGAAAACGCTTGATTCGAGACTACATATTTATCTCCATTTTCCCTCTCAAGGCTTTCACGTTGGCGCCGTTTAGCCGTTTAGCCGTTTTTCAGTCGCGCTTTTTCTAGATGTGATTTGCGCCATTTAGAGGGAGATATGCCAGACCACTGAATAAATGCGCGACGAAAGTTTGAGGTGTCACTAAAGCCCAGCGCGTGCGCAATAGTGGCAATCGAAATATCTGACCGAACGAGTTGATGTTGAGCAAGCTCCAGTCGTGTTTGATCGAGTAGTGCCTGAAAGGTCGTGCCCTCTTCTTGCAGGCGTCTGCGATACGTGCGTGTACTCACATTGAACATCGCTGCGATTTGCGCCAGCTGAGGGTATTGTCCCTCGAGTTTATTCAGGATGGTCAGAGTTTGCTCAGTACAGGTGGCGTCGTCTGCGAGATGAGCCAACAGGCGAGCGCACTCGTTTTCGTAAACGGTTCTTAGCGTACGGTTTGATGTGGAGAGCGGTGTGCGTATGAAATGACTTGGGCAACTAAGTCGCGCTTTGTCAGATGAAAATCGCACTTTGTCACCGAATATCTCCAAATAAGGCGCAATATCTTTCGGTTTTGAGAATGGCAGGTCGATCTCCCAGTCGAGCGATTTGGAATCGAGTAAATCCGACGTGGTCTTTTGAATCCCCGAAAAAATGGCTTGGTAGGTAAATGGCATTGTTTCTGCAGCTCCCTCCAACTCCAACGTGACGCCGATGCGGTCCCGAGCAATATCTTCATACACGGATAGTTGCGTGCGGCTGCCAATGAGCAGTGGGGCGTATTGATCAAGGAGTTGCAGTACCTCAAGTAGGTCGGAGCACGCGAGAAATGCCTGGCCAATAATGGCGTGCGCCCCCAAATTTAAGTGCTGGCCTAATATTAGGCCAAGAGCAGGCTCTGGGATGAGCTTGAGGGTGTTCGCGATCACGCGGTCTGCGTCGACTTCGTCGACCCGCGCACCAAGATGTTGTAAAGAGTCGAGCGTCAATGTGGTGCCCTCACAGAGCGCTTTAATCGAATGATCTCGATCAGCGGCGAGTGACACGAGAATGAGCAGATATTGGCTCGGTATTGAGGATTGCATGGCCATATTTGGCCACATTAGACCATTAATTGGCAATGGATAACCTTGAGCCAAGTCAGCGGAGCGGAGAAGATGACATAAAGTAAGGAGAGTACCGATGAAGATTGCATGGAGCACTGACACGCCGAGAAAAATTCAGCAGTTCTCGAACCCCGACTGCCCTCGGGATAATCCCGATCTGGAGGATGTGCTGACTAGCGCAGACGTCGACCACGTCGCGCAAATTTTCCAAACCCCTCTTACCGGCTCCTACAACTGGGATTACTCCGTGCAGGATGATCGGATCAAAAAGCTTTACGAGCTGGGCAAACAACTCAATTGGGATCCGCAGATGGATATTGACTGGGATCGCCCCTGGCCGGAAGAAGCGCGCGCGGCGGAGATGATGAACCTGCACGACTATCCGCCCTATCTAGCGTTATCCGAAAAAGAGCGCGACGAGTTTTGGTTGCATATGAATGCTTGGAGTTTGTCGCAGTTTCTGCACGGGGAGCAGGGTGCGCTACTGGTGGCTAGTCAGCTCTGTTCTTGCGCTCCGACGTTTAATGCGAAGCTTTACGCCGCCTCGCAAACATTTGATGAGGCCCGTCACGTAGAAGTTTTTAATCAATACATACAGAAGCGCATTGGATTGATGTATCCCATCAATACCCACCTCAACAGCATTATTGACAAAATCCTTACTGATCCTCGGTGGGATCTTAAGTTCATCGGTATGCAAATAGTAATCGAGGGGTTGGCGCTGTCAGCTTTCAATACAACCCGCGAGACAACCCCCGATCCCGTACTGAAGGATATTGTTTATCTGGTCACTCGCGATGAGGCGCGACACGTCACGTTTGGGGTGAACTATCTCGAGGAGTACGTCAAAACGTTGAGCGACGAAGAGCGTGAGGAGCGCGCTTTATTCGCTTTTGAGGCCTGCGCTATCAGTAGAGAGAGACTGGTTGCGACCGACGTTTTTCGGCATTTTGGCTGGGATGTGGAGGAGAGTCGCAAGAAGGTGCTCGATGGCTTTGTGATGTCCACGTTTCGGAATTTGCTGTTCCAACGTGTAGTGCCGAATTTGCGACGTATTGGCCTGCTCACCGACAGTATCCGCCCTCGATTTGAAGAGCTGGGCATTCTTGAATATGAGGCCATGACGGATGATGGTGATATTGACTGGGCGAAACTTGAACGCCCTCTGGATACCTCTGAAGCGCAGAGCCACGAGCAAAGTATGCTTGCAGCATTTCATGATGCCTTTGAGAAAAATCAAGCCGCCAGCGCCTGAATAAATCTGTTTACATAGCGGGGATTGTTGCGCGTGTGTTTGTTACAGTTGCGCGCACAAGAGAATATTAGTGGGCCCGAGGAAGGCGTGAGTTATGACCGTGGTGACATTTGTACAACATGATGGTTCAGAAAGAATGGTTGATGGAGACGTTGGGCTGTCGCTAATGGAAACGGCGTTAAAACACGATGTTCCCGGGATCGACGCAGATTGCGGCGGTGGCGCCATTTGCGGGACCTGTCATTGTTTTGTAGAAGTCTCGGGTGATTTGCCTGCCCCAGATTCGCAGGAGACGGCCATGCTAGGTCTTCGGCCCGACCGTGCAGAAAATTCGCGCCTGGCGTGCCAAATCGTGCTCGCCGAGGGCATGGCAGATATCAAGGTGCGGCTACCCGAGTTTCAAATGTAGTGCTTTTCATAAATCGCCCTACACATGTTGAAAAGGTGAGACTATGGATGCCCCTGCAGTAAAGGCCGCGCCAGACTATAGCGCGCTGCCGCTATCAGAGCTGGATATTTCTGATCCTCGCATGTTTCAGTTCGATTACTGGCACGGTTTATTTGCGCGGTTGAGAGAAGAGTCGCCGGTACATTTTCAATCAGACAGCCCCGCTGGGCCATTCTGGTCTGTCTCACGCTATGAGGATATTGTGGCGATAGAGTGCGACACAGAAACTTTCTCCTCGGAACCTGCGATCAGCATTATCGACCCTGAGCCGGACATGATCCTGAAGATGTTTATCGCGATGGATCCGCCGCAGCACGATGATCAGCGTCGTGCTGTGCATCATGTTGTGGCGCCGCGAAATCTCAAAGAGTTCGAGGCACTGATTCGCCGGCGGACCGTGGAGGTTCTTGACGCTCTGCCAGAGAACGAGCCATTTGACTGGGTGACGCTAGTCAGTCGTGATCTCACGACTAAAATGTTGGCGACTTTATTTGATTACCCATGGGACGAGCGCAATAACCTGACTGAGTGGTCGGACATGTTCACCAATGACGAGAGAATCACGGCAGGTGAGGGACTAAAGCGGGAAGTTATCATCGAGCACATTACCGCTTGCCTGCAGCGTTTCACAGAGCTCTGGCATGAACGTAAAGGAGATGGGGGAGAAGCATTTGACCTGATACGAATGCTTCAGGCAGATCCCAACACCGCCAATATGGTTGATGATCCGCTCACTTATATGGGAAACATCATGTTGCTCATAGTTGGTGGTAACGATACAACGCGGAATTCTATGTCCGGTGGCGTGGTGTTCTTAAACCAGTTCCCTCAAGAAATGGAGAAAGTGCGAGCTAATCCAGATCTGATTCCATCGATGGTATCGGAGATTATTCGCTATCAGACGCCACTGCCACACATGAGGCGCACCGCTACAAGAGACACCGAATTTCGAGGTCAGCGCATTCGGCAGAACGATAAAGTGTTGCTGTGGTACGTATCTGGAAATTATGACGCCGCCGCAATCGAGCGCCCCAATGATTTTTGGATAGATCGCCCGAATGTCAGGGGGCATTTGTCGTTTGGAGCGGGCATTCATCGCTGCATGGGGAATCGATTGGCAGAAATGCAACTCCGGATCCTATGGGAGGAGGCGCTCAGGCGTTTCAAGACCATTGAATTAGCAGGTGAGGCCGAGAGAACCTGCAATTTGTTCATTCGCGGCTTCACTCGGTTGCCTGTGAGGGTCACTCGATTCTAGAAGGATCGATCCAGGGGCTATCGATCCAGTGTCAACCTTAGCATCAAGTCCAGTATTGCTTTCAGCGGGTCTTGATGGATGTCGAGCAGGATGGATCTGCGTCGGTTGGGACGGCAGTAATTGGATGGCGGTTGTGTTTGCAACTTTGCAGCACAGTCAAGCCTATATTGTATCGGGCGCCAGAGTTTGTATTGATATCCCGATTGGACTCTCCGAGACGGGCCTTCGT
Source organism: Luminiphilus sp. (assembly GCA_016779445.1). Classification (GTDB taxonomy): domain Bacteria; phylum Pseudomonadota; class Gammaproteobacteria; order Pseudomonadales; family Halieaceae; genus Luminiphilus. The sequence continues at coordinate 6,446 of JADHNP010000071.1, read as the reverse complement.
GGTTGTGACAGGGAAGCTCGGAGATTATTGGGGCCCCGTCGCAGCAGTGTTTTTGCCGCGCCACCGTATTTTGCACTGGAAGAACGCAGCTACCCCGAACTTAACGAAGAAAGTAAGCGCCGCTTCGGCCGGGGTATTAGCAAGCAGGCGTTTTATTTGCTCCCCAAGATTAGAGAGACGGATAGCCATCTTTATACTCATCGCGCGTGCTGTCGAGAGTGGCGAGAAGCTCACCCGGAGCTCTGTTTTGCTGCACTGCAAGATGGGGTGCCGATGAGTGAGAATAAAAAGACTCAAGCGGGCTATCTTCAGAGATTTGAGCTTCTGAGTGCGCGCATGGGGAAGCGGACGGTCATTCAGTTGATGAGCCAGATAGATGCTGATCCCCTAAGTTCCGGAGTATCCAGAGACGATATTCTCGATGCGATGGTCTGTGGCTACGTCGCTCGACTCGATGCGGCAATGCTCAGCATGCTTCCTGAGGGTGGAGTCGAACGTAACGAGAAGGGGGATGCTATGGCAATCTGTTTTCCCTCGCCCAATGTATGATCCTATTGGAATCGACAACAGATTGCTGAATATGAACTTTCCGCTCGCAAGGCAGCGACAAGTAAGGCGCTGGCACCGGGGTATCGCGCTGCTTACGTCGATCCAGCTATTACTGTGGACTGTCAGCGGAGTGTACTTTGCGTTTATTGATATTGATTATGTTCGTGGACATCAGTTTAAAAGAGCGCCGGAGCCAGTTGAGTTTTCGACATCAGAATTTGTATTGAACCCCGTTTTCGCCAACCGCCTCACATTACTTCAGCGAAGACCAGCGGAATTGGTAGTGGGGATTCACTCTGCTGCGGGGATCGAGTGGCGTGACAGTGCAGGCGCGCTGGTTAAGCCTCTCACCGCGGAGGAAGCGCTCAACCTAGGGGCTTCGAGAACGGTAATGACTCCGGACATCGCTGAATGGATAGCGGAGGATATTATTGGCAGTGAATATCGCGGAGCAAAATTGCCGCTCTGGAAGCTGTGGGAGTCGAGTGATCCGAGTCGTGTTGCTTATATGGATGCGATGTCTGGTGAGGTCGTCACTGTTCGACACAATGCATGGCGGTGGTGGGATTTTTTATGGTCACTGCACATCATGAGTTATTCCGATAGAGATACTTTGGGAACTTGGCTGCTCAAGTTTTTTTCAATTCTCGCTGTGTTGACCGCGGTACTCGGCCTCTGGTTATACGCCCTAACAAAGCGGAAAGACTGACATTAGTAAAAAATTATGACCCACAAATAGGCGAAAAACAGCCCGCAGACATAGGCGAACCATGCGCCCGAGAGAAGCCAGATGTTGATGCGGCGAAGGCGAGAGCATGCTGCCGCTTTAATGGGGTCGAGCGGGCAGGGGGCGCCACGCTGTTGCCACCAGAGTGCAGTACTGAACACCATCAGCACGCCTGATAAAACGAACAACGTGTTTTTATGGGCTGACAGCCACATGATGCCGGGTATGGCAGAAGTCAGGCCAGCCATCACGGCTCCTGCTCCCAAGGAGATTAGTAGTGCCGGCAGCGCACAGCACAGCAGCGTGGATGCGCTGCCAAACAGTGCCAACGTTGGCGCAACGGTATCGCGCCAGTCACCTCTCACGTCGCGCTACCCAGCGCTTGCTCACCGCGGCGCACAGCAGCCACGCGATATCCCGCCTGCACAGCCAATTCCGCGATCGTCTCGTCACTCAGTGTTGCCCCAGGGATGAGAACAAGATTCAGGGCTTTAGTGTCGAGATCGACATACACCGCAGCGATCTCTTCTCTTTGGCCAAAAATTTTATTCATTGCCAGCGCGCAAAAATCGCAGACCACACCCAAAACGTCGGCAACAATGGGTTCGCCACCCTCCGCCAGCGCATCACTTATGGCATCGGTGTGAGTCATTACCGGATGCGTGGAATTTGATGTATCTGCACCTGCATCGCCTTCATCGTTATGATGATCCGCGTGATCCGAATGGGTCAAATGGTCTTGATGAGTCGCCCCTGAACCAGCATGGCTGTGATGGTCATGTTCTTGCGCAGCTAAAGTCTGAGACAGCAGAAAGCTGAGTAATGCAGAAGCGAAGAGCTTTTTCGAATTCATAATCCCTACTCCCTTGGTTAAAAGCGATAAGTAAAGTTAAGCAGTGGTTGATTCACGGTTAGGTTGTATCCCATCTCCAGCAGCAGTGGGCCTTTGAAAAGTCGCACCAGCGGCGTGGCTGTGACCGCGTCTTCATCTTCTGGGCGATGATCTATCTCTAGCATTAACCACGTGTGGAGGTCTCCACTATCACCCTCGTAGGGGGCAAAGCCTAATCGAGCAGCGTGCATGAATTGATCTCCAAAATGTCCAGCGTCAAGATAGCGTGAGCGGTATCCCGCAAAGAGCGAACGCGTCTCCCAGTCGGCCATAATGCCCCCGTACATGGCGGTCTCTTCACCAAGCGTATTGCCACGTATTCCCGATGCGCGTCCAATACCCCCATGAATGTAAAGGTTGCCTTGGTAGTCTCGGTCGAACCAGCGTTTGGCAAGGAATGTGGGGTGGATGCTCGCCACTGCGTACTCACTCTCTCTGTTCACCTCGGTTCTGAGTCCAATCGACCATGAGGGTGCGGGTGTGTAGTGAACCAGTGCGGAGCTCATTTGCCTGTCAGACTCCTCAATAAAGGTCCAACCTCCGGTATAAGATACGGGTCTCGCAGGCGTATGGGCGCTAAACAGCAGCGGTAACAGGAGTAGCCCTGCTAAAAACGCCCTCATTTCTTCTTCCCGGTCAGTATTGAAACGAGCTCGGTAACTTTCTCTCTTCGCGCTTCGGCAGAGCCACTCTCTAAAGATGCTTGCACGCAGGTTTCGACATGGTCTTCCACGATGACCGTTTCGAGGCTCGACAGTGCAGAGCGTGCAGCCTGAACTTGTCTTACGACGTCGACACAGTAGCGGTCTTCCTCAACCATTTTGCGCACAGCTCGAATCTGACCCTCGATTCGAGCTAGGCGCGCATCCGCGATGCGTTTGGTTTCGGTTCTCAAAATTTCCACCTCTTTGCGGCTATATACCCCTAGGGGGTATTTAAAGTGATAAATTATACCCCTAGGGGGTATGTAGTCAAGGTATGCAAATTCTACGTTTGATCACACTCATGCGGCCTCACGTGGTCTTGACTCAAAGGGCAGTGTTGACTGCTAATCCCGTTGGTCGATGATCGCGTACAACATGCAGACAGAAGGAGATTGAAATGACTGGGCATCCCGTCGCGTACTCGCGCAGTGTGATCACCGAGCTCATGGTCCCGAGCTACGCTAACTTTGGCGGCAAGGTGCATGGCGGCACCTTGATGTCACTCATGGATAAACTGGCTTATGTGTGTGCTAGCAAGCATGCAGGTAATTACTGTGTAACCGTCTCGGTAGACAACGTGCAGTTTCTGCGCCCGGTCGAGGTGGGCGAAGTAGTGTCGCTCATGGGTTCCGTTAACTATGTCGGTAAAAAATCTCTCGTGGTGGGCATCAAAGTGATTGCCGAGAATCTTCAGGACGGTGTGAGCAAGCATACGAACACTTGCTACTTCACCATGGTGGCAAAGGGTGTGGATGGCGATACTGCGGAAGTTCCCCAGCTTATATTAGAGAGCGAGGATGATGTGCGGCGATTTTGCAGCGCGCTTCAGCGGCGACGCATTCGAGAGGAGGGTGTGACCTTTATGAACGACTACAAAGCGGGGTTTACCGACCACTTTGCGGTTACTGACTTACTTGCTTCCGAGCGATGTATTCTGGCTATTGCAAATACCGCTTAACCGGGTCGCTCCGCCGGGGAGCCGCTCAGCCTCATCACCACTATGCCACTAAAGACAGCCAGCGCAGAGAGTGCACTAAAGCCGGCAATGTAATCGCCCTGCCATTCTCGCAGTAGCCCCAATGAGCGAGTTCCGAGGGCGCCGCAGAGCGTATCAATAAGCACTACCAGTGCGAGAATCCGGCCGTAGTAAGCGCCACTGTAGTGAGTGGCCAACAAGATCTGTATGCAAGTAAACGCGCCGCTAAATCCGAGACCTCCTAAAACGGCATAGAAAATGAGCAGCGATAAGTCGGTAGCGACAATGTGACTCAGTATTAAGAGAGACAACGCCAGCGTGAAAATGGCTGCAGGCATGACCCGATGTATAGGGTAGCGATCAGCTAGCGCGCCGAAGGTTAGCTTGCCTACGATCGAGCTACCAAAAAAGATGCTAAATACAGTGGGCAAAAAGGATCGCTCGAGTCCGACATCGCGGGCCAGGTAAATAGACTGGTGCTGCGTCAGTGCAATGATAATGAACCAAAGACTGCCAGTAGCGAAGACGATCGCTAAAAATCGGGTATTCATGATGAGTGGCAGCAGCCTGCGAATGTCATGGGTCGCGGATGCTCTTGGCTCCGCGGGAGCGAGCGCGGTTCTGCCATCCCGTAATAGAAGCATGGCACTGCCAAGCATCACGACACCGACCAGAGCGCCGGTGATGAGGACGGCATGACGCCAACCAAGTGCCTCAATGGTGCCGCCGACCGCTAACGGGAAGAGCACCCCACCGAGGCTTGATGCTGTCAGCAGGATTCCCGTCGCACGACCTCGTCCCCGCTCAAACCACTGTGTCAGAAGGACCATGTTCGACACCAAACCACACAGTGACAACGCGACGCCCAACACTGCATACACCGCAACCAACTGCCACAGTGACTGAGTGGCAGAGTAAGCAACCAAGGCTAGTGCGAGCAAAAGACTGCCGAGACTGATGATCAGACGAGCGGAATAGCGATCTAACAGCCATCCTGCGGGAGGGGAGGTGATTGCGCCGACGATAAAAAAGACGGTGGCTGGCAGAGTGACTTCACTCTCTCGCCAGCCGTAGTGCTCCATCAGTTCGGGATAGAGCAGCGGCAGCGTATGCAAGGTTATGCCGTTGGAGGCCATGTAGACGAGAAATAGGCCGCTCAATACGGTCCAATTTCTGTAGTTTCTAGCTGGTTCTTGCATATAGAACGTTTTTTGTTTGGCGCTCGAAACAGTACACCACAGGTGCCGTACTTGCGAATCTATGAGCGCTTTAATCATGATGCGACCACTACAGTGTGATCGCAAAGCGTACCCTTGATTTTGCGAGGGCTATTTTATGATCAAGCGATGATAAGGTATCGCATTGGGTGGCAGCAGATGCGGGTAATGCATGCACAGGTCGCACTATGACGTAGGAATTATTGGCTCCGGTATTGCCGGTGCAGCATTGGCGACGGCGCTAACCCGCCAAGGCTTCACTGTGGCGCTTCTGGACCGGCGCCCGGGTCTTCTGGATACGGCTCGCGGAGATCATATTCAGCCAGGCGTTCAGCCCTTGCTTGAGCGTTGGGGCGTGTTGGAATCTCTGATGCTGGCGGGGGCCGAAAAGCGTTACGGCACACGATGGCTAGACGGTGAGGGCAATCACATTGTCACGATTCCGGTTCCGGATCACCCTGAGTGCCCGCCTTACTTTTTATTTCTCAATCATGAGCAGATTGGTGAGGTGTTGCTTTCCCGAGCCACACAGGCGGGTGCCAGAAGCGTCACCAACGTCTCTCATTGGTCTATCGAGCGGGGTAATGGTCATTGGACTGTAAACTGGAAGCAAGCGGAAGACATTGGCGAATTTGACTGCACGCTGCTGGTGGGTGCAGACGGCACTGCTTCATCGGTTCGCAGAACCCTGAAGATGGATATTGAGAGGCACCGCTATCAATATCCAATTGCGGTGCTGTATGGTCAGCTGCGCGACGTGCCTGAACGGCGCACACTGGATGTGTTTGTAACAGCAGACAGAATTGTGTCCATGATCCCCCGCACGGGCGGTGAGAGTAAATTGGGATTGCCGATCGCATCAGAGGAGTTGCCATTTTGGCGGGATCAACCCGAGGACGTACTGCGTTCCCGCCTGGCGCAGTGGTGCCCACAACTGGAATTTGAGCACGTGTCTTTCGGCGATATATACCCGCCCGTTTCACAGCAAAGTAAGACATACACGGGCCAGGGAGCCGCTGTCCTCATTGGCGATGCCCGGCATGCGATGCATCCAGCGCGGAGCATGGGGATGAACACCTGCTTCCGGGTTGCGGGGCAATTGGCGGAATGTCTGAACATACTGTCGTCTGGGTTTTCTGAGTCGGAAGTGTTGCCTGTGCTTTCAACTTTTGAAGCGTCTTTTAGCAGGACACTGGCGCCGCAGATTGCCGAAAATCATGCTGCAGGGCTACAAATGGATACCTTGTCGGGAGGGGGGTTTCCTCAGTTGTTAGCGCAGTTGCGAGCTGCTGCCAAAAGCCCCAAAGTACTACAGAGCATGGCGCTGAGGGCCGCAGGAGTGGAGAGTTGATCAGTTGAAATTGAAGACGGGCAGTTTTAT
>JADHNP010000070.1 GCA_016779445.1 Luminiphilus sp. | reverse complement strand
CAGCCATTACGGTAGTCATGGGGAATCAGCGGACTATTCACGATAGCGAGCAATACCAGCGCAACGAGTGGTAAAAGCACCGCGTTGGTCGCCTGAGCCAGCATAATCAACGCGACTGGCCGCGCGGCAAAAATGGCGAATAACATGCCGACCGCCAAAACCATCAACGCAACGCCCTTGAACGCCTTGCTGCCTGATGAAGTATTCCACCCCATCACACCGCACACCGCCCAACCGGCCGCAACCGGTGCTGCTATCGCAGAGGTCAACCCGGCCGCAAACAGGCCCGCCCCCATAGCCCAACGCCCAATGTCGGGAAACCGTTGATCAATGCCCACTTGCAAAGCCTCAAGCGCTGGCCGCGAGGTATCACCAGCAATCACGACAGTGGCGACAATCATAATTGCCGCGGTGACCACACCCCCAACAACAATAGCACCAGCAGATTCTATACGTGCCTGGCGCAATGCATCGGCCAAGGCGATACCTGACCAGCGATGACGTACCGCAGTTGCGTGAAGAAAGAGGTTGTACGGGACAACCGTTGTGCCAATCAACGCCAGCACCACAGTGGCATCGAAGGCATGAACGTTGGATACCACCTGTCGGTGCGCTGTTATCAATTCTGGCAAGCAGGCCACCGCCAAGCCCGTTAGCAAACAAGTCATCAGGCCCACCAATATCAGCATAGCTCGCTCAAGCAATCGATACCGATCAACCAGTATCAATCCGGCAGCAAAGCTGCCGGTCACCAACACTGCATGAATGAATCTTACCGGTGTGGCACCCGACAGCCCCATCGCGGCACCCGCTAAATTACCTGACTGGTAAGCGGCGTTTCCGAGGCCGACTGAACACAGTATGAGAAGCGCAATCGGCACACCCCATCCACGATCATGGCCAAACTGGCGAATCAATGGTGCCAAATCCTGATTTGTTGACAACGCGGTACGAATGGAAAGTTCCTGCAATACGATAGTGGCAAGCACAGAAATGGCGACTGCCCACAGCAAGCTCACGCCCGAACTGGCGCCCGCCACACTGGCCGTAGTGACCGTTCCCGGTCCAACAAATGCCGCGGCCACCATGACACCAGGGCCCACAGTGATCTTCATAAAAACAGCTCTTACTCTGGCACGGTGGATTCGGGTTGCAAGTGAGGCTCAAATTCGTGTTGGGTCGCGCTATCAAGAATTTGGATCCATTCCTGCTTGGACGCTGTCCATCCATGGCACTCGGGCCTGAGATCGTGAGTATCATCGAGCGTACCCACCGCTACGTAAGCCGTTTGAGGGGCGGCCTCTACAACAACATAAAGAGGAGACCCGCAATCGCCACAGAAATGCCGCGCGACGGTCTTACCGCTCTCTGTGTCATTGTCCATAAAGGCCTTTGGTGACCCAGTGAGCTGTAGCGCTACCATGGGTATTGCCACAAATGGCACAAACGCAGCACCTGATTGACGTTGACAGTTCTTACAATGGCATACGTCAAGGCCCGATAATCGATGCGTGAAAGTGTATTGAACACGGCCACACAAGCATTTTCCTTTGGCTGACATGAAGCTCCTCCTGGTCGATTGAGCCGATTTGGTAATCGCTTTTCTCTACCGCTCAGTCGACGAGATAGCGCTCTGGCTCGCCCACCTTGTGCACCCTAAAGATCACCAATTCAGCACCCTCGTCTCCGGTGTGTCCAGTATGGATGGTCTTCGGCGCAATTTTTTGCACATCACCGACCCGAGCCGGTACATCGGGTAAGCCACGGCGCACAAGAGTAACGGCTCCTTCAATAACATAAAAAATCTCCTCTCCCGGGTGCCAGTGCCACGGCAACTTTGTTTGCGGGGGGAGGCTCACGCGACTCACGATAACCTCCTTATCTGGTGCGCCTGTAATGGCCGCTCGGAGCAAGTTTTCAGCGAAGACAGCCGGCAGAATCGGCGCGTCATCAGCTTGTGCGAAGGAGAACGGCGAAGCACAAAACAACCAAATCAGAGCGGACAATAAAGACGAATGCGGAGAGCGCTTGGCGATTGGCATAACGTTTTTCCTAAGGGGAACGAGTATTGCGCCAGCATAGCCGCTCAGATTATTGGCGGGTAGCGTCATGAGCATGGCCAGCAATATTAAAGCTAATCAACAACCGTCTCGCTGTTGAATCCCCCTTCACAAGGGCTTATGAGGCTGTTAGCCTGTCAACTGACATGTCAATTTTTTCTCCACCATCACCTGAGTGGGGATACCCGTATCGGCGCACCCTATTATTGGTCGATCACGAGCCATGGCATAGCGAGTGACGTCCCAATATCATCGGTAGACTGGGACGATCATGACGGAGCATTAAATCGATGGAACAGCAAGAAATTCAGAAACTGCGCGCACTCATGGAATACGAGGCCGCTCGAACAGAACCGCCCGAAAGTTTCCCCCATCTTCCTGATATCCCGGCAGGTCGTTACACCGACCAACGATTTTTCGAACTGGAGCAGACCGAGATTTTTAAAAAATCCTGGCTCTTTGCGGCGCACCTCGATGAGATTCCTGAACCAGGCTGTTACATGACCTGGGAGCAGGCGGGTGAGCCGGTGGTGCTCGTTCATACCGAGCAAGGTGAAATAAAAGCGTTTTATAACGTGTGCTCTCATCGCGGCGCACCAGTCGTCAGCGAACCCAAGGGCAAACGACTGCGGCTCACCTGCAAATATCACGGCTGGAGTTACTCACTGGATGGTGAGCTCAAAGCCATCAAAGACCCGGAAGATTTTCGTGACCTGGATTTCAGTTGCAGAAGTCTTAGGAGCGTTCGCTGCGAAGCCTTCGGCAAATTCATTTTTGTGAACTTCGACCCCGAAGCCATTAGCCTTCTGGAATGGCTGGGGCCCATCGCCGACGAGTGGCGCGAATTCCAGTTCGATCAGTGCCGGCTCTCGGCCCGGCATAGCTTTGATCTCGACTGCAACTGGAAAATCGCGATGGAGGCCAATACCGAGGTGTATCACGTACCCAACATTCACCCCACTACGGTGGCGCCGCTGCTAGATCACCGGCGCAACGTGAATACGCTTTATGCGAATGGTCACGGGCGCATGGTGGCGCCGCCGCCACGCGTCGATCAAACAAAGAATGCTGAATCAACCCGAAGTGTAGGCGCTCACGCCGAGATCGCGACCGTGAGTGAAATCGCTCGCACCTGTATCCAGTCCTACGGCATGTTCCCGAACTGGGTTTCTCAGTTGACAGAGTTCGTGCTTGCGCCGCTGCTATTCTGGCCCAATGGCATTAACAAGTGCCGTCTGGAATGCTGGACCATTGCTCCTGACTGGGGTGACGGAGAAGGGCCGGACTACTGGACGGTCAACAGCGGAGAAAGGCTCTGCGACATACTGCTAGAGGACACTGAGTTTGGCACACAGATTCAGAAATCAATGGAATGTCCGGGGTTTAAAGGCGTGCCGCTCAGTTATCAGGAAGCCCGCATTTACCACTGGAATCAGAACGCAGACCGCATGATTGGCCTTAACAACATTCCCGCAGACCTTGCTGTGCAGCAAGTGATTGGCGAGGAGTGGGTGTACCCCAACGACCCCAGAGTGAGCGCGCTTGACTAAAGCACTGTAACCACAGCGCCACAAGCAGGGCTTTTATTGCCAAACAGGTGAAAACGCCGAAACACTTCGGCAGATCAGATTCTCTTCGCCGCCACCACGGCGGCAACAGAGCCCGACCCCACAATCGCGCACCATAGCCTCAGCAACAAACTGCGATTGGGGGACGCCAGCTGCGTCGCCTCATTGCGATGGCTCACCTCGTCGGCCTGGCAATCCACCAAACTTTGTCTGAGTGAACCGTATTCGCCCTCTGCATCCAGCCGAGTGATCTGTTGTTGGTAATGATGGTCCACAAAGGTCTCCACCGCTTCGATGGTCGCAAAGGCGGCCTGACGTCCAAAAAGCGCAGGCAAGGCCCCGGTCAACCACCCCATGACCCGCCAGACCGGTAGCAGGCGCGTGCGACCGGACGCGGGAATAATGGTGTCCATAAGTGCGAGATGCTTCTGCTCGGTCAGCAAGTGTTGCTCGGCAAACTGCCGCACACTCGCATCCCGGGAGACCGCCAACATACCGCGGTAAATCATGACGGCACCGTACTCTCCTGCGTGGTCAGAGCGGAGCTCCTGTTGCAGCCACAGCGGCATTGCCGCAAACGGCGGCCACGTGGGATTGGCTTCAGCACCAGCGTTTGGCATCGTTAGCTGAAATGGTATCTCGACGATGGGCTCGCCCAAACCGTCACGAGATGGCGGCTTAGAAGCGTCAGCCGCGGCAGACGTCATACGAGGCATAAATAGTTAAGGTCATCAAGCAACCTTAGCGAAATTGCCAATAGGAACAAATCAGGGGGGCGTACATCCGCTGCCGCTGCTAACCCGAGGAAAGAGATGCGCGCTCAGTGCTGACCTAGTGACTCCAGATCAATCACGAATCGGTACTGCACATCGCCTTCATGTAATCGGTGCCAGGCACCCTCAATCTCTTCCGGCTGAATCAGCTCGATCTCGGCACCCAGACCATGGCTGTGGGCAAATTGCACCATCTCGCGAGTATCGGCGATACCGCCAATCAAGGAGCCCTCCAGGCTTCGGTCACCGAAGACAAGCAACGCAGGGAAGACCTCTAGCTGGTCCGTAGGCACGCCCACGAGACAAAGCTTGCCGCCCCGTCGTAGGAGTGAAAACCAACGATTCAAATCGTGTGGGTTGGAGATCGTATCCAGAATCAGATCACACTGCCCCATCCAAGCCTGCAGGTCCTCAGAGTCTGGGTCGAGCGCCACCTCGGCACCCAGCCGCGTGGCGTCGGCGCGCTTCGCTTCGGATCGGGACGCCACAATTACGCGGGCACCCATGGCGCTGCCGAACTGAATGGCGAGATGGCCGAGGCCTCCCATACCCAATACACATAAGGTAGTGCCGGGGCCCACATTGAAGCGCTTCAGCGGTGTGTAAACCGTGATCCCGCCACACAGTAGAGGCGCCATCCGTGCGAGATCCGCACCTTCTGGAATCGGCACAAGGTAGTCGTAGTCGACCACATAGTCGGAGGCATAGCCGCCATAATTAACGCGCCCCTCGCGGTCCTTACTGTTGAAGCTCAGGGTAAAGCCGGTCTCGCAGTAATGTTCATCGCCCGAATCACACGAATGACAGCGTCGGCAACTGTCTGCAATGCACCCGACACCCATCACATCACCCACCGCGACGCCTTCGACTTGGGGGCCCATTTCGCTCACCACACCCACCATCTCGTGGCCCGGCACCATTGGGAACATGCCTCCACCCAGTTTGTCACTGGCCGCCACCAGATCGGAGTGACAGATGCCGCAGAACTTCAAATCCAATCGGACATCCCGAGGCCCTAGCTGACGCCGTTCAATGGTGGTGCGACTTAGGCAAGTGCCCGCTTCCTCGAGTTGATAGGCCACGGCCATGGTTGCTCTCCTTATTATTCTGCGCCGAGCTCCAGTGGCGCAGCGCAGCAGATGACTGCCGCTGCTCGACCACTATTAAACAGATCGTATCAGGGAGGGCTAGCCCCTGCGATGGCCAAACAGGCTACCAGCGTGTGCGATTCACAATCGCCACCAGAGACAGCATGACCGGCACCTCGACAAGCACTCCCACTACGGTGGCTAGCGCCGCTCCAGAGTGTAAGCCGAAAAGGCTGATCGCCACCGCGACCGCCAATTCAAAAAAATTGGAGGTGCCGATGAGCGCACACGGCGCTGCAATAGCGTGTTCAACCCGCCACCAGCGCGCCGCTAGGTACGCGATAGCAAAGATGCCATAGGTCTGAATCAAAAGCGGGATTGCGATGAGCACAATATCCAATGGCTGGGCAAGAATGGTTTGTGCTTGCAAACCAAACAGCAGAACGATGGTGCCTAAAAGCCCAGCGATCGAATAAGGTTTAAGCACCGTCAACAGTGATTCGAGTCGCTCTGGCGACTCGGGGCTATGCAGGACCTTACGTGTCATGGCACCCGCCACAAGGGGCATAACCACGTAGAGCGTGACGGATAAAATGAGCGTCTCCCACGGTACAACGATATCGGTGATGCCCAAAAGAAAACCAGCCAGTGGTGCAAAGGCGAAAATCATGATGAGGTCGTTAACCGAGACTTGCACCAGCGTGTAGTTCGCATCACCCTTTGTGAGATGGCTCCAGACGAAGACCATCGCGGTACAGGGCGCGACGCCCAGTAAAATCATGCCTGCAATGTACTCAGTCGCTGTTTGCGGATCCACCAGATCGGCAAACAGCATCCGAAAGAAGAGCCATCCTAGTGCCGCCATGGTGAAGGGTTTGATCAACCAATTGACTACCAGCGTGATGACTAAACCCTTGGGTCGTCGTCCAATGTCGCGAATCGAACCAAGATCCACCTGCACCATCATCGGGTAGATCATGATCCAGATGAGGGCAGCCACCACCAGGTTCACCCCGGCCACCTCGAGACCTGCCAGCGCCGCAAAGAATTGGGGCAAAAAGTTACCCAATGCAACCCCAATCACAATACAAAGCCCCACCCAACCGCTTAGATAGCGCTCAAAAGTGCCCACAAGTAACTCCTCTTAGCTATTCTGAATCTGTATGCAGTCAGGGGCGCGCCGCGAGCATCCATTCATCCACTTTGCCCTCGATACGATCGATTACCGACATAAAGGCGTCGCGGATTACCTCGCCGTCACCTTCTACCCTAGACGGGTCAGGTAGGCCCCAATGCCATTTTTCCACATTGCCCATCCATAACGGGCATACCTCTCCCGCAGCGCTGTCACACACTGTAATAACGCGATCGGGCTCAAAGGCCTCTAGGTCATTCCAGGACTGGCTCGTCAGGCCGGAGGTTTCATAGCCGCGCTCACGAAGATAACGGAGCGTCAAAGGATGCACGGAAGATACGGGCGCACTGCCCGCACTGGCGGCTTGCAACACGCCGTGGCCTCGCTGGCTGGCAATTGCCTCGCACAGGATACTGCGGCAGCGGTTATGGGTGCAGATGAAGAGCAGTTTCATGGTGCGCTCTGATAGTGAGCCTACCTTAAGCGGTTCACACAGCGTCGCTAATATAGAGAGACCGCTTGGGCTCTTTGAATACGCGCTCCATCATCGGTTCAAAAAATGACAGCTCGAAGCATTCTCCCTCTGGATCAAACGCGGGGGCATCGTACTTTTCGATGAACTCTAGCGTGCGCGCATAGTGGGAGTGATCCTTATACTGCTCCCGCAAGTCGCGGTCGAGACCCATGTAATGAAAGAAGTAGTATCCCTGAAATATACCGTGATGCTTCACCATCCAGTAATTGGCCTCACTCACGTAGGGCTCAAGCAACACCGCCGCAACGTCGGCATGGTTCGCCGGACCCAGGGTATCTCCGATGTCATGGAGCAAAGCACACACCACATACTCTTCGTCTTTGCCGTCCTGATACGCGAGCGTCGCGGTTTGCAGGCTATGCGTGAGTCGGTCTACAGCAAAACCACCGCAGTCTCCCTCTAATAACATCAAGTGGTTCTTGATTCGGTGGCACACTTCACCGCGAAATTCAAAAAATTCAGCGCCGATAATTTCCCAGTCTTGTTGGGTGCCATCCTTCATATGGTGAAACTGGGCACGCTTTGGTAGTGCCTGATTCATGGCGCTTTCTCCCGTTTCCAAATTGTTCTCTTGAGTGGTGACGAGAATACTGCTGTAGCCGCGCCGCTTCAAGAATCGGGTCAGCGCCGGCCTCTTAAAGGTGCTCTGATCAGTGAAGATCGGCACTTTTCACACCCAACAATGAGTCGTCGGGTCAAGCACTGGCGATTCGTGACAAATAGGCTATAAAGAGAGGCCTCGAGGTGGCCACTTTAGCGCAGTTTTGAATAACTCTGCTCAAGTGCCCGCGCTAAAATCAAGGATTGATGAAAAGGACAGAGACCATGAACAGAACTATTGTAATCACGACCCTGCTCACGCTATTAGTCACGGCCGGATGTGCCTCGACTTCGGAGCCCCCACCCAGCACCACACCCGACGGATTGGAGTTGGTGCGTAGCGATAAGCACAGCGCGGTCTACTTGAAGCCCGACGCCCAGTTTGAGATTTACCAGAAGTTCGGCATCGTGCCTTGCCAAGTGGCTTTCCGCAAAAACTGGCAACGCGACTACAACTCAGGACATCGCAGTTCAACCCAACAGGTAAAGCAGCGTGATATGGACCGCATCAAGACGGATCTGGGTGAAGAATGCACCCGCTTCTTTACCAACGCACTGACCGAAGATCCCGCTTACGACCTGGTCACTGAGTGGCAAGAGGGCGAGGAAGTGCTGCTGGTGTTCCCGAACATTGTCAATCTGGACGTCACTAGCCCGGACCTGAACAGCCCCAGCATGAGCCGCTCCTACTCCGCCTCTGCCGGCGCCATGACGCTCTACCTTGAGTTGATCGATGCAGAGACGTCAGAGGTGCTAATGCGCGCCTATGACAGCAAGGCAGATCCGGACTCTTTTGTGAATTATGCTAACCGGATTACCAACCGGCAGGCGGCTGACCGCATGCTCAAGGACTGGGCAACACGATTGCGCGCGGCGATGGATCAAACGCTGAGAGCCTCTGTAGACGGCGCATGACCCGCGCAATAAAAAGATGAAGCATAGGCTACAGACCATGGCCAGCCTGTTCGTTTTCGGGCTGATCATACTGTGGCTGGCGCCTCGATGGGCGCCGGCCCAAGCCGTTGCCTGGAACCCTCCTCCTAACCCCGGCCTGACCGGGGTATTTGCACCGAATCAGGCACTCTCCGCGATTGCAGAGATTGCTGTGGGTCCCGCCCCAGAGCACGTTGCCTGCGATACTCAAGGCCTGCTATACACAAGCCTAGAAGGCGGGGCAGTGCTGCGCGGCACTGCAACCGGTGACTGGGACATCATTGGCAACACTGGTGGACGCCCACTGGGCCTCAGACCCGACGGACAGGGTGGGCTCTGGATTGCAGATTCCATGAAGGGCCTGCTTCACATGAGTGCCCGCGGCGAGATAACAGTATTGACCACATCGCTCGAGGGCGAACCCCTGCGGTTTGTTGATGATCTCGATATTGACCAACAGGGCCGCATCTGGTTTTCAGATGCCAGCCAGCGCTTTGACTATACGCAGGTCGCGCTGGATTTTTTTGAGGGCAGCCGCACCGGCAGACTGCTGCGATATGACTCCCACACCCAAAAGACGGAAGTCATGATGGACGGCCTCTTTTTCGCCAACGGCGTCACATTAGGTCCCAACGAAGACTATGTGCTGGTGAATGAAACCGGCATGGGGCGGGTGCATCGCCTCTGGCTGAAAGGAAATAAAGCCGGCCAGCGGGATATCTTTCTTGATGAGCTACCGGGCACACCCGACAACATCCGGTTTGATGGCGAGAACACTTTTTGGATTGCGATGCCCTCATTGCGTGCCAGTCTCGATTTGCTGGCTTCTCTGCCGCGCCTGAGGGCGCTACTGTCCTTCCTGCCGATTCCATTGCTCGAGGCCGCCGCGCAGCCCGCCAGCTTTGTGATTGGGGTAAACCTCAAGGGCGAGGTCGTTCACAACCTGCAGGATCAGGACACTTCCTTCCACTACATTACAGGGGTCACACCCTGCGGCGATAAGCTGTATCTGGGCAGTTTGGAAACCCAAGCCATTGGGATCTTGCCGAAGCCCTGAACCACTCAATTTCTGAATCTCTACAACCGACATGGCCAAAGATAACGCGACACAAATCGAATTCTGGAACGGCGAGACGGGTTGCAACTGGGTCACCCACGATGCACTCATGGAAGCCATGCTGCAGCCACTGGGTGAGTCTGTGATCGACACACTGGCGCCCCAGCGCGGAGAACATGTCCTCGATATCGGCTGTGGCTGCGGCCACACCTCGCTGAGCCTCGCCGACCGGGTGGGGGCAGAGGGCTCCGTGACGGGTGTCGATATCTCTGCGCCCATGTTGGCAGTCGCGAATCAGCTTGCGGCTGAGCGTAACGCGGAGCACACACCAATTCAGTTTCTCGAGGCGGATGCGCAAATCCACACTTTTCACCCAGCGCGTTATGACGTGGTCTTCTCGCGCTTTGGCGTAATGTTCTTCGAAGACCCGGTCGCCGCCTTCGCGAATATCCGCAGCGCCCTGCGCACATCGGGCCGTCTCGCTTTTTGCTGTTGGCAACCTCGCGCCGTGAACCCGTTTATGACGGTGCCGGCGATGGCGGCCCTCGAGCTATTACCGGCACCACCCCAGATGCCGCCGCACACCCCTGGCCCGTTCGCCTTTGAAGAGGCTGACTACATCATGGAAATCCTGACCAGCGCAGGATTTGGAAGCGTCGCCGTGACGCCGCTGCAAAAACAATTGAACTTCGGTCGCGGGTTGAGCCTTGTCGATATTGTCGAGCGGCTGGTTCAGATCGGCCCGATTGCTCAAATGGTCCGCGAAGCGTCAGAGGACCTGCAGCAGCCGGTCCGTGACAAGGTGATTGATGCTGTCGCACCCTTCTATTACGAAGACACGGGCATGACCCTCGACGGCCAGTTCTGGCAAGTAACAGCGCGCAGGTAGGCCGAGTACCGCGCTACTTATGGCATAATGCGTGCCAATTGAGCTAAAGCTCCCACTCTCCTAGGCATACAGGATATTTTTCATGGACACCCAATCTCTCTTTTCTCTGGCTGGGCGCACTGCGCTGGTCACCGGCGGTTCACGGGGCATCGGCAAGATGATCGCCACCGGTTTCATTGCTCAGGGTGCCAAGGTGTACATCTCCAGCCGCAAAGCGGACGTCTGCGAGGCCGTCGCCGAAGAGTTGGGGCCCAACTGTATTGCCGTACCGCAGGACATCTCTACCGTGGACGGCTGCAAGGCCTTGGCGGCCACCATGGCCGAACATGAATCCGGCATCAATATCCTCGTGAATAACGCGGGCGCCGCCTGGGGCGAGTCCTTTGAGACCTTTCCAGAGGCGGGATGGGACAAGGTCATGGACCTCAACGTGAAGTCGATCTTTTTTCTGACGCAAGCGATGCACGGCCTGCTGAAAGCCGGCACATCGGATGAGCAGCCCGCTAAAGTGATCAACATCGCCTCAATCGATGGTCTGCGGCTGAACCCCTGGGAAACCTACAGCTATCAAGCCTCCAAGGCAGCGGTCATCAACCTGACGAAACGACTCGCAGCCCGACTGGTGAAAGACGACATTCTTGTCACGGGTATTGCCCCCGGCGCATTTGCCTCTGAAATGAATAAAGCCGCGCGGGATTTGGGCGATATCGTGGGCCAGCATGTGCCGGCAGGCCGCATCGGCAATGACGAGGACATGGCGGGTGTGGCTATCTACCTTGCGTCGCGCGCAGGCAACTACGTGGTAGGTGAGACCATCGCGGTGGATGGCGGCGTCGTGCATGCCTTCCTCACCGAGAGCTGGGAGGTCGACCCGTCTGGCGGGCACTGATCGCCCACAAGACCCTTAACCAAAAAAGCGAGCCCAGAGGCTCGCTTTTTTTGCTTCTGTATAAATTCAGTACTTAGTCGACGGGTAAGCCGATCGCAATCCAGGCGGTTACTCAGCCCGCTCGTATAGCTGCTCCATCAACTGATCAATGGTGAAAGTCGCCGGACGCTGCCGGGGTGGATACACCTTCAGCGTCTCAAGAAAACCCTGCAGCTGAACCCGTGCCATGGTCAAACGCGGCAGC
>JADHNP010000009.1 GCA_016779445.1 Luminiphilus sp. | reverse complement strand
CACGATTCTTCAGCGAACCCCCGTGCAGTACCAACCAGTCAAAAAACTCGCCATCACTAATCAGCCCGTATTTCACGACTTCGGCGAGACCCGCTGCATATTCTCTCTCTGGCAGTGTCAATAGCGTGTCGAGATCAATCATCACCCGTCTAGGTTGATGGAAGGCGCCGAGCAGGTTTTTACCCATTGCATGATTAACACCGGTTTTACCGCCGACCGATGAATCAACCTGCGCGAGCAGCGTCGTAGGCACCTGCAAAAAATCTGCGCCACGTAAAAAGCAAGCGGCGGCGAAGCCGGTCATATCCCCGACCACGCCACCACCCAGCGCTATAAAAAGGCTCTGCCTTTCATGGCGGTCTTGCAGTGCGGCATCGAGAATCAGCTCAATAGATCGCAAATGCTTATGCCGCTCACCTGAGGGCAAAACGACCTCTGTTACATGTACGACGTGCGACAGGCCTTCCTTGAGCTGATGTAAGTAAATGGGGCCCACTTGATCATCGGTAACGAGTACGACACCCCGATTGCCTGCAACCGTTCGCCAACGCTCGGCATCCGCGAGAAAACCTCGCCCAATCTCTATGGTGTAGCTCCGATCGCTGACCGCCGAGCCAAGATCGACATAAACAGTGTGGTCAGACTCCGACATAGATAAACACTCCTGGTATTCCGGTCAGTCGGTGACCGGGGGTAGTAGCGAACGGGCCGACAATTGTTCCTGAATATGTCGGGCAACTTTACGTGCATTGCCGCTACTCGCAGAAACGATCATATCCGCTAATTCTTCATAGAGCGGCTTACGCTCCAGCATTAGCTTTTTTAGCGTCGCTTCTCGATCACCTTGGGCGAGTAGAGGGCGGCCTTCGCCCGAACCCGTCCTCTTGAGCTGCTGCTCAATGCTCACGTCAAGATAAACCACAATGCCCTTCTCTGACATCAGTTCACGATTCCCCGCTGTAGTAACAGCGCCGCCGCCTGTTGCAATAACGACCCGCGATCGCTTTGCAAGGTCGCTCAGTACAGCCGCCTCCCGACGGCGAAAGCCAACCTCACCTTCCACATCAAAAATCCACGGGATGTCTGCACCACAACGCGCCTCAATTTCTGCATCGCTGTCAACGAAGCTACAGCCCAGCAGATTCGCGAGTACCCTACCCACAGTAGACTTTCCCGACCCCATGGGGCCGATCATGAATAATCGAAAGTCCTGGCTCATATCCAACATTATCAAAGCAATCAGTTAACCAACGCCTCAGAGAGAATTCTGGGGGTAATAAAAATCAGAGTCTCCGTTTTCTGCTGCGTATTGGCCTTACTTTTGAAGAGATTTCCGAGGTAGGGAATGTCACCCAGTAACGGGACTTTCTCGACCTTTACCAACTCCTCGTTCTTAAACACACCGCCCAACACAACGGTTTCACCATTGCCAACCAGTACTTGCGTGGTGAGCTCAGTCGTGTCAATTGTTGGGATCAGTCCGCCGTTACCACTGGGCACCAACTCACCGACTGAATCCTGATTGATCACAAGATCAAGCAAAATTCGATCATCTGGTGTGATGTTAGGCGTCACGTCCAGCTTTAGCACCGCTTCCTTAAATGCCGTTGTGGTAGCGCCAGAGGCTGCACCCTCCTGATAGGGAATCTCGGTACCCGATTTGATACTGGCTTTTTGTTTATCGCCGGTGATGACCTTGGGCTGGGAGACCACCTCTCCTTCACCAGACGCCTCCAACGCGGACAGCTCAGCAGTGAGAAAAAGGTCCGTAGAAGTAAAGCCGACGGCGAAACCAGAAGTGCCGCCCGACACACCCAAATCCACAAAGGGCGCGGTCGGCATCTGCACCGGATTCTGTCCCGAAATCATCTGGTTGTTGAGACTGGTTACGCTGGCTGTATCCCCGGCTATGGAAGTGAATTTGTCTCCATCGTTGTTCAGGTAACCTCCCCCCCACTTGATGCCGAGCTGTTGGTCAATGTTAGAGGAGGCAATCACAATTCTTGCCTCTATCATGACCTGTCGAATAGGAATATCGACCTTCTCGATGAGGTCGCGAATCTCAGCCAGTTTTGCTGCCGTATCCGTCACTACAATTGAGTTGGTGCGCTCGTCAACCACCACTGACCCACGTTCGGAAACCAGAGATCCACCCTCCTCCGATCCTGCTTCAAAAAGGCGCACCACATTCACTGCCTTGGCGTAGCGAATGCGAATAAATTCGGACTGGAGTGGAGCCAGCTCAGCTAATTGTTTATTGGCTTCTATTTCGAGCCGCTCTCTCTCAGCAATCTCTTGTGCTGGTGCGACCATTAATACATTACCCATCTTTCTGCTATCGAGGCCACGTGTCTTGAGCACCAGATCCAGAGCCTGATCCCACGGCACACTTTGCAGCCTCAGCGTAATGTTACCGGTAACAGAGTCCGAGGCCACCAGATTCAGATCGGTGAAATCTGCGATGAGCCGCAATACCGCCCGCACCTCGATATTTTGGAAGTTAAGTGAAATGCGATCACCGACATAGTCAAACTCGTTCAGCCGCTCTCGCTTCTCCTCCCGAGTCATTGGCGCCACAGCGAGGATATATTCGTTGCCCGTTTGATACGCGAGGTAGTCAAAGCGCCCATCGGCAAGCAGTTGCAAGCGCGTTCCGCGCTCTGTCGTAGTCACCTCAATCTTTTGTACGGGCGTCGCAAAGTCCGTGACGTCGAAGCGTCGGATCAACTCCTCCCGCACAGCGGTATCCGTAAACTGCAGTGTAATCTTTCCCCCCTCACTGAAAATATTGGCGTCGACGGCAGGATTACTCAGCGAGAGTACCAGAAGGCCCTCCCCGTCCGGAGAGCGCTGGAAAGTTAAATCGGTGATCTCCGACACCACACTCTCAACGCGATTAGCGGCAGTGCGAAGCACGTCTGTAGCTGCCGTACTCATGGCGGCCTCACGGCTGTCGCGACCTACGCGCAGCGTCAGTCGACGTCCGGAAATCTGACTTTCAAAGGGTACCAACTCAACCAGATTGACAATCAGCCGAGTACGATCCCCTGACTCGAGCACCATGACACTGGTCGTATTGGGTTGCGATAATGAAAAGTGCTTTTCTGCTAGCGCACTCCGGGTTTGCGGCAAATCCACCACAATGCGCGCAGGTTCTTCGATGGTATAGCTCTCTAGGTCCGCAGAGGGCGGTTCATCAAAGGTCAGCTGCACCTCAAGGCGTGCATCAGGCCGGGAGGTAAACGCGATATTTTCAATGACCGCCGCCTCGGCAACAGTCGTCATTACCCACAGCAACGGAGCAAACATAGCGTGCCACGCCATGCGACCGCTAGCAGTGCACCGACCTAGATGTGTTCTCTTCATGACTGCGTCTCCCCCGCTCACATCCCTGAGAGCTCAATGGTTCTGGGTCGCTCGACCCAACCGTCTTCGGTTCCATCCGAGACAATTTCAATTACGGCAATAAACCCAGTACCCATCTCAACGACCCTACCGTGGTCCCGACCCAGAAAGTCGCCCACCTGCACGCGATGGATACCGCCTTCAGGGTCTTTGATCAATGTCCAGTTCTGTCCATTTCGCTTAAGCGAACCCACCATAAATAATGAATCCAGCGTAAAACGCTCCAGATATTGTTTGGGCCTATTGGAGTCAGGGCGTAATGCCGCTCTGGCTGACAGCGCCGTCAGCTGCCGAATATCGATAGGCCGATCAAACGGACTGCGCAGCGTTGCAGCGGCATAAGCAAATGCCTCGTAGGCCTCAAACGCTGGTATGGGCTCTATCACGCCTCCGGGCTCAGCGCGCTTTTCGGCCATGAAGACGTCTAAATCCGCCAGCCCCTGATCTGCACATGACAATAAAAAAAGGGGGGCGCTGGCAATAAGCAAGCAACACAACTTCGCGTGTATTTGACTACGTATCATCGCCGCTCTCCCGATACCGGTAGGTCTTGGCGAGAAGACTCATTTCGAGCATGGAGGGTGTCTTGGTATCAACCGACACTTTAAAATCATGCAAGGTGACGATCCGCGGCAGACTCGCCATCCCCGAGATAAATGCACCAAGATCGTGATAGGAGCCAGCAGCTTCAATAGCAATAGGCAGTTCTACAAAAAAAGTTTGAGTCTGCTCTTCCAGCAGATCAATGCGCTTTATCCTGAGTCCGTTGAGCTTTCCCTTACCCGTAATATCTTCGAGTAGGCTGGGCACTTCTGTCTGGGAGGGCAACTGCGCCACCAGCTCTCCAAAGCGCAACGCCATCTCCGTCAATTGGGCTCGGTAGATATCGAGGTTAGCGGCCTCAAACGCTTTTTGTTCAAACTCTTGCCGAAGCGTCTCTTCTTGCTGCTCTGTATTGGCCAACCTTTGCTGGAGCGCTTGAACATGGAAATAAAAACCCGCCACAAGAATGAGGGAATACAAGACCCCCAACAGGATAGCCTTCAAAGCCAGCGGCCAATTCCCAACATTATCTAGGTCAAGATCTGCCAGATCCAACTCATTTAATGCCCTCAGATGACCCAACAAGCTCACAGCGGGAACTCCTGGTCCACTGCAGACCTCAACAACGTTACGGTGAGCTTGAATGTAGCGGCTTGATCGCCATATTGGCTGGCACTCTGCACGGCGTCGAGTCTCGGACTATCGAGCCATTCAGACGCATCAAGGCGACGCATCAAACTTGACACGTGATTGTTTGACTCTGCCACTCCCTCCAACGCAACGACATTACCCTTGGTGTTGAGCGCCGTATAAAAAATGCCGTCAGGCACCGTTCTGACAAGCTGATCGAGCAGGCGTACAACGACTGGCCTGTCGCCTTGCAACGCCTGAATGATCTCCATGCGTTCAACCAGCTGATTGCGCTTTTGCTGCAGCTCCCGGATTTCTGACACCTCCTGATCCAGCAACAAAATGTGTTCGCGGAGATATTGATTACGATTTTGCTGCTGGTCGACAAGATGATTTACTGTCAGATCCCACGTAAGAATCGATAGCGCTGCCCCTAAAACCGTTATACTCAGGGCTACAAGAAATTGTTGTTGTCGCTGCTGCCTTCGCAACTGGCGCCACGGTAAGAGGTTAATATTGCTCACTCGCCCACACCCCGCATTGCAAGTCCACAAGCAAGCATCATGGCCGGCGCATCCCTAGCCAGCGCTTGCGCGTCAACTCGGGGCCCGACAGTCATATCGGCAAACGGATTCGCAATAATAACCGGGGTCAAGAGTCGCTCCTGGGCCAGCTCGCCAAGACCACTGATAGAGGCTACATCACCGCAAAGTACGATGCAGTCGAGTGAGGCGTGCTCACTGGAAGATAAAAAGAACTGCAGAGACCGGCTCACCTGCTGCACCAGCGCCTCACGGAAGGGCTGCAATACTTCTTGCTCATAATCTTCCGGCAACCCCTGCTGTTTCTTGGCCAGCCCTGCCTCTTCAAATGAGAGACCGTAACGATTCATGATCTCGTCAGTGAGCTGCTTGTCACCAAAGAATTGTTCGCGGGTGTAGACTGATTCGCCATCAGAGAACACCGATAAGGTAGTCATGCTGGCTCCGATGTCTACCATCGCTACGCTTCGCAGATTCTCTCCAGGCAACTGCTTTTCTAACAGCGCCAATGCACGGCCCATAGCGAGGACCTCTACGTCCATAATGCCCACCGTCAAACCCGCTATCTCCAGCGCATCCACGCGCGCATCAATCGTTTGCTGATGGCAGGCGACAAGCAATACGGTCACGGTGTTGTTGGCCGCGGGCGCAAGTACCTCAAAGTCGATCGCGACCTCTTCGAGGGGATAGGGAATGTATTGGTCTGCCTCGACGGCGAGCTGTGCCTCGAGCTCTTCATCGGATAGACCATCGGGCATGGTGACCGTTTTGATGATGACAGCGGATCCGGATACCGCTGCAGCAATGCGTTTGACCCGCGTTTTTGACCGTGCCACTAGATCGCGTATTAATGCGCCGACGGTCTCAACTTGGTTCACATTTTTTTCAATCACCGCCCCGGGGGGTAAATGCGCTACCGCGTAACTTTCAACTCGGTAACTCCCACCCTGCCGACTGAGTTCCAGTAACTTCACTGTCGTGGAACTGATATCGATCCCGAGCACAGGTGATGTTTTGGCCACGCCAAATAACCTCAACACTCTCATTCCTTTGCGTGTGTCGACGTCCCTCAAGAGGGCTTCACTTGTCTCAAGTCACCATATTACGACGGCGCCCCAATTTTATGGCCTGACAAAGTCGGTAAAACGTCACTTATTACGCCCATTTGTATGAAATACCCGCGACAGCCCTGATATGTTTGCGCCTGATGCGCCACGCGGGCGTCACACGACGCCCGTTCAACCCAGCGAGACAACAGTGAATACCCAGCCGGAGACTGTGTAATTGGCGAAGAACCAGAAAATGATCCGGTATCTGTTGTTGCTAGCCTGCGCTGGCGTTTGGTGGTTGGCGGGACTATACCTCTACCTTAGCCCAAGGCTGCCTGAGGAAAGTGCACTGCGTAATATCACCTTACAAACGCCCATGCAGGTGCTGAGCCGCGACGGCGCACTGATTGGACAATTCGGCGAGCAAAAACGAAAGCCGCTAAAGTTTGAGCAAATACCGCAAAGCTTCATCGATGCCCTGCTCGCCGCAGAAGACGACGGATTTTTCGAACACGGTGGCATCGAGCCGCTCAGCCTTGCGAGAGCCGTTTCAGAGTTGCTGTTAACAGGTAAAAAAGGCAGCGGCGGTTCCACCATCACCATGCAGGTAGCGCGGAACTACTTTTTGACGCTGGATCAAACTTTCATCAGAAAATTCACAGAGATTCTGCTGGCCCTCAAAATCGAGGCGCGCTTTAGCAAAGAAGAAATTTTCGAGTTGTATGTGAACCGCGTGTTTCTCGGACACCGGGCCTACGGCTTTGAAGCGGCAGCAGAAACCTATTACGGGAAGTCACTCGCTGCACTCGATCTGGCGCAACATGCCATGCTGGCGGGCGTACCCAAAGCGCCGTCACGGAACAACCCCCTCAGTAATCCCGAAAAGGGAAAAATCCGCCGCGACTGGATTCTCGGTCGAATGGAAAATCTGGGCATGATTTCCGATAACGAGCGTTACGCTGCACAACTTACGCCCGTCACAGCGGCCTTTTTTGGCCAGGTGGTAGAGGTCGATGCTGACTATGTCGCCGAAATGGTCAGACGTGAAATGATCAAGCGTTTCGGTAACGCGGCCTACAATGATGGCTACGTCGTTTATACAACGGTCGATTCACAACAACAGCAAGCCGCACGAAACGCATTATTGGCTGGCCTGAGAACATACGACTGGCGGCATGGATGGCGCGGACCGGAGCGTCGACTCGCGCCTCGCGACGGCGAGACAGAGGCTGAGACAACTGCCCGTTGGGAAAAAGCGCTCCAAGAAATGCCGACGATTGCCGAATTGCAGCCCGTTGTCGTCACCCAAGTAGGCGAAGACGCTGTTACCGCAATGGGTAAGTCGGGCGAATTTATCTCGCTATATTGGCGAGGAGACCTAGAAAAGGTGCGTCGCTATCGCAGTGTTAACCTGACCGCTGCCCCAGAAAAAACCCCGGCAGACCTGCTTGTGCAGGGTGACTTGATAAGAGTACTAAAAACCGCCGATGGGTGGCGATTGAGTCAGGTACCCCAGGCGCAATCAGCATTGGTTTCACTAGACCCAAAACACGGCGCGATTCGCGCACTGGTGGGCGGCATGGGCTTCGCACTATCAAAATTCAACCGCGCTACCCAAGCACGTCGGCAACCGGGATCTAATTTCAAACCGTTCCTTTACGCCAGTGCCCTGTCGGCAGGAGTCACTCCTGCAACCGTGATAAACGACGCCCCTGTCGTGCTCGACAATATTGCCGCAGCAGAAATTTGGAGGCCTGAAAACGACAGCGGTAAATTTTATGGCCCCACCCGTCTGCGGGAGGCACTTGCGTTCTCACGCAACCTTGTCTCGATCCGAGTACTACAGCGTGTCGGTATCGGGCCCTTTATCCGGTATGTGGAGCAACTGGGCTTTAACACTGAAGACATGCAGGCGAATTTGACATTAGCACTAGGCACACACGCCTTTACGCCGCTTGAGCTCGCAGCGGGGTACGCCATTCTTGCCAATGGGGGTTTTAAAGTGGAGCCTTGGTTGATCGCGCGGATAGAAAATGCTCAGGGGGATATTGTGTACGCGGCGGACCCCCTAGTAGCGTGTCCTGAATGTATCGCCAGTGATGGTGGCGACTCCGAGGAAGTTCGTATGGAGGAGATCTTGGGGACAGCGGTACCTGAAGTACGAGCAGCAGAGAGAGTCATGGATCCTCGGGTCGCTTACATTGTCTCGTCCTTTTTGCGCGATGCCATTCAACGCGGTACCGGGCGACGCGCTAAAGTATTGGAACGAGCTGACATCGGCGGCAAAACGGGAACGACGAATGGCCCTCGCGATGCCTGGTTTTCAGGATTCAACCGCGATTTGATTACCACCGCTTGGGTGGGCTTTGATGATTACAGCCCGCTGGGTAGAAGAGAGTTTGGTGGCACCGCTGCGCTCCCTATCTGGATCGACTACATGCGCGAGGCTCTGCCGCCGCCGCAGCCCACTCAGCCCATGCCCTCTGGAATCGTGCGATTGCGCATCGATGCTAGCTCAGGGCTGCGAGTCAGGGGCCAGCCAGAAGATAGCATCATGGAGTATTTTCTCGAGGAGTCACTGCCCGGTTGGGCAAGCGATTCAGGTCAAGCTATCGGCACTGACGATCTGGAGCAGATCTTCTAAAAAAAACGCCGGCTTATTGCCGGCGTCCTTTAGATAGGCAATTCTTACTGCTTGAGGCTTCGGCCTCCGAAACGCTTGTTAAAGCGATCTACCCTACCCCCGGTGTCAACGATCTTTTGCTTGCCTGTGTAAAACGGGTGGCATTGACTGCACACGTCCAGGGAAATGTCCGCGCTCAGGGTAGAACGGGTTTTGATCTCGTTGCCACAGCTACATTTGGCGGTAATTTCGCCATACTGTGGGTGAATGTCTGCTTTCATGCCAACCTCCGTCAGCGCCGGCGGGCCAAAAAAAGAGGGCGGATAATACCAGAGCCGGCACCGATAGCAACATTCAATACAGGCACTGCCGCGCTCTAGTACACTAACCAAGTCCGTTTGCTTGCTGTAACCGCGTGAATCTAACTGCACCTGACAATAATGCCACAGCCGTCATATGGCGCTGCGCGGTGCCCACACCGCTGCGCCGATTATTCGACTATTGGCCCTCTGAGGATTGTGACGGCGCGATAGCGCCTGGGGTTCGGGTCCAAATTCCCTTTGGCAGCCGCTCTGTTACCGCCATTGTGCTGAATCAAACAACAGACAGCGATATTGATGCCGCGCGATTGCGCCGCGCGACTTCAATCATCGACACCCAGCCGCTATTCCCCCAGCCATTGTTTGAGCTGCTCAAATGGGCCGCTACTTATTATCAGCATCCGCTCGGTGAAGTACTGCCCTTGGGACTGTCTCCGGGAGAGCGTCGCGGCAAACCCGAGCAACAGCTGGATAAATCAGCCCTTATGCTCAGTGAGCGGGGCCGAGGGCTCCCTGACGGTGCGCCCCATCAAGCTCCCAGACAAGCCGCATTGGTGAGACGACTTGCCGCCGGCCCGGTCAGTTTTAAACGACTTGCTTCAGAGGGGTTCAGCCGCCTTCTTATCAATGCGCTCCTCAGCAAAGATTTGGCAATCAGTTGCACGGTTTCTGAAGATTCATGCTGGCAGCTACGAGCCCCACCCTTGCAAGCAAACCAAGAGCAAAAAGACGCCATCGACGCCATTAATGCGGCCCTGGAACGCTTCTCCATTCATCTTCTCTACGGCATCACCGGCAGTGGCAAAACCGAAGTGTATCTACAGAGTATTGCTACCTGCCTGGAGAAGGGCAGGCAGGTACTGGTGCTATTGCCCGAAATCGCGCTGACACCCCAGACCCTGGCGCGCTTTGAAGCACGATTTGATGCGCCCGTCGTTGCACTGCACTCGGGAATTGGCGATGCAGCGCGTGACCGTGCTTGGGCAGCGGCTCGAAGCGGTAAGACAGCCATCATTTTGGGCACGCGATCTGCCGTGTTCGTCCCACTAGATAAACCAGGTCTGATTATTGTTGACGAGGAACATGACGCCGCATTTGTTCAACAAGACGGCCTCCGTTATTCGGCTAGAGACGTGGCGATCAAGCGAGCTCAACTGGAAAACTGCCCGGTCATATTGGGTAGTGCAACACCCAGCTTGGAAAGCTGGCTCAACGCAGACCGCAATCGCTATCAGCGGCATATTTTGTCAAAGCGCGCTGGCACCAGCGTGCCACCAACGCCGCGTCTGATCGATATTCGCGGCCTTGAACTTACGGCAGGCCTGTCACCGGACCTACTCAATGAAACGGAGCGCACTTTGCGCGGCGGTAACCAGGTACTGCTTTTTCTGAACCGCCGTGGATTTGCTAATGCGCTGGTATGTCATGACTGTGGCTGGAGCAGTGAATGCAGACATTGCGATGCGCGCATGACGCTTCATAAATCGCCGCCGGGTCTGCACTGCCATCATTGTGGGGACCGCATGACTCTTCCCAAGCGCTGCCCGGGGTGCAACAGCACTCGCTTGCTAGGGACTGGTCTGGGTACACAACAGGCGGAAACCTACCTCAGCGAGCGCTTCGCTGACTATCCTGTGATCCGGGTCGATAGCGACACAATGAGCAACAGGCAGGCCATGCCAAAGCTGATCGAACAGCTTAACAACGCGGAACCTGTGCTGCTGGTCGGCACCCAGATGTTAAGCAAAGGTCACCACTTTCCTCACGTGACATTGGTAGGCATCGTGGACGCCGATGCGCTCCTTTTCAGCCCAGACTTTCGCGGTGAAGAGCGGCTATTGCAATTACTGACACAAGTCAGTGGTCGAGCAGGGCGGGCTGAGAAACCGGGATCAGTACTGGTCCAAACGAGACAGCCCGAACACGCGCTAATTCGCGACCTGTATGCGCCCTACCACGAGCAGCTGGCAACGTTATTGTCTTATCGCGCGCAATCGGAACTGCCACCTTATGGAGCATTGGGTGTCATTCGGTGCGATAGCAAAAATCGACAAGCAGGACTCGCTTTTTTGCAAACAATCAAGGAGCAAGTCACGCCGCCGAGCACATGTCGTATCATTGGCCCTCTGCCCGCCGCGATGGCTAGACGCAAAGATCGCTACCGTAGCCAGCTAATCGTTGCAGGCCCCTCGCGCCCGCCGTTGGCAGCGCTCATGGCCTCGTTGGTTGAGCAGGCAGAGGCTGCGCGCCAAAGTAGCAACTTAGGTTGGTCGGTGGATATCGATCCATACGAAAGCTTGTGACTTCCTTGGCTAGAGCCTTTGCGACAGGTTA
Organism: Luminiphilus sp.; assembly: GCA_016779445.1. Classification (GTDB taxonomy): domain Bacteria; phylum Pseudomonadota; class Gammaproteobacteria; order Pseudomonadales; family Halieaceae; genus Luminiphilus. The sequence goes on along the minus strand of JADHNP010000009.1, from coordinate 39,628 downwards.
GTGATAATAGCCACACCAACTCCGGGCTCTGATGGCACGGAAAACCTTCGACAGGATGACCATGAAACCTGAACTGGCTGCGCTGATTTCCTCGGCGCTGGAACAACTGGTATTACAGGGCACTCTGGCTGACATGCCGGACGCTCCGCTACAGATCGACCACCCTAAGGATCCGTCTCACGGCGATCTGTCCTGTAATGTGGCCATGGTGATAGCAAAGCGCGCAGGTTTGTCTCCACGAGACCTGGCGCAAAAGGTGATAGCAGCACTCCCCAGCAATAACCTCGTCGCGCGCAGCGATATTGCGGGACCCGGGTTTATCAACTTTTTTATCAACTCAGAGCGTCACACTGAAGTCATCAGCACCATACTCTCAGCACAATCAACTTTCGGTCACGTCGATATTGGACAGGGTCGAAAAGTACAGGTGGAGTTTGTCTCTGCTAATCCGACGGGACCACTCCATGTTGGTCATGGAAGGGGGGCAGCCATCGGCGACTCATTGGGGCGCCTACTGGAAGCCACCGGATGGGCAGTGCAAAGAGAGTTTTATTACAACGATGCCGGTCAACAAATCCAGAATCTTGCGCTGTCGGTTCAGGCACGGGCCATGGGAAAGTGTCCTGAGGATGCAGATTGGCCCGATGACGGCTATCAGGGCAGTTATATCGAAGATGTCGCGAAAGCATTCACGTCGCGAGAAACGGTGCAGGCAGCCGATCGCGAGATTACAGCCTCGGGTGATATCAGTGACCTCAACGCGATCAAAGATTTTGCGGTCGCTTGCCTCCGCCGTGAGCAGGATCAAGATCTCCGCGCTTTCGCTGTGTCTTTTGATGAATATTTTTTAGAATCGTCGCTCTATGACAGTGGCGCCGTTGATGAGACGGTGTCAAAACTTGTGCAATCAGGCCACACCTTTGAGGAGGAGAATGCACTGTGGCTGAGAACCTCCTCGTTCGGCGACGACAAGGACCGTGTGATGCGCAAAAGTGAGGGTGGTTACACTTATTTTGTACCCGACGTGGCGTATCACCTGAACAAGTGGCAGCGTGGCTTTAAACGCGTCATCAATGAGCAAGGTGCTGATCACCACAGCACCATCACGCGAGTGCGTGCGGGATTACAGGGGTTAGACGCTGGGATTCCGGAGGGTTGGCCAGAATACGTGCTACATCAAATGGTCACCGTAATGCGCGATGGCGCCGAGGTGAAGCTGTCCAAACGCGCGGGTAGCTATGTCACCCTGAAAGATCTGATTGACTGGGTAGGCTGCGATGCGACACGGTATTTTCTCGTAGCGCGCTCCCCCACCTCCCAGCTCACCTTCGATATCGATCTGGCACTAGCCAGAAGCAACGAAAACCCGGTTTACTATATTCAATATGCCCACGCCCGCGCCGCGAGCATACGCCGTAAAGCCAATGCGGCGTTGGGAGACGACGCGGAAACAGCGGGACTTGATCATCTGAAGTGCCTCATCGAGCCAGAAGCCCTGACACTGGCGATGACTTTGGGCCGTTTCCCCGAGGTGGTCGCTACCGCTGCGGAGCGCCTTGAGCCTCACGACGTAGCGAACTATCTGCGTCAGGCCGCATCAGACTTCCATACCTTTTATAACGCGCATCATATTCTGGAAGCCCAGCCGGCAGTCATGAAAGCCCGGCTCGCACTTGTTGCGGCAACCCAGCAGGTCATCGCCAACGGATTGAACCTCCTCGGGGTTTCGGCACCGGAGAGTATGTAAATGGCCAGAAAACCAACAAAACCCCGGCGGCAAACTACAACCAACCGCGGTGCAGCTACCCGGTCATCTACCGCGAACGCACCGCCCACGCTGTCAGCCGCTCACCTGCAGGGGTTTGTGGCGGGGTGCGTAACTGGCGTTCTCGCTAGTCTAGGCACAGCACACTGGTCACAGCAGTCGGAGGAACCGGCTCAAGCGAGGCCCTTGTCACCTCCTAACCTTCGGGTAGAAACCGGGCCGCGGTTCGACTTTTACGAGGTACTGCCCAATCAAGAGCTGGACCTCAATCCCGAAATCGAACCAGCGGATTTACAGGCACCCTCTCGCGATAGTGCACAATACTTGTTGCAGGTGGGCTCTTTCCGCAAAGAAGCTGACGCAGATCGCCGTCGTGGCGAACTGGCACTCCTGGGCCTAAACGCCTCGATCGAAGCGGGAGAGAGCGATAATGGGCGCTGGTTTCGTGTGTATCTGGGACCTTTTGCAAGTCGTTCAGAGATGGCCCGCGCCCGGACCCTCACCGCTGAAGCAGATATGGATACCCTCCTGCTCAAACGCGAGCCACGGTCTGAGAGAGAGGTGCGATAACGATGGCTATGCAACAACGGGTGAGCCGGCTTCATTATTCGAGGGGCCAACGAATGCTTGAGCTTGACTTTGACGATGGTGCCGCATTCAAGCTAAGCGCAGAATTTTTGCGCGTTTACTCACCCTCGGCAGAGGTGCGCGGCCATGCCCCAGGGCAGGAAACCTTGCAAACCGGTAAGGCTTCTGTCGCTGTCGATCGTATCGAACCTGTGGGACATTACGCCGTGCAAATTGCTTTCGATGACGGCCACGACTCGGGCTTGTACACCTGGTCTTACTTGCGTGACCTTGCTGAAAATCAGGATCAATATTGGCGCAGCTATCTGCACCAACTCGACGCGGCAGGCCAATCCAGAGACGCGGCAGTGCAAGTACTCCATTTCGAACCCTGAATAACCCTGCCAGGCATTGAACGCGCCTGAAATCGAGTAACGTCGGCACAGTGCCCCTCTGAACACCACCGCGATGCTCAGGTACACTTGCCGGCCCGCTGGCGCTGCGCCAGCGCTATAGGAGCATTGCCGGTGAATGACGACGCCGTAGGCAGCAACAATCCGGATGACAGCACGGACTTTGGCTTTTCCCGGGTCGACCGCACCGCCAAAGCAAGCATGGTTCGTGAAGTATTTGACTCAGTGGCCAGTCGCTATGATCTGATGAACGACTTGATGTCGGGGGGAATCCATCGCCTGTGGAAGCGCTTTACCATTGAGTTGAGTGCCGCGCGTGCGGGACAAACGATTCTCGATATCGCCGGCGGCACGGGTGATCTTGCCGCCAAATTTTCCCGGCTGGTCGGCCCCGATGGTAGAGTCATACTGGCCGACATCAATGCCGCCATGCTCGAGGTGGGCCGCGACCGACTCATCGACAAGGGGGCAACAGGCAACATCGATATCGTTCAAGCCGACGCCCAGGCGCTGCCGTTTGAAGACGACAGTATCGACTGCATCACCATTGCCTTCGGACTCCGAAATGTCACCGACAAAGCAACGGCACTGCGCTCCATGCTCCGCGTTTTGCGGCCCGGTGGCAGGTTACTGGTGCTCGAATTTTCCAAACCGACGTCGCCGCTGCTGGCAAAAATTTATGACCAATACTCTTTTCAGGTATTGCCTGTCATGGGAAAGTTAATTGCACAAGATTCTGACAGTTATCGCTATCTCGCAGAGTCTATACGGAAACATCCCGATCAGGACACGCTCTTGGGACTGATGGAAGAGGCAGGCTTCGTAAACGGGAGCTATCACAACATGACTGGTGGTATCGTTGCCGTCCATCGAGGTTTCAAGGCATGACCCGGCACGACCCGGCACTGCTGTCGGCCGCACTGTTGGGCGCCGAGCGGGCACTCAATCAGGCTATTTTGCTCGCACCAACTTCCCACAGAGAACTGGAAGCGCTAAGTGGGACCTTACTCGGCATCGAGGTCACGTCGCTGGAACTGACACTTTATGTAGAGTTGGTTCCGGGCGCTGAAGTGAGGCTGTTAAACCACTGCGAGGAGAAGCCTACGGCCTTTGTCCGCGGTTCCATTGAGGACTTTACGGCGCTCATTGCCTCGGATGACCCCGCCGCCACTCTGATTAACAGTGGTATTGAACTTCAGGGAAGCAGTGCCAGCCTTATTCATCTGCAACAAGTGATCGCCGGCATGGACATTGATTGGGAAGCACCATTGGTAGAGCGTCTTGGAGACGTGATGGGCCACCAAATAGCCGAAGCACTTCGCAGCGTGTTCAGTTGGAGTGAGGGCGCCCGAAAAAGTCTCAAACGGCAACTGTCTGAATACCTGCTCGAGGAAGGCCGCCTGACCCCGCCAAAACTGGAGCTGGAACACTTCTTCGAAGGCGTGCAAACACTATCCATGCAGGTCGAGCGAGCCCAGGCAAAAGTTGAAAGGCTGATGGCCAAGGCTGCCTCGCGCAGGACTCAGTAATGAAAAGACTGATTGCGCTCTACCGGACCGCAGCTCGTTATGGGCTCGATGAGTTGTTACCACCGCAGCAGCGTCCACGAATGCTGTCGTTCTTGCTAAGGTTGTTTCCAGTGATTTCTGTGCCTGCCAACACACCACGGGGCGAGCGCCTGCGCCGTGCGATGGAAGAGCTGGGTCCCGTGTTCGTCAAGTTTGGGCAACTGCTATCAACGCGCAGAGATCTCTTGCCCTTGGATATCGCCGACGAACTGGCGCTGCTGCAGGATCAAGTTCCCCCCTTTCCCGCTAAGGAGGCGATTCAACGTATCGAACAGGCCTTGGGGCGACCCTTACATGATTGCTTCGCCGAGTTTGATGCCAATCCGCTGGCGGCCGCTTCGGTAGCGCAGGTGCATGGTGCTCGCCTACCGGATGGCAGCGATGTTGTCGTGAAGGTTCTGCGACCGGGAATAGAACAAATTATTGATCAGGACATCAAAATACTGCGACATGTCGCGATAATGTTGGCGCGCTGGTCGCGTAATGGTCGACGCCTGCGGCCGGTTGAAGTGGTAGAAGAATATGATCGAATTATTCATGGCGAGCTCGATCTGCAACGTGAGGCAGCTAACGCCTCGCAGCTAAAACGGCATTTTCAATCCGGTAAGCTGGTTTATGTGCCTGAGGTGCATTGGCCTTTGACTTGCCAACAAGTGATGGTCAGCGAGCGGATCTACGGTGTTCCCGTTAGTGACATCGATACCCTCAAGGGAAAGCAAGTCGATTTAAAATTGCTGGCTGAACGGGGCGTAGAGATTTTTTTCACTCAGGTTTTTCGCGACAGTTTTTTTCATGCCGACATGCACCCGGGCAATATTTTTGTTGATTGCAGCGAACCCGATGATCCGCGATATATGGCAGTCGACTGCGCAATTGTCGGCCAGCTCGACGAGCAGGATCTCTACTATCTAGCGCGTAATTTGCTCGCCATTTTCCAGCAGGACTACAGGCTCTGTGCGAAGCTTCACATCGAGTGTGGCTGGGTTCCATCCGATACGCCTGTGGCAGAGTTTGAGTCGGCCATGCGGACATTATGCGAACCTGTGTTCGAGCGGCCTCTCTCAGAAATATCCTTTGGTCACATGCTGGTAATGTTGTTTCGTACTGCCGGTCAGTTCGACATGCAGGTACAACCGCAGCTGGTTCTGTTGCAGAAAACGCTCCTAAATATCGAGGGGCTAGGCCGCCAACTTTACCCAGAGCTCAACCTTTGGGATACCGCAAAACCCTTCCTTGAGCAGTGGCTGGCAGATCGTTACTCGGTCCAAGCTGTCAGTCGTCGGCTGCAACAGGAGGCACCGGCTCTTTTGGAAACACTACCCCTACTACCCGATCTCCTGTTGAACCGACTGCGGCAGAGCCACACGCCAGTGCCCATCAAAAGTGGTACGCCAAACTGGTTTCTGCCGACCACTATCGCCGGCGCACTGGCGCTGGGGGTCGGTATTACGCTTTCCAATGGTGGGACTGTCTGGCTCATATGCGGTGGCGGCTGTTTGTTAGCAGCGCTAACGGCCCGCTACCGGTAACGGCTTGGCTCCGCCTCTGGCATACTGGGCCATGGCAAGTAATTCCGCACACATCCCCCTGAATATCATACCCAACTGGAACGACGAGGGCCTGATACCCGCAGTGACGCAGGACGCCGACACCGGCGAAGTGCTCATGCTGGCGTGGATGAATGCGGAAGCGTTGGAAAAGACATTGGCGAGCGACGATGTCGTATACTGGTCGCGTTCACGCCGTGAGCTGTGGCGGAAGGGGGCGACCTCGGGCAATACGCAACGACTCGTAGAGGCGCGCCTCGATTGCGACGGCGACACGTTACTCCTGAAGGTTCATCAACAGGGAGGCGCATGTCATACCGGGCGACGGAGCTGTTTTTTTTATGCGCCGCATGAGGGTGAATGGAAGCTGGTGGCGGAGGAATAGATGAGCGATATTTTGACTGCCCTTGATCACGTGTTGGATGAAAGAAAGCAATCATCACCAGAGGAATCTTATGTCGCATCGCTGCACCACAGCGGGTTGAATAAAATTCTTGAAAAAATTGGTGAGGAGGCGACCGAAGTCATTCTCTCAGCCAAAGATATGACACAAACTGGCGCCTCGGATGCACTGGTTAATGAGGTGGCTGACCTGTGGTTTCACACTCTGGTCATGCTGTCTCATCTCGATCTTAATCACACCGATGTACTCAACGTGCTCGATTCTCGGATGGGGCTGTCTGGACTGGCAGAAAAAGCCGCGCGAAAGCGCCATAATGCCGACTCGGAAAACGCTTAAATGCAGGGAGAATGACAATGGGCCTTGGCGGAATCAGTATCTGGCAACTCCTCATTATTCTGGCGATTATAGTGATGCTCTTCGGTACATCCCGACTGCGCAATATAGGTCCAGACCTCGGAAGTGCCATCAAGGGCTTTCGCGACAGCATGAGCAAAGACAACGCTCAAAGTGATGCAGACGGCAGCACCGAGGCTCGCAAGGAGCAGGACTCCGACAAACCGGCCGGCTAATCGGGGCGGTCTGTCATGTTCGACATCGGCTTTGCCGAAATATTGCTGATTGGAGTAGTGGGATTACTCGTTGTTGGCCCGGAGCAACTGCCCGGTGCAGTAAGGACCGCTATGGCCTGGATTAACCGCTTTCGACGAAGTTTTGATCAAATTCGCACCGAGGTTCGACGTGAACTGCACAACGACGAGGTGATGCAGAAACTGCAGGAAGAATCCCGGGAATTCGAGCAACAGGTGCGCGACACCACTCGAGCCGTTGATGAGGAACTGCGCGCTATCGAATCATTGGATGCCCCACCAGCATCGGCAGAGACTGCTGGCAATCCGGAGTACGAAACTGATCACTCTCCTTCCGCTGTGGATCAACCTGAAAAGCCCCCCGCTTCTGTATGAGTGATCCTTCTGATCAAGACCCACCCATGTCACTGGTGGCACATCTTACTGAGCTCCGTGATCGATTACTGCGAGCGGTATTGGCGGTGCTGATTGGTTTTATTGTGCTGTTCCCCTTTGCTAACGAGATATATGGCGTTGTCTCGGCGCCCTTGAGAGAACTGATGCCGGAAGGCTCAACCATGATCGCCACAGGTGTGGCGTCGCCCTTTCTGACGCCTTTTAAGCTGAGTCTTGTGCTGGCGATCTTTATGGCGATACCCGTGATTCTCTATCAAATATGGGGTTTTGTAGCGCCGGGGCTCTACCAAAAAGAGAAGCGAATCGCGATGCCTTTGCTGGCTTCTAGCGTGTTGCTCTTCTACGCCGGCGCTCTCTTCGCTTACTTCGTTGTCTTCCCGTTAATCTTTGCTTTTTTTACCAGCGTGGGCCCAGAAAGCGTACAAGTCATGACTGACATCAATAGCTATCTGGACTTCGTGCTGAAGCTTTTCCTGGCGTTTGGCATTGCCTTCGAAATGCCTATTGCTGCGGTCATCCTGATCTGGACAGGGGTCACCACCGCGGAAGCGCTATCGCAAAAGCGACCCTATATCATTGTGGGTTGCTTTGTATTCGGCATGCTACTCACGCCGCCCGATGTCATTTCCCAGTCGCTGTTGGCGATTCCGATGTGGCTCTTATTTGAGATCGGCGTATTTTTTGGTCGACTGCTGGAGCCCCCTCGAACTTAAAACACCGGGTTAACGACCTGGCGCCTGAATCACGCTTTTCGGCGGATAGAGACAATCTTTTTTTTTCCTCTCCGAGTAGACTGCAATCTGTTTTAGGCAACTCGGGGGCATTTCATTAACTCTCGGCCATCTGTTTTTACCCAACCGGACACTACTAAGTGACGCAAGCTGCACAGACCACACCATCCGCCGAGTCGCATACTGCCGACACGCCAGATAGCCGTCCACCCGCGCAAAATAAGTCTCTGGCTCCGCTACGGCGACTGTTGGGTTTTTTATGGCCGCACAAAACGCGCCTGATCGCTGCCAGTATCGCGCTGGTCTTCACTGCCGTCGCTCAGTTGGGTTTGGGTTACGGCGTGAAAGTGCTGATTGACGAGGGATTCTCGAGCGCCGATCCCTCTGGGCTTTATAAAGCGGTTTCTCTCATGCTGATGATCGGCCTTGCGCTGGCGAGTGGGGCCATGATCCGCTTCTATTTGGTCTCTTGGTTGGGCGAGCGCGTCAGTGCTGACCTCCGAAGCGCCGTCTTTAACAATCTCGTGCATCTTCAGCCGGGTTACTTTGAGACCAACCATGCTGGCGAGATCATGTCTCGCCTGACCACCGATACCACGCTCCTACAAACGCTAATCGGGTCCTCAGTTAGTTTGGCGATTCGCAATGCGCTGACACTCACCGGCGCATTGACACTGATGGTCGTCACCAATCTTAAACTTAGCCTGGTCATTCTTATTGCTGTGCCCGTGACGCTGCTGCCTATCCTGATTTTTGGCCGCCGCGTGCGAAAGCTTTCCAATAAAAGCCAGCAGAGTATTGCCGAAGTGGGCAGTCACGCAGGTGAAATTTTTCAGTCGATCAAGGTAGTACAAAGTTTTAACCGCGAAGGGGCAGAGAAAGCGGCATTTGGTCACGATGTAGAGCAGGCATTTTTAGTGGCACGTGCGCGGGTGTTTCAGCGGGCCCTCCTCACCGGCTTTGCGATTTTCCTGCTGATGGGGGGCATGGTCGGCATGATGTGGTCTGGCGGTGTCGATGTCATCGAAGGGAGAATGACGGGTGGTGAGCTAGGCGCCTTTATTTTTTATGCCGTAATGGTCGGGACCGCGTTCGCCACACTGTCTGAAGTTTGGGGTGATCTGCAGCGTGCTGCCGGTGCGGCAGAGCGGCTCATGGAGCTTCTGCAAGAAACGAGTAATCTACCTGACACCGGAAAAACGAAGCCAGCGTTGGGAGAAACGCTACGCTTTGCCGATATCACCTTTGCCTACCCGACTCGCCCTGACAACCCTGCGTTGAATGATTTTGACCTCACGATCAACCAAGGGGAGTCGGTGGCGCTAGTAGGCCCCTCTGGTGCGGGCAAATCGACTGTTTTTGAGCTAATGCTGCGGTTTTACGATCCAAGCGGAGGGGTGCTTTACTACGGCGATATCGACTTGCGCGACATGCCGTTACTAGACTGGAGAGCCAAAATCGCGCTGGTTCCTCAGCAACCTACGCTGTTCTCTGGAACCATTTTTAGCAATATTGCCTATGGGGTGAGTGAGGCTACCAAAGAGGCAGTAGAACGCGCTGCAAACATGGCTCATGCACATGAGTTTATTGCTGCGCTGCCTGATGGCTACGATAGCGATCTGGGAGCACAGGGAGCGCGGCTTTCGGGTGGACAACGCCAACGGATTGCATTGGCACGCGCAATACTGGCAGACCCCGAGCTGCTACTCCTAGATGAAGCGACCAGTGCACTGGATACCGAGAGCGAGTGGCACGTACAGCAGGCATTAGCCGAGATCATGCGCGAACGCACGACTATCATTATCGCTCACCGGCTCTCCACTGTGATCAATGCCGACCGTATCGTAGTGATGGATCAAGGCAAGGTCATTGATAGTGGGCGCCATGACGCGTTAATCGCACGCTGTGGCCTTTACCAACGTCTGGCTCAGCTGCAGTTCCAATCCACAGATGGACCGAGGAGCGACGTGTGAACCGCTCCACGGCAGCCACGATGCTAACGAGAAATCGGACGCGGAAATAAAAAACCCCGCGCCAGGCGGGGTTTTTTTAAGAACGAGAGCTATCAGCTGAATTCACGGACCAGACCGCCAATGCTCTCCTTGGCATCACCGAAAAGCATGCGCGTATTATCTTTATAGAACAGTGGATTCTCGATACCGGCAAAGCCAGATGCCATAGAGCGCTTCAGCACAAATACCGTGCGCGCATCAGCCACGTTAATCACGGGCATGCCGTAAATGGGTGAGGATTCCACTTCACGTGCCGCGGGATTCACAACATCGTTGGCGCCAATAACAATCGCCACGTCGACCATTTCCATCCGCGGATTGATCTCATCCATCTCCAACAACTGGTCATAAGGCACATCGGCCTCTGCAAGCAATACGTTCATGTGGCCCGGCATCCGACCTGCTACCGGGTGGATACCGAAGTTCACTTCGCAGCCGTTATTCTGCAATAGTTCCGTCAGCTCCTTAACCACGTGCTGTGCTTGCGCCACCGCCATGCCGTACCCAGGGATAATCGCCACGTTGGTTGCCGCTTCAAGCACATAGTAGGCGTCGTCAACTGAGATCGGCTTGATCTCGCCCTCAACCACTGTTTCTTCGCTAGAAACACTCGCGAAGCCCGAGAACAATACGTTGGACAGTGAGCGATTCATTGCCTTGCACATGATCTGGGTCAGGATGATGCCCGACGCACCGACCAAAGAGCCCGCCACAATCAGCGCGTTATTGTTAATGGCGAAACCGGCGGCACACGCAGCCAAACCCGAGTAGGAGTTCAGCAGCGAGATCACAACCGGCATGTCAGCACCGCCGATCGGTATGACCGCCATAATACCGAACAGAAGCGCCAGACCGATTACCATATAAAGCCAGTTCGGGTCGGTGGGGTTCATACAAAACATCGCTGCGCCACCCACGATTCCGAATACCACCAAAGAATTGACGACCTGCTGACCCGAAAAAGTAATCGCGCCGCTACCAATCGTCTCAGATAACTTGCCATACGCGACCAAAGAACCGGTGAGCGTCACGCCACCAATCAAAATTGAGAGCACAATAGTGACCAGCGTGAAGACGCCGGCATCCGGTGACAGCGCTGACCAACCCACAAGCAGTGAAGCGGCGCCGCCGAGGCCGTTGAACAACGCCACCATCTCGGGCATCGAGGTCATTGCCACAGCGCGCGCGGCGATGGCGCCAATGGCACCGCCAACCAACATGCCCGCTACTATCCAAGTGAAATCGACAATGCCCTGATCGAGCAAGGCGGCGACGATTGCCACCAACATGCCAATGGCCGACACCATATTGCCGCGGCGAGCCGTAGCGGGAGAACCCAACATTTTCAGGCCAAAGATAAAGAGTCCCGCCGCAACGACGTAACCCAGTTGTGTCACTAATGCAGTCGTCACGATCAGTCCTCCTTCTTCTTGAAGAAGCCGAGCATGCGGTCGGTCACCATGTAACCCCCCACCACATTCACACTGGCAAGCGTCACAGCACCGACACCCAGCCACATACCCATGGTTTCGCTACCCGTACCGGCCAGCGCAACTGCACCAACTACCGTGATGCCAGAAATAGCATTCGCGCCAGACATAAGTGGGGTGTGCAGTGTGGCAGGCACTTTGTTGATGAGTTCGAAGCCGAGGAATATCGACAACATTAAAATAAACAGCAAATACTCTGCGCCAGACATATTAGTTCGCCCCCTCGATAATATCTTTGATGGTCGGGTGAACAACTGCCCCACCGTGGGTAATCACGCAACCGGGGAGAATATCGTTCTCGAGATCGAGCACGAACTGTTTGCTCTCTTCATCCCACGTATCTTCCACCAAATTAAACATGTTGCTCGCATACATTTGCGTCGCATCGCCGGGCGCGAGGTTAGCGAGATTAGCGGTGCCGACAATAGTGACGCCGTTAACGTCGACTACTTGGTCTGGCACTGATCCCTCTACGTTACCCCCCGTCTCGGCCGCCATGTCAACAACCACGGAACCCGGCGCCATACCTGCCACCATGTCGGCCGTGACCAGAACCGGGGGCTTTCGGCCAAATACCTGGGCTGTGGTGATCACCACGTCGGAGTCGGCGATTACGGCTTTTTGTGCCTGACGCTGGAGTTCAACCTGCTCGGGGGTAAGCTCCTTGGCGTAACCGTCCTGCGTCTGACCGGTGTCGCCCAAATCAATCTCCAAAAACTTGGCGCCGAGGGAGTGAACCTGCTCTGCCACAACCGGGCGAGTATCAAAAGCCGTGACTCGTGCACCTAATCGCTTAGCAGTAGCGATCGCCTGAAGTCCTGCAACGCCCGCACCAATAATAAAAACCTTTGCAGGCTTCAGTGTTCCCGCGGGAGTCATCATCATAGGCATGATCCGTGGCATATGATTGGCCGCCAGCATCACTGCCACGTAGCCCGCAAGGTTCGCTTGGGAGCTCAGCGCATCCATCTTTTGGCTTCGGGTCGAGCGCGGAATCATCTCCATACTGACAGCGGTCACGTTTTGGCTGGCGAAGGCCTTAATGAGATCCTGCTCGTTGAAGGGATCGAGATAGGACACATGAATGCAGCCCGACTTCAGCTGACCGATTTCCTCGATGTCTGGCTTGCGCAGCCTGAGGACCATGTCAGCTCCGGCCAGCAAGGCACCGCGATCAGAACCAATACTGGCTCCGGCCGCCTCGTAGTCCGCGTCGCTGATGCCGGCACCCGTGCCTGCACCCGCTTCGATGACCACCTCCGCGCCAAGCCGCACCAACTTTTTTACTGTCTCTGGCGTCGCAGAGACGCGATTCTCTCCCGGCTGGGTTTCACGGGGTATGACTAGTTGCATAGTGAAGTTCGCCTGATTTTTGGGATCACCGTGATCCCGGTTTTTGTTAGAGATCCAGCCGGCTGGTGAAGTGGGACTTACGCTTGGCAGAAGCGGAATCCCTCAGCACCACTGGGGACGAATCAGTGAAAAAATCAGCCCGCGCGGAGCTTCAGAAGCGGGTTAAGCCAGCGGTGTCGCAAGCGCGTGAAGCGCAACGGCGCGTCGAGTACCGCCAGGCAAATACATTCTTCACCTTCCAACGCGACGGGGGTGTGCTTATCCCACCCCTCCCGAATCACAAAATCCCCGGGATGATATTCGCCGCTCTCATCGGCAAAACCACCCTGCAGCACCAGCGTCATCTCGCTACCACCATGGGTATGCTCGGGAATACGACCTCCCTCAGCAATGCGATATAACGCAAACTCATGCAGAGCGTCACCGGTTTTCAAATAGCTGATGCTGAGGGACTGGGTTACGCGCTTCCAGACCAGATCGGCATAGTCGCCATTGATCAAGCGGTCCAGCAAACCTGGCAAGCGCGTATCAGACGCTTCGCTGCGGGCATAACGCAATGGCTCAGGATCTTCCAATCGTGCCAGCACTCTATCAAGGACAGACTCCCCTACAGCCACTGGGTCTAGCCGTTCTAACTGCGCACCGCCAATATCTTCAAGCCTCTCGGTAGTGTGGCGACAACGCTGGCAGTAGCTGAGATGTGCTGCAACGCAGGCCGATTGCGCAACCGACAGAACGCCCGAGGCGTGTTCTGTCAAAATGTCTGTGGGGGGATGGTGATGTACCATGTCTTTTTTTATCCGAAGCACTAGCTATACCACCGTAATACGGGGCAAGGGAGCAAACGGTTTACTCCTCCGCACCCTGAAAACTGTGACATCTGACCGATCAGCTCCACCGTCACGCCTCCATGAGCGCCTGCAGCTTTTGAATGGCCAGCCGTACCCGGGATTTAACGGTGCCCAGCGGCAGGTCGAGCTCAGCCGCTGCCTCGGAGTGAGATTTACCCTCCATATAGACTTTGCCTAGGATCTGAGCCTGATCCGGAGGCAGATCACCCATTAACTCCCTCACGCGCTCGGAACCACGGCGGGTATGCAGGACAACAAACGACTCCTCCTCTTCACTCTCAAGCTCGAAGTCGTCAGAGGCAAGCGGGGTATCAAACTTCTGTAACCGCCGGAACATATCGGTGCGGCAATTTCGGGCAATCGTGTAGACCCAAGTTGATGCTGCAGCTTTCTCCGGATTGAAGCCGCCAGCCTTCTGCCATACCTTCAGCATGACTTCTTGCACCAATTCATCAGCATGCGCGGCAGAAAGGCTAGAACCAGACAACGCAAATGCTTTAATCAGTGGCGCAAAATGGCGAAAAAATCGGGTAAAAGCCGCCCTGTCCTGACTGTCACCAACCAGGACCAGCGCTTCACTCCATTCATCCGTCCTGCGACCGGTGGGTACATTCCATTTCGCACTGACGTTGGCGGGGGATGTGCCACCAGAGTTTGTTTTTTCTGTCATGGAAAAAACCTTCTTTTCAAGAGCACAGCATACACACTGCGGGACTGCCTTAAAACCATGCAATCTCAGAGATTTGGCAAATGAGTTCGCGCCAAAAGGCGCTGATCCACGCTCTAACACCTCCCGTAACAGCAATACTCTCAGTTTGTCTGGTGACCGGAGGTCCGCCGACAATGAATATTGCAATTATAGGGGCGGGCATCTCTGGGCTCGGGTGCGCCTACCGGCTCGTCCAGAGGGGTCATCGCGTCGAAGTGTTTGAAGCTCGGGACCGGATCGGGGGCCATACAGCTACCTACGATACTCAAATCGGCACCCGACGTTTTTCTGTGGATACCGGCTTTATCGTCTACAACGACCGAAACTATCCAAACCTCGTTCAATTGTTCAAAGAGCTTGGTGTCGCAACCAGAGAGACCTCCATGGGGTTCTCGGTCTGCGACCAAATTTCTGGCCTTGAATACGCAGGCAACAATCTTAATACCCTGTTTGCGCAGCGCGGTAATCTACTGTCTCCCAGTTTTCTGGGAATGGTCCGCGAGATTCTCCGGTTCAATAAGTTGGCGATCGCCGACCTCGACAGCGGCCGACTCCCGCAGGATCAAACGCTGGGGGAGTATCTCAGCCGGCACGGCTTCAGTGACCATTTTAGCCGCAGTTATCTCCTTGCCATGACCTCAGCAATTTGGTCGGCAGACTTTGAGGATGCACAGGACTTTCCGGTGGAGTTTTTCATTCGCTTTTTCAGCAACCACGGACTGCTCTCGCTCAAAAATCGCCCCCAGTGGCGGGTAGTGGAAGGGGGGAGTCGGGAATATTTAACACCACTGACACAGCGATTCGCTGACAATATTCGAACACGGATGCCCGTAGGGAAAATATTGAGACCACCCGGAAAGCCGGTAGCGATCCACTTCACCAATGGTGTTGTGCGAGAGTTCGACGAGGTGGTTGTCGCCACTCATTCGAACGATGCTCTCGCTATGCTGGGAGACGCAACTCAGAAAGAGCGGTCCGTGCTCGGCGCGCTACCCTACCGAGACAACGAAGTGATACTCCATACCGATACGCGACTGCTACCAAAAGTCCAGCGGGCATGGTCTAGCTGGAACTATCGACTCAAGCCAGGAAGTGGTCGTGCCACCGTCACTTACAATATGAATATTTTGCAGGGCCTCGACGCGCCGGAAACTTTTTGCGTCACGCTCAATGATACGGCCTCTATCAATCCACACCGGATCTTGGGCCGATTTAATTACGCACACCCTCAGTTCACGGTGGCAGGAATGCAGGCACAGCAACGCTGGGAGGATATCAACGGATACAATGGGACGTGGTTCTGCGGCGCTTACTGGCAGAATGGGTTCCACGAAGACGGACTGAGCAGCGGGCTGAGAGTCGCCGAGAGCCTATGTGCAGCCCGCCAGATGGCTGCATGAGTGCGAAGCTGTATTCAGGCACACTGAGGCATGCACGCTACACGCCGAAAAAACATAGCTTCACCTATAAAGTATTCATGCCCTTTGTGGAGCTTGAGACACTCTCTCAGCTGACGGAGCAACTCCCGTTGTGGTCTGCAAAACGGTGGGCACCGGCGCGCTTTCTCCGCAGTGATTTTTTGGGCCCAAAGACGGTGCCACTTGCCGATGCCGTGCGCTTGAGAATCCACGCGCAAACGGGCAGACATCACGATGGACCCATCTATCTATTGGCAAACTGGCGCTATTTCGGTTATCAGAACAATCCCATCGCGGTTTACTACTGTTACGACAAACCGGGGGGTTGTTTGCAATATGTTGTCGCTGAAGTGACCAACACCCCTTGGGGGGAGCGGCACAGCTACGTACTCAAAGCGCCAGCTGGTGAAGGGCCATTGGTCACCGAATTCGATAAAGCACTGCATGTTTCGCCATTCAATCCGATGGAGATGACATACCGCTGGCACAGCGATAGTCCCGGAGCGTCTCTGGCGATTCAAATCGCGCTTTTTCAAAAAAATGAGAGGATTTTTGATGCGGTATTGTCCTTATCTGCAGAACCCCTCAACGCGCGATCAGCGGTCCTCGCCATACTCTCTTATCCGCTTATGACGTTAAAAGTCGTGTTAGGGATTTACTGGGAGGCATTGCGCCTATTTTTGAAAGGCGTCAGCTTGCATTCTCATCCGAAGCGATCGCATTAACGTACTCGAGGAGTCAACGAGTCACCTACAACGAAGACCATACAGGGGCGCTTCATGAGTGAATACAGCGTAAAAAAAATTGGCAAACTACCACTGCTTTTTCCCGAAAAGCACGGTGGTCTGGCACGATCCTTTATGTGGAAAGTGCTGGGAAAGTTACAGGTAGGGTCACTCACGCTCAGAGAAGGGGACGAAGCAAAGGTGTTCGGCTCGACCTCAGAGGGCTCTGCACCCCATGGGGAAGTTCATGTTCATGACACCGACCTGTATCGGCGCATCCTGACTGGAGGCAGTATCGCAGCTGGCGAAACCTTTATTGAAGGCATGTGGAGCAGTCCCGACCTCACTGAGGTAACACGTGCCTTTAGCGCCAACATGGCAATGCTGGAAGCGATGTCTGACAAGCAGAACTGGCTCGCTAGGCTCGCTCTGAAACTTAGCCACTGGGCACGGAGGAACACGTCTACTCGGTCGCGGGAAAACATCTCGGCTCACTACGACTTGGGCAATGATTTCTTTTCCCTGTTCCTTGATCCCAGCATGATGTATTCCTCAGCCGTGTTTCCATCGGCCTCAGCCGATCTTGCTTCGGCCTCACAGCACAAACTGAAGCTGATCTGTGAAGATCTTGAACTCAAGGCAGAAGACCATCTTGTCGAGATCGGTACTGGCTGGGGCGGCATGGCCATCTTTGCGGCAGAGCATTATGGCTGTCGTGTGACAACAACAACTATTTCACGCCAGCAATACGACTACACCTTAGAAGCCGTGGCGCAAAAAGGGCTAGAGGACCAAGTCACGGTGCTCTTTGACGATTATCGGGATCTTCAGGGACAGTTCGACAAGCTTGTTTCAATCGAAATGATTGAAGCAGTGGGACATCAGTTTTATGACACCTATTTTCAAAAGATTAGCCATTTGCTCAAACCCCACGGTAAGGCGGTGATTCAGGCGATTACGATCACTGAACAGCGATATGAACAAGCCAGAGATTCGGTCGACTTTATCAAGCGCTATATATTTCCGGGCGGTTGCCTGCCCTCGCTGACCGTCGTTAGTGATGCACTTTCCCGCGTAACTGACATGCAAATGAGTAATCTGCGGGATATCGGTCGAGACTACGCAGATACACTGAAAGTGTGGCATGCCAGTTTTCTGAATAAACTCGATGAGGTCAGGGCAATGGGCTTCGATGATCGATTTATTCGCATGTGGCGCTACTACCTTAGCTATTGCGAAGGGGGCTTTAGAGAGCGCATTATCGGAACCCACCAAATCACCCTGACCAAGCCGGGGTACCGCCCCGACTGATTGCTAGCCTATGCTTGTCTCACTCGCGCCGATCGGCCTTCTCATTGCGCTGTTGTCGGCCTCGGTTGCCCTGTTTGGGTCGGATGCTTCTTACGGCCCTAATCAGGTTGCCCTAATTATCAGCGCCGCAGCAACCATGCTTGTAGGGTGGCACCGTGGCATGAGTTGGCAGGCGATACAGGAAGGGATGGTGGGAGCAATCACTGTTTCGATTATGCCTATGATGATCCTGCTCTCGGTCGGCGCGCTGATCGGTAGCTGGATGATCAGCGGCACCGTGCCAGGAATGATCTATTACGGCATACAGCTGCTGAACCCTAATTGGTTTTATGCCGCCTCGGCACTTATCTGTGCGCTGGCTTCACTTAGCCTAGGCAGCTCTTGGACCGTTGCCGGCACGTTGGGTATCGGGATGATGGGCATTGCCACGACCTACTCCCTCTCCCCCGCCATCACTGCGGGAGCCGTCATTTCGGGCGCCTACTTTGGTGACAAACTGTCTCCCCTTTCTGACACCACGAATCTTGCTGCAGCCGCAGTGGGTGTCGATTTATTTGAGCACATTAAAAACATGCTCTGGACCACATTGCCCGCATTCGTGCTGGCGCTTTTGGTGTTTTCACTCATTGGCAGTGACGGCGCCGCAACACCCGAGAATATCGCCGAGATTCGCTCGGCGCTCGCGTCCCGCTTCTCCCTTTCACCGTGGGTGCTCTCGCCACTGGCGTTGATGCTGCTGCTGATCTATCTCAAGGTGCCGGCGTACCCCGCCATTCTCATCTGTACTTTTTCGGGCACCCTTTATGCGGCGTGCTTTCAGCCGGAAGTCGTGCGAACAATGGCCATTGCCGCACACCCCAACACACCGGCACCGCTGATACAGGGGCTGTGGATGGCTCTTTTTTCGGGATATCAGTCCCCTCCTGAGTTGGGCGCATTGAGCCAACTTCTTGACAAGGGCGGTCTGGCAAGCATGCTCAACACCATTTTTCTTATTCTTACCGCTATGACCTTCGGCGGCATGCTGGAGAGCACGGGAGTTTTACGCCAACTACTCAATAGCGTGCTGCGCGGCGTTAAACGAACAGGTGATCTGATTCTCGCCACAGTGAGCGGCGGCATTATCACTAATATTCTCGCGGCGGATCAGTTTCTGGCCATTACCTTACCGGGTCGGCTTTTCACACCCGCTTATGACGAGCGCAAATTAAACCGACTGAATCTGTCACGGACCTTGGAAGACTCTGCGACACTCACTTCAGTACTGGTACCCTGGAACACGTGCGGCGCCTTTATGGCTGCCACACTCGGTGTGGCCACTTTGGACTACGCCCCCTATGCCATGTTCAACCTGACCTGCCCCTTCCTGGCAATTGTGTTCGGCTATGCAACGATCGCGCAGCTACCACCGCCCGCACGGGCCACTGCATGAAATGGGATTACGACACGCCTTTTGTCATGACATTTAACGTCAGCAATGCCCATATTGACGCATTAGCCCACACTCGAAACACCCATTACGTTGAATGGTCTATGGAAACCGCTTGGGCTCACACGACCGCACTTGGCCTCGGGGCCGCCGAGTACCAGCAACTCAATCGTGCAATGGCACTGACCCATGCCGAGTACGATTACCTCAGGGCAACGCATGCCGGCGACACGCTTTTGGTAGGGACCTGGATCACCGATTGGCGCAATAGGCTCAAAATGACACGAAAGTTACAAATCATTTGTCAGCAGACGGAGGCCAGTGTGTTTCGTGGCACGCTTGAATTCGTCTGCATCGAGATTTCAACAGGTCAACCCAAAAAGCCACCGAGCGAATTTATAGATATTTATACGCCCGCATTAATCAACAAACCCTGAATCCTTCAGGCAATGTCACGGAAGGTCTCTTCAGGCGCGCAACCAATCAAAACTCATCACTTCCGATACGTTGTCCACTCCTAAGCGCAATGCTAGGAGGCGATCTATCCCCAATGCTACACCGGCACAATCCGGTAGGCCTGAATCCTGTGCGGCCAGCAGTCTTTGGTCAGGTAAGCGTTCATCTAGCCCCCGTCTTCTTCGCACAGCGTTATCTGACGCGAATCGCGTTCGTAAAGCGGACGCATCGCTCTGTTCCCAATAGCCGTTAGCCAACTCAACACCATCGACATAGCACTCAAACCGCGCAGCCACCCGCCTGCCTTGAACCGTTATGAGTCGCGCCAGAGCAGACTGGGAGACTGGGAAGTCGGTAACAAAAACCACTCCAGCGTCGCTCAACGTCGGCTCAACACAGTGGGTCATCAGCAGATCCAACAATCCGTCGCGATCCAAACCGATCGGCACATGCTCCAAGTGAGACTCCGCCAACGCCCACAGGTGTGCGTCATCAACCTCATCACTCAGAGGATCGACGTCGAGGACATGCTGGAATAACGAACCATAGGGCCATATCTGCCAGCCACTTCGTCCAAGCAACTCACCCACCAGCTCGGCAACCTCGCGAATCAGGGTGGCATGATCCCAGCCAAGTCGATACCACTCCAACAATGTGAACTCCGGATTATGTCGACGCCCATATTCGCCTTGTCGAAACGCCCTCGCCACTTGGAAAATATCCCCGGCTCCGGCTGCAATCAGTCGCTTCATGGCATATTCGGGAGAGGTCTGTAGAAATCGTGGGGGATCATCCAACGTGGCACCATCAAGGATCAGCGCATCAATCGCGGGGTCGGTAACGGTCCCAAGGCTGACCAGCGGCGTCTCGACTTCCATTACACCGCGAGCAGCAAAAAAAGCCCTCAGGTGCTGGAGAGTCGCCGCGCGTGCAGCGAGCGCGTCAAGCGACGCAGAAGGTCGCCAATCACTCATTGTCTAATTTTTGCTGGCGCGGCTCACATATTCTCCTGTTCGCGTATCAACGCGGATGGATTCACCTTCAGTAATAAACAACGGAACCCGCACCACCGCTCCTGTACTCAGGGTGGCAGGCTTACTGCCTCCCTGAGCCGTATCACCCTTCAACCCCGGGTCCGTCTCGGTAATTTCCAATTCGATAAAGTTAGGCGGTGTGACCGCTAGCGGCGATCCGTTATACAAGGTGATTTCGTAACGCTCCTGCTCCTTAAGCCACTTTCCCGTGTCACCCACCGCATCTCGATCTGCGCTGAATTGCTCGTAGGTAGAGGGGTCCATGAAGTACCAGAATTCGCCGTCGGTGTAGGAGTACTCAAGGTCTACATCCATCACATCGGCTCCCTCGAGACTATCCCCGGACTTGAAAGTCCGCTCCCAGACTCGACCTGACTTGAGATTTCGTAACTTGACGCGATTGAAAGCCTGCCCCTTTCCCGGCTTGACGAATTCGTTCTCCAAAATAGAGCAGGGCTCGCTGTCCAGCATGACCTTCAAGCCGGGCTTAAATTCGTTAGTGGAAAAGTTCGGCATTTCGGAAAACCTAAAAGTGAAAACAGAGATGATACCGCAGCCCTATCATGGGGAACACTTACAGAGGGTTAATCCGTAGCGAATTCGCCCTCACTACCGAGCAGATAACAAATGCCATCTAAACCACCGAAAGTGACTTCAATTGGGCTGGCAGCTCGCACTGCCGGCTTGGCATGAAATGCCACACCCATGCCTGCGAGCGCCATCATTGAAAGGTCATTCGCCCCATCACCCACAGCAATAGTCTGCTCTACATCAATACCCAGCCGATCAGATAATGCCTGCAGCGCCATCGCCTTATACTCACGATTCACAATAGGAGGAATCACCTCTCCCGTAACGATACCGCCTTTCGTTTCGAGCGCGTTTGCCACCACCTCATCAAAACCGAAATCCTGCTGTAGCCGTTTTGCGATGGGCAGGAATCCTCCAGAGAAAATCGCGAGCGTCATGCCGCGGGCCCGCAAAGTGGTGGTCATCTCTCGCAGGCCTTCCTTGATTGGAAGCCGATCAGCCAGAATCGCTACGGCGTCTGAATTGAGGCCCTTTAACAAGGCAAGCCGGGTCCGGAAGCTCTCATCAAAGTCCACCTCCCCACGCATTGCTCTGGCCGTAATAGCAGCCACTTCGTGACCCACACCCGCGACATCCGCCAACTCGTCGATCACTTCACAATCGATAAGGGTTGAATCCATATCGAATACGGCCAGTCGATAGCGACGGGTTCGCATACTTTGAGGCTGTAATGCCAGATCAACGCGATGGAGATCCGAAATGTCTCTCAATCGTGTGGAGAGAGCCGCTTCGTCTCGGCAAGCAATGTGGAAATTGTGCACTGTTCGCGATGCCGAAAGCGTCACGGGTACTGGCATATTGCGATGATCAAGTACAGCACCCCCTGTTGCCACAACAGCATGCTCAACCGCCTGAAGCTCAAAGTGGGTACCGCTCGGTATCATTAACACAATGACATGTGTCGCGTTATTCACGAGTCGCTCATTCAAATCAAATGACAAATGGATCGCGACGTTCTCACAAAAGCCGCGCTCATGGAGTCTATACTGAACTCAGTGGTAATGGAGACTCTCTGTGGAAACCATCTTGCGCCGGTTACGTCACCAACCTTTGTCTCACCAACTGGCGTTGGTTGCCGCAGGATGTTGCCTGCTCGCTACGCTGATACTGGTTGCGGTCGCCGCACAATCCACCCAGTCCATACTGAACACCACCCTGAACGAGCACGCGCAAGCCGCCGCGGCGAATCTGGGGCTGAGGGCAGGTACCGAATTGGCTGCGGGTGACCGGCTGGGGGTTGTCACTGCGCTACAGTTTTACACTGACCAAAACCTCTTTTCGGGTGCCAGGGCAATCGATATCGAGGGCAAAGAGATCGCCGTCGCAGGTACTATTGGAATAGGCGGCTCACTCTACAGCCACAGCATCCTGATTGATGGTAATACCGCGGGGTCGGTAGAACTTTACCTGGACCTGACGCCCCAGCTAGCAGCCAGAGAGACATTGGTATGGGGCTTAATCGCGTTAGCAGCTCTCCTCAGTACGGCCGTATTTGCCATCACTCGGCCCATGGGCCAAAGGCTAGCAAGCGATATTAGCGATGCCGTAGCTCAACTGGATGCAATTTCTGAAGAGTCTTCTGTCTCGGTCAATGAGGTACACAAGCTGCGTGACAGCGTTAACTCGCTCCCGCTGGACCTGCTCAAATCGCAGAGCCTCTCTCACCAGAATGATGATCACTATCGTGATACCGCTATTTTATGCATCGCGCTGAAACACCTGCCGGGGTACCTCGACACCCTTAATGACACGCGATTGCAGGAATATGTTGGTTTACTGCACCGTATCGCTTTCGGTAGTGCCGGTTTTTATGGAGGCGAGCTGTCGGTAATCAGACAGTTTGGGCTAGCCATCTACTTTTCTGGCACCCATCCCATCGGCTCCCCGGTTCTGCGCGCCGCAAGCTGCGCCTGGCTATTGGCCCGTGCTTGCGCGTTAGCAGAAAAAACCGAGCGCCTATCTTTTGTGCCCGGATTAGCGATCGGTGTCAGTGAATTGGGTCGAGGGGACGCCCAAGATATTTATCCCGGTCTCTACACTCAGGCTACTTTGGACGATTTGCTGGAGTTGGCCCATCATGATGTTGACGCCATTTTACTGTCATCGCGGGCGGCAGAGGATGATGGACTCACATCGCGCATGGGCATCGATGTTATCGATGAGCAGTGGATGGCGTTAGGTGACATCAGCAGTCGCCACATGGATTTACTGACGCGTCAGCTAACCCTTATACGGCGGTTGATTACGCCCGCAGAACAGGATGGCCCTCAGGGTTTTCTCCCTTTTTAAAGGTATCAATCACCCACCACCGACAACTGAGTCACCCGTTGGTATCCCTTGGGCAACTTGCTGCCGCGTCGCCCTCTCTCACCTTTGAAGTGCTCGAGGTCTGTCCACTTAAAGTTTCGGTAGTGTCCGCCGGAGGTGACTTGCAAGATGTCACCTTCGGAAACGACGCATAATCCCGCAACGAACTCCTCTCGGGCAGCCGCCCTTGCAGAGGGAATACCAATTAACTTGTTTCCTTTACCACGAGCCAGCTCAGGCACCTCGCTGAGTGGAAAAACCAGCATTCGCCCTTCATTGGTCGCCACGACAACCCATAACTCCGCCACACCGGAGATCGCCGCCGGCGGAAGCACTTGGGCATTTTTGGGCAATGACAACAATGCCTTGCCGGCTTTGTTCTTGGTCTGCAGTTGCGAAAATTGCACGACAAAACCGTAACCGGCATCACTGGCCAGTAGAAACCGATCGCTCTCTTGCCCAGTCAGCAGCCCTTCAAAAGTCGCACCTGAGGGCGGGTTGATCCGGCCTGTCAACGGTTCACCTTGCCCCCGTGCCGAAGGCAGCTGGTGGTTAGGGATCGTGTAGGCGCGGCCAGTGGAATCCAAAACCACGGTCGGTAAATTTGACTTGCCTCTCGCCGCAAACCGGAACCCGTCTCCGGATTTGTAACTGAGCGCTGTAGGGTCAATATCGTGCCCTTTTGCAGCCCGAATCCAGCCCTTTTCTGACAGTACAATCGTGAGGGGGTCGGCTGTCGTCAGCTCCAGCTCGCTGAAGGCTCTCGCTTCTTCGCGGATCATCAATGGCGACCGTCGGGCATCACCATGCGCTGCAACCACGTCATTGAGTTCGCGTTTGATGAGTGTTTTCAATCGCGCCTCACTCCCAAGGGTTTTCTTCAGTGCGTCGCGCTCTTCAGCCAACTCATCCTGCTCGCCCCGGATCTTCATTTCTTCAAGCTTGGCTAAATTCCTCAGCTTTAAATCAAGGACCGCCTCGGCCTGAATATCCGTGATCTTGAAGGCCTTAATGAGGACGGGCTTTGGCTCATCTTCCTCTCGGATAATACGAATCACTTCATCGATATTAAGGAACGCGATGAGGTAGCCATCGAGGATATGAAGACGTCTCTCGACACGATCGAGCCGATAGGCCAACCTGCGTTTGACAGTTGCCTTTCGGAAGACCAGCCACTCCTTGAGGATAGTGAGGAGAGACTTCACCGCAGGCCTACCATCAATACCGATGACGTTGAGATTGACCCGATAGGTACGCTCAAGGTCTGTGGTCGCAAAAAGATGACTCATGACGGCATCGACTTCGATTCGGTTGGATCGAGGTACCAATACCAGCCGAGTGGGGTGCTCGTGGTCAGATTCATCGCGCAAATCGGCAACCATTGGTAATTTGCGGGCCTGCATTTGTGCGGCGATCTGCTCCAGCACCTTGGCGCCTGACACTTGGTGAGGCAGGGAATGAATCACAACCGCACCGTCTTCCACAACATAGGCAGCCCGCACCCTCAACGCACCGCGACCCGTTTCGTAAAGCGCCAACATTTCATTGGCCGGGGTCACGATTTCAGCTTCAGTTGGAAAATCCGGACCTTTAATAAACTGGCAAAGATCAGCAATGCTCGCTTTGGGTGATTCAAGCAGGTAAATGGTAGCGGCAACCACCTCTGCGAGATTGTGAGGTGGGATGTCAGTGGCCATGCCGACAGCGATCCCAGTGGTGCCATTAAGCAGCAGATTGGGTGCCTGCGCGGGCAGCACCATGGGTTCATCCAGCGTTCCGTCAAAATTGGGCTGCCAGTCAACCGTACCCTGACCGAGTTCAGAGAGGAGAACATTCGCATAGGCGGTAAGGCGTGACTCGGTGTAACGCATCGCGGCAAAGGATTTGGGATCATCCGGGGAGCCCCAGTTGCCCTGCCCATCCACTAATGGATAGCGATAAGAAAAATCCTGCGCCATGAGCACCATTGCCTCATAGGCGGCGCTATCGCCATGAGGGTGGAACTTACCAATGACGTCACCCACTGTTCGCGCCGACTTCTTGTACTTGGCGCTCGCTTTGAGGCCCAACTCACTCATGGCATAAACAATGCGTCGCTGCACGGGCTTGAGCCCGTCACCAATGTGCGGCAAGGCACGATCCAGAATCACATACATCGAATAGTCGAGGTAAGCTTTCTCCGCATAGTCCTTAAGCGAAAGCTGCTCGACATCTGTCGCCGGCTGCATCAACTCTGTCATGATCTTGGGGCTCTCTTCAGGCAAGTGGCGCTGGCGCCACTGCGGACTCCTGCAAGCGCGTTATCCTAACGCACCCGGAAGTGGAAATACCACGGAGTAAGTGATCCCATGAGCACCGACACAGAAAAAGCCGTCAAAGGCGCGCCATGATGATACTGACTGACAAGGATAGGCAGACACTGACCCTCCGTTGGCGACATTTTAGTGTGTTCAGTGTCTTGGAGTGGCATCGGCTGCTTGCCCTGAGGACGACAATTTTCGTCGTAGAGCAACAATGCCCCTATCAGGAAGTCGATGAAAAAGATCCCCTGTGTTGGCATCTCGAGCTGCTCCACAATCAGCAACTCATCGGCACTTTGAGAGTTGTCCCTCCCGGCGTCGCTTACGCGGAATGCTCTGTTGGAAGGGTGGCGATCGACTCCAATTACCGAGGATTGGGATTGGGGCGAGAGCTGATGGACGCTGCGCTGGGGTTTTGTGAGCCCCGATGGCCGCAGGGCGTCCGACTCAGTGCGCAGGCGTATTTACAAGCTTTTTACGAGTCGCTGGGATTTCAAACCGTACAGGGGCCGTACCTGGAGGATGATATCCCCCATATTGAAATGCTAAAGCGCTTCGGATAGTCATGCAGCCGAGCGCGCAGCGCGCCTGCGCTCATGTTCCAATAAAAACTTTTTACGCAAGCGAATACTGTCCGGGGTGACCTCCACCAACTCATCGTCCTCGATAAATTCAAGTGCCTGCTCCAGCGAGTGCCGCACCGGGGGGCTCAAGGTCAATGCGTCATCAGTACCTGACGCACGCACATTCGTCAGTTGCTTTGCCTTGGTCGGATTTACGACTAGATCGTTGCCACGGCTATGCAAACCAACAATTTGCCCCTCGTAGACCTGAATATTGGGGCCAATAAACAAGCGCCCTCTGTCCTGAAGCGCATGCAGGGCATAGGCAAGCGTCTTGCCGTGCACCATTGAAACCAGCACACCATTTTGTCGCTCGGCAAGGGCTGCCGCGGTAACCGGGCCATAATGATCAAAAACATGCGTCATGATTCCAGAGCCCGACGTCAACGTCAGAAACTGTGATCGAAATCCAATTAATCCGCGGGCAGGAACAATAAATTCAAGGCGCACCCTGCCTTTCCCATCGAGTGCCAGCTGCGCTAACTCTGCGCGTCGTAAACCCAGCTCTTCCATCACGGCACCCTGATGCTGCTCGTCGATGTCCAGCACCAACTGCTCATAGGGTTCGTTCAGCACGCCGTCTATGGTCTTCTGAATGACCTCTGGTCGGGATACCCCAAGCTCAAAACCCTCTCGTCGCATACTTTCGATCAGCACTGACAGGTGAAGCTCGCCGCGCCCCGATACTTTGAACTTGTCTGCGGTGTCACCCGCCTCGACGCGCAGTGCAACATTATGGATGAGCTCTCGCTCAAGTCGCTCCTTAATGTTACGTGAGGTGACAAATTTGCCCTCGCGTCCGGCAAAAGGCGAATCATTAACCTGAAAGGTCATACTGACCGTAGGCTCGTCGACAGTCAGCGCTGGCAGCGCATCGGGGGTGCCCGGATCACAAAGCGTATCGGATATCAGCAGACCGTCGATTCCGGTGACGCAAACAATGTCGCCTGCCTGCGCGGAGGGCACTTCAATTCGCTCGAGCCCTTCATATCCCATAACTTGTAATATCCGACCCGACCGGGTAACCCCCTCAGGACCGACAATAGTGACGTTGGTATTAGTCGATAGCTCACCCCGGGTTATCCTGCCCACCCCAATTACGCCGACATAGCTCGAGTAATCCAAAGCAGAAATTTGCATCTGAAGCGGCCCGGTTGCATCGACCTCAGGCGCGGGCACATGCGTTTCGATCACCTCAAAGAGCGGCGTCATATCATTGGACATCTGCTCCGGATCACCCCCGGCAATACCCAGCACCGCAGAGGTGTAGACCACGGGAAAGTCCAGCTGTGTTTCGTTGGCACCCAGTGCATCAAAGAGATCAAAGACCTGATCGACCACCCAATCAGGTCGAGCGCCATCTCGGTCAATCTTGTTAACAACCACTATGGGGTTGAGTCCCCGCTCAAACGCTTTTGAGGTCACAAAACGCGTCTGGGGCATCGGACCGTCGACCGCGTCCACTAGCAAGAGGACTGAGTCCACCATAGATAAAACGCGCTCCACCTCGCCCCCAAAATCTGCGTGCCCAGGCGTGTCGACGATATTAATGCGGTAGTCCCGCCAAGTAATGGCGGTATTTTTGGCAAGAATCGTTATGCCCCGCTCCCGCTCCTGGTCATTGGAGTCCATAACGCGCTCGGCACCGGCCAGCTTGCGGTCTAGTGTGCCTGATTGTTGCAACAGACAATCCACCAAAGTGGTTTTGCCATGATCAACGTGAGCAATGATGGCGATATTGCGAAGGGCTTGCATGGGCATTCCAGATCAACGTGAGGGTAGGGCGTTTGAGCGCGCGCGGAGTGTACACCAGCACAGCCCGATTGGTTCATGCAACAAATGCCCACAAATACTGGTCGGCCCTCACTACGCTAACCGATGCTGCTGAGAATCCCACATAAAATGCACTAAATTAGTGCGCATTAGAGCTCTAAATGCACTAATATGGTGCTATAAGGGGCCTTGCTGCCTGGCAGCAGTTTACTATAAGTATAAATATCAATCAGTTATGAAAATTAGCGCTGCCCCAGAAATTGGCACGCCCTTTGCACCGCTTTAGGGGCTCAACCAGTGCAGGCCGCATTGATTGAAATAATTTCCCAGTCAGCACTGGGTGGCGTTAATACCGGAGGAAGACACCATGTCAGAGCGCACGCTCGATTTGATTAGCAAGAACGATGTCCGCTGGGTGGACCTGAGATTCACCGACACTAAAGGGAAGGAGCAACATGTCTCTATCCCAGCGACTGCAGTGGATGAAGACTTTTTTGAAGGCGGCAAAATGTTTGATGGGTCGTCGATTTCCGGTTGGAAAGGTATCAATGAATCAGACATGATTTTGATGCCAGATGACAGCACCGCAATTTTGGATCCGTTCACTGATGACCCGACCGTCATCGTTCGTTGCGACATCGTTGAGCCCGCAACCATGCAAGGGTACGACCGCGACCCTCGGAGCATTGCGAAAAAAGCCGAAGCTTATCTGAACTCATCTGGGTTAGGGGATACCGCTTACTTCGGACCGGAACCCGAATTTTTTGTATTTGACGATGTAAAGTGGAATGTCGAAATGAGCGGTGCGAGTTACGCGATCAACGCTGAGGAAGCGGCTTGGTCATCTAACGCGGACTTTGAAGACGGCAACACCGGCCATCGGCCTCGAGTAAAAGGTGGCTACTTCCCCGTACCGCCTGTCGACTCTCTGCACGACATCCGCGCAGCCATGTGCTCGGCAATGGAGCAAATGGGCCTTGATGTCGAGGTGCATCACCACGAAGTTGGGACGGCGGGTCAATGCGAAATCGGCATCAAGTTCAACACGCTTGTCGCAAAGGCCGATGAAGTACAAATCCTTAAGTACTGCGTGTTAAATGTGGCTCACGCCTATGGCAAGACCGCAACATTCATGCCTAAGCCTTTGGTCGGCGACAATGGGTCGGGTATGCATGTTCACCAATCGATTGCCAAGTCGGGCGACAACACGTTTGCCGGAGACGGATATGCTGGCTTGTCGGATACTGCCTTGTACTACATCGGCGGGATCATCAAGCATGCGCGTGCACTGAATGCCTTTACAAACGCTTCTACCAACAGCTACAAACGCCTGGTACCCGGCTTTGAAGCACCGGTTATGCTGGCCTACTCTGCGCGTAACCGATCTGCATCGATTCGCATTCCCTACGAGCCATCGCCTAAGGGCAAGCGCGTTGAAGTGCGGTTTCCAGATCCCACCGCCAATCCCTATCTAGCGTTTGCCGCCATGCTGATGGCCGGCATTGATGGCATCCAGAATAAAATCCATCCCGGTGATGCTGCAGATAAAGACCTTTACGATCTGCCTGCAGAGGAGGCTGCGGATATCCCAACAGTGGCTTCCAGTCTGGAGATGGCGTTGGATGCGCTGGATGAGGACCGGGCGTTTCTCACCACAGGTGGCGTTTTCTCCGATGACATGATCGACGCTTATATCGAATTAAAGCGGGAGGATATAGAGCGCCTGAACATGACGACTCACCCCGTGGAGTTTGATCTTTACTACTCCGTTTAACGCCATCGGTCTCAAAGCCGTGGTTAACGCAACGAAAGCCCGCTTTTTGCGGGCTTTCGTCCCTGTGGCCCACCCTGCGACGTATTGCACCAAACTGGTGCGGTACGGTGGCGCCCACTCACCCGTTTAGGCACGGTGAAATTATCCTCGATAAATGCCTAAACTGAACGAGGAAAAGACTCGCTCATGATGGTTTGTGCGAAACATGACAAATCCGCTCAATCGATCACAATGCTCATTGCGATTGTTTGCGCCACATTATCTGTCTCATCAGCATCGCAAACCATTTATAAAGTCACCGACAAAAACGGCCAAATCACTTACACCGATATCGCGCCAGAATCTAGCGAGCACACCGTTGAGAAATATACGGTTCAGAACCCCAATTCAGCATTACCGGTGGTCTCGGAGACTGCAGCACCCCGCATAGCGCCTGCCCCCGAGAGTGCAGTACCACAATACGCAACCCTTATTTCCATACCCGCCGACGGTACGACAATACCTATGGGGCCGGGTAATTTCATGGTTGAAGCAAATATCTCACCGCAGCTGGGAGCCTCTGAACGTCTTCAACTGGAAATCGATGGCACACCCTTTGGACCACCCCAGCAACAGGCTCACTGGCAACTCACAAATATTTTCCGCGGAACACACGGACTTCGCGTGATGCGCCTCGACGATTCTGGCAGTACCGTTGATACCTCTGAGATCAGCACCGTTTTTGTACTCCGACCAAGCGTAATCAAGTAACAAAATGGTCGATCTCCCCGCAGACTACAATCTCGAGCTCCTCGCCACCGGCGTGGTGCTTCTGGATGCAGATTTGCATATTCGTGCGCTCAATCTGTCTGCAGAAAATCTGCTCGAAGTTTCCGCCAGCCGCGCTGTCGGCAGGCAACTTGAAGAGTTCCTTGACGAGTCCAATGAATGGTATCCGCTGCTGCGCCAAGCACTGGCTGACAACGACCCCATGGTGCGACGGGCCGTCCCTATGACCACCCGAACGGGTAGGGAACGCACTGTCGACATCACCCTGAGTCCGATCGAGGCCAAAATCGGCACACGGAGCTTGCTGATTGAGCTCAACATGGTGGATCGCCTGCAAGCGATCAGCCGAGACGAGAGTGAATGGCAGGCACAAGCAACGTTAAAAGAAATCATGAAAGGAGTTGCCCACGAGGTAAAAAATCCATTGGGTGGCATCCGTGGAGCGGCTCAATTGCTAGCCAGTGAGCTGGGCGATCCGGCACAGCAAGAATACACCGACATCATCATCTCCGAGGTAGACCGGCTCAGAACACTGGTAGACAGGATGTTAGGCCCCAAGGAAAAACTGGAGTCAGAACTCACCAATATTCATGAAGTAACCGAGCGCGTGCGTCAACTGATTGAAGCCGAGGCGAAAGGCTCATTAGCCATAGAGCGGGATTACGATCCCAGCCTTCCCGACTTTTACGCAGATGCCGGGCAACTGACCCAGGCCATCCTGAATCTGGTGCGCAATGCCTGGCAAGCTTGCGGTGATAGCGGTCTCATTACACTGAGAACACGTGTCCTACGTCAATTCACTGTGGGTGGAAATCGGCACAAATTGGTATGCGCATTGAAAGTTGTGGACAACGGTCCGGGCGTTTCCGAGATCTTGCTGACGCGCTTGTTCCTGCCCATGGTAACCGGCAACGCAAAGGGTACCGGCCTAGGCCTATCTATCGCGCAACGTATTGCTAATCAACATGGTGGGCTGATTCAGGTGCGAAGCACGCCGGGCGACACCTGCTTCACCTTACTTCTGCCTATGGAGGTCTGATATGTCTTTTATTGAACAGATTTGGATTGTTGATGATGACAGCTCAATCCGATGGGTAATGGAAAAAGCCCTGACCCGCGCCGGCCTCGACTGCCGTGCATTTGAGTCCGCTGACGACGTGCTCACAGCCCTGTCTTCAGAAGAGCCAATGGTCGTCGTCAGCGATATTCGGATGCCCGGCATGGACGGCATCCAATTACTGGCACAAATCCGCACACAGCAACCTGATCTGCCGGTCATCATCACCACCGCGCACTCCGATCTCGACAGCGCAGTGAACGCTTATGAGGAAGGCGCTTTCGAATATTTGCCCAAGCCCTTCGATATAAATGAGATGGTATCCACCGTCGCTCGAGCGCAGGCCCAGCGAAACCCCCAATTGAAACCCTCGGAAAAATCGACTGAAAGCAGGACAGCGGAGATCATTGGTAATGCACCTGCCATGCAAGAAGTTTTTCGCGCGATTGGTCGTCTCGCGCAAAGTCATATCACGGTTCTCATCAATGGCGAGTCAGGCACGGGAAAAGAGCTGGTCGCTCGTGCACTCCATCGGCATAGTCCTCGGGCTAACAATGCCTTTGTCGCGCTCAATATGGCCGCCATCCCTCAAGAGCTCATGGAGTCGGAGCTATTTGGACATGAGAAAGGGGCATTTACAGGCGCCAATAATCGTCGTGAGGGTCGATTCGAACAAGCTCGCGGAGGAACTCTGTTTCTCGATGAAATCGGCGACATGCCTGCGGCCACCCAAACTCGTTTGCTGAGGGTGCTGCAGGACGGAGAATTTTTCAGAGTAGGCGGAGTAGATTCCATCAAGGCTAATGTGCGGATCATCGCGGCGACACATCAAAAACTTGAATCGCTGGTCGAAACAGGCGCTTTTCGAGAAGACCTGTTCCACCGTCTGAACGTCATCAGAATTCACGTTCCAAAGCTGTCCGAGCGCCGTGAAGATATTCCCGGGCTGCTCACGCACTTTCTAAAGGGTGCCAGCGCCGAGCTGGGGGTCGAAACGAAAATCCTGTCGGAGGAAGCGCTAACCGTCCTCAGTCAGCTACCCTGGCCTGGGAATGTCCGGCAACTGGAAAATACCTGTCGGTGGCTCACGGTAATGGCGGCCGGCCGAGAAATATTACTGTCAGATCTTCCGCCAGAGCTATTACAACACCCCGAAAAAGCCGAGCAATTAGGAACGGAGGGCTGGCATCAACAGTTGGCTCGCTGGGCCCATCAACAATTAATCGATGGGCAATCCAATGTATTGCGAGAAGCGCTGCCTCTTTTCGAGTCCATCATGATTGAGACTGCTCTCCGACACACCGGCGGACGTAAAGCTGAAGCAGCAGAGTTACTCGGGTGGGGTCGCAATACCCTCACCCGAAAGATCAAGGATTTGGAAACGCCAGCATACAGGGCGCGAGAGGCAATCTAGTGAGTGGCGGCACTCGGGGGAGGCTCTGCACCGTCTGCAGGCCCTTCACTTGCTTGCTGCGCAACCGCTTGTCTAAATAGGGCATCAAAATTGACGGGCGCAATCATCAATGGAGGAAAGCCGCCCTTGACCACCAAGTTGTCGATAGCTTCGCGAGCGTAGGGAAAGAGAATAGTCGGAGCAATCGTTGCCAACAGCTGACGCAGGGCATCCCCCTCTATACCGGCTACGAAAAAAATCCCCGCCTGCTGCACCTCTACGAGAAAAGCTGTCTGGTCTTCGAGCTTGGCCGTAATAGTGAGCGTCAACACCACCTCGTGATTTCCTTCCTCGTCAAAGCGACTACTCTTTGTGTTGAGGTCTACGTTAACCGCGGGCTTCCACTCTTTCCGAAATACATCCGGTGCGATCGGTGATTCAAAAGAGATGTCTTTGGTATAAACACGCTGCGTGACGAATTGCTGTTGTGCTGCCTCACCCTGCGCAGCCGCCTGTTCTTCAGCCATGATGGCTCTCCTTCCTCGTTAAGTCTTTGCTTTTACACCCGCCTAGCAAGCGAGCAGTGTATCCAGCCCGCCCGAGCGCTCCAGACCATACAACTGATCGCAGCCACCGATATGCTGACCGTCGATCCAAATTTGTGGCACCGATGTTGCTCCGGCCGCCTCGGCCATTTCTTGCCGCATCGCGGCATCGCCATCAACCGCGACTTCCTGATAAACGACCGCTTTACGATCAAGTAGTGCCTTTGCCCGAATACAGAATGGACACCATCGTGTGGTAAAAATCACGACTTCATTCACAGCGTCACAACGGGTAGCTTTTGAGCGTCCCACTCCATCATCCCACCCGACAGTTTTTGGGCGCGCGGAAAACTCTGTTGCCGCAGAGTTTTTGTGGCGGAACCGGCAGATTGTCCCATCTTACACACCACGACGATGGGTTTTTCTCTAAATTTTTCCAATTCCCCTAATCGGCCGGGCAATGACGCCAAGGGAATATTGAGTGCGGCTGTAATATGGCCGCGCGAAAATTCCTGCGCCTCCCTGATATCAAGAAAAACGCCGCCCTCACCATTCACCAACTGCACTGCCTCGCCAATTGACAACGCCGGTCCGGCCTTGCGACTCTCGTGAAGCGCCAGCATAGTCAACGTGGTAGCCAAACCAGCGATTAATATCCACTGCTCTGCCATGAACTGAAATATCATCGCACTCGACACACTCTATCTGCCTACATCGGTTCGCGGCTAAAGATCGGATGCTCAACTTGTTTTACATCCACCGGATGACACGCTACTGCTGCCCGCGAGGTGCGCGAGTATATCGGTTCAATGAAGCCGCCTCCAGTCAGGTCTCCACTACCAGGGCAAACAAATTGAGCAAAAACGCTCTGACGTTCATCCGGGAATCAACCATTGGCGTCAGGATCGCCACAAAAGCGGGCTCATGACGGCGACAGCCGTCCCCGGTGGAGCGGGCCAGATATGAGAGATGTCAGCGGCTCCGCAGCGCGGTAAACTAGATGCTGTCCCTAGCCTGAACCGTCATCCGTTGTCTCAATCACGCCACTCAACTCTACTTGTCATCCTGGATGGTTTTGGGCACCGGGAAGCATCCGCCGACAACGCGGTCCTCGCTGCGAATACCCCCCATTTAAATGCGCTGTTTGCGGATTCATCACACACGCTTATCTCTGGATCAGGCCTGGATGTGGGACTGCCTGAAGGCCAAATGGGGAACTCCGAGGTGGGGCACATGAGTCTGGGCGCCGGCCGTATCGTCTATCAATCTATCACTCGAATAGACGAGTCGATTGCCTCGGGAGACTTTGTACAGAATCCAGCCTATCTCGATGCCATCGACAACGCAGTCAATACTGGCAATGCAGTTCATATCATGGGACTGCTCTCACCCGGGGGCGTGCATAGCCATGAGGACCATATTTTTGCAGCCCTGCGACTGGCAGCTGAACGCGGGGCTAGACAGATTTACTTACATGCTTTTTTAGATGGCCGCGATACGCCACCACGCAGTGCCACCCATTCATTGGAGCGTGCAGAGGCCGTTTTAAGAGATATTGATAATGGTCGAATTGCCTCCGTGCACGGGCGATACTGGGCGATGGATCGAGACAGTCGCTGGAACCGCATTCAGCGAAGCTATGAACTCATCGCAGACGGAGAGGCGTCAGAGCGCGCCCCATCTGCTCTCGAAGCACTGCAAAATGCGTACGCACGGGGCGAAAATGACGAGTTCGTGTCACCCACCTGTATTGGCGAGCCCATTGCACTGAAGGACGGTGACGCTCTGCTCTTTATGAATTTCAGGGCGGACCGAGCGCAGCAACTTTCGCAAGCACTGATCAACACAGATTTTGACGCGTTTCATCGTACCAACCGTGCACAACTCCAGTTTGTTACCACCACCGAGTACTCCAGCTCCCTCGCCTGCCCCGTAGCCTATCCACCAGATAGGCTGGAAAGCAGCCTAGGGGAAGTGCTATCTGAGCAAGGGCTGACGCAACTACGTCTCGCAGAAACAGAAAAATATGCCCACGTAACCTTTTTCTTCAGCGGTGGACGAGAAGCGATTTTTCCGGGTGAGGAACGGGCTCTCATCCCCTCTCCAGAAGTGATGACCTATGACCTGAAACCCGAAATGAGTGCGCACGAGGTCACGGATACGCTTGTCGACGCGATTGCCTCACAACAATACGATTTCATTGTGGTCAATTATGCAAATGGCGATATGGTGGGTCATACCGGCAATTTTGATGCTGCAGTAATCGCTGTTGAAACACTCGATACGTGTCTTGGTCGCATTGTGGCCGCGCTTGCAGAGCACGGTGGTGAGGGTTTGCTCACCGCCGATCATGGCAACTGCGAGCAAATGCGCGATTACGAAAATCAACAGCCCCACACCCAGCACACCACTGAGAGAGTACCGTTAATCTATCTGGGAGAGCGCGGTCGGGGGCTGAATCCGGAAGGCGGAATTCTGGCAGATATCGCACCCACCCTTTTGGAAATGATGGATATTTCCATTCCAAAAGCCATGTCAGGCCGCAGTCTATTGATTCGCTAAACAGTCAATATGTTTCGGAAGCGAACACCGTTGATGCATCGCCTCACCATCATCACAAGCCTGATGATGCTCCTGACAAGCGGACATCTCACCGGGCAATCGTCAAAGGACACCAGCGAGACCGAATCCCAACTCTCGGCGCTCAGAGAGGACATTGCTGCTATTAGGACGCAACTCGACGCGCAGGAAGAAGCGCGCGACGGCCTGCAAGATACATTGGGCAGAACCGAGCGATCCATCGGTGAGCTCAATCAGCAATTGACTGCCTCGACCCAAGAAAAGCAGCGCCTTCAGGAAAAGTTGACGTCACTTCGCAACGAGAATGATGTGCTCAAAGAAGATCAAATTCGCCTTGAAGCCGATGTTGAAGCGGGCATACGACAATTGTGGATGTTGCAGCAGGGAGGTGGTTTACGGGTTTGGCTTGGCGATCAGGACCCACAGCAGACCGCAAGACATCTGGCTTACTACCGATTGATTCTGGAAGAGCAGCAACACAGTATCGAGCGCTATCAGCAAGGAGTGGCGGATATTGCCGCCCGCGTTAAGGCGATCTTACGCACGGAAAGCGATCTAACAGCGCGTGCGGCGGCCATCGCCGCAACCCGGGAGCAATTAACGGCCGAGCAGGATACGCGCCGACAAACCATTGCTCGCATCAACACCCAACTCAAACAGGACCAAGCAGAGCTCGACGCCCTAATACTCAACCAGAACAGGCTCAATATGCTGCTCGAGCGTTTACAGGCTATCGCGCTGCCTGCCTCCCCCGCCTCACAGCCCTTTGCCGCCTTGAAAGGCCAACTGACAATGCCGATTGAAGGCAAACCTATTAACCGGTTTGGCGCCATTCGTAATGCAGATTTGCGCTGGCGCGGCTGGCTGATTCCCGCCGAACAGGGGGACCCGATCCGGGCGGTGCACGGTGGACGAGTGATCTTTGCCGACTGGCTGCGGGGTCAGGGTTTACTGCTGGTAGTGGACCATGGTGACGAGTGGCTCTCCCTCTACGCCCAGAATCACAGTCTGTTGCGCGCGGTGGGCGATTGGGTCAGTTCAGGAGAAGTGCTGAGCCTAGCTGGTGCGACAGGCGGTAACGAAATGAACGGCTTATATTTTGAAATCCGTCATCAGGGCGAGCCCGTGGATCCTGCAGACTGGTTTCGACGATGAGTCTTACCAATAGAATCAGTTAACATGTTAGGCCTTGTTGCTCAGGTATCACCTATGACTGTGTTTTCCCGATTATCCGTTGTGTGGCTGCTCATCACCCTGATGGCACCACTGCTCAAAGCCGAAGAAGCCTCTGATGCGCCGGATGAATCTCACCATAGCAATACCGAAGCGCGCCAATCTTTACCGCTTGAAGAGCTGCAGATGTTTGCTGACGTATTCAACCAAATACGACAAGGATATGTGGAGTCAGTACCCGACAGCGAGCTGTTTGAACTCGCTGTCCAAGGAATGCTCTCAGGACTCGATCCCCATTCCATTTTTTTAAAAGAGAAAGCCTACGACTCCTTACAAGAAACAACACAAGGTGAGTTCAGTGGTTTAGGTATCGAAATTGGGCAGGACGGCGGTTACATCACTATCATCGCGCCCATAGATGGATCCCCCGCGGAAGACGCTGGGCTGGAAGCAGGCGACGTGATTCTTAAAATCGATGGCGAGTCTATTCGAGACCTTCCGATCGATCGATCAGTCGACCTCATGCGAGGGCCAACTGGCTCTGAAGTGTTGCTGAATATCGGCAGACGCGGGGTCGCAGAACCCTTTGACGTTACGGTGGTCCGCGACATGATCAAAGTGCCGAGTGTGCGCAGCAGAGAATTAATGGAGGGATATTTGTGGCTACGCGCGTCGCAGTTTCAAAAAGATACTGGCCATGAAGCCATTGCTATTCTTGATGAAGTGCTTGCCGAAGGATCATTAAAGGGTGTTGTTCTGGATCTGCGCAACAACCCTGGTGGAGTGCTGGGGGCCAGCGTTGATATGGCAGGGGCCTTTCTCGACGGAGGTTTGGTCGTTTACACCGAGGGCCGCCATCCCCAAGCGGCGGATTCATATGACGCCGCAGCGGGCGATATGCTTGATGGATTGCCAATCGTGGTGCTTATCAACGGTGGCTCGGCGAGTGCCTCTGAAATTGTTGCCGGCGCACTACAAGATCGTCGCCGCGCTGTGATTATGGGTACGCGTAGCTTTGGTAAAGGCTCGGTACAAACCATTCTGCCAATATCCGACACCCGTGCTGTAAAACTCACTACCGCACGCTATTACACCCCGAATGGCCGCTCTATTCAGGCCGAGGGCATCGTGCCAGATATCGTAGTCGACCGGGCCGAAGTGAAAAGTGTGGAATCCAACCGGCGCAGAAAGGAGGCTGATCTGCAGGGAAGCCTGGCTGCCGAAGACACCGCAGATGCCCAGTCCGAAAGCGAATCGCTGACCGATTTGCGCAACAACGACAATCAACTCTACGAGGCGTTGACATTGCTGCGAGGCATTAATCTACTAACACCAGCAGCGCCTGAGGCTAGCCCAGTGGATGAAGCTGCAGATACCATCGCCTTGCAGGACTGACAGAGGCATCTCGGTGGCTGCAGATATTTTCAGTGCCCATGTGGGCAACGACCAGCACAGATTTGGGCTGAAGCCCGCAATGTGAAGCGGCGACTCACAGTCGCATAGTAATTCCCTGACGGGACATGAACTCTTTAGCCTCGCCAATGGTGTACTCACCAAAATGAAAGATACTGGCAGCCAACACCGCGTCCGCGCCACCCCGAGTGACACCATCAACCAGATGCTGCAAGGCGCCGACTCCGCCTGAGGCGATAACGGGAATATCCACTGCATCAGCAATGGCACGTGTGATGACGAGTTCGAATCCATTCCGAGTGCCGTCGCGATCCATACTGGTCAGCAATAATTCACCTGCGCCGAGTTGCGCCATTTTTTTTGCCCAGGAGACTGCCTCGATACCGGTGGGTTTACGGCCGCCGTGAGTAAACAATTCATAACGCGCACTGGTTCCCTCGGCAGACACGCGCTTTACATCAATTGCCACTACAATACATTGGGATCCAAAGCGCGCCGCAGCGTCTGCAACCAGTTCTGGATGATCAATCGCCGCGCTATTGATGCTGACTTTATCGGCGCCCGCG
>JADHNP010000008.1 GCA_016779445.1 Luminiphilus sp. | reverse complement strand
TTTTAGGAGACAACCATGGAACTGATTTACGTTGCCGCCGCCATTATGATGGGTTTGGGTGGAATGGGCGCTGCTATTGGCGTTGGCATTCTTGGCGGTAAGTTGATTGAGGGTTCTGCGCGACAGCCCGAGTTAGCGCCCAAATTACAAGGCACTTTCTTCTTGGGCGCCGGTCTGGTTGACGCGATTCCCATTATTGGTGTCGGTATCGCCATGTACTTGATTTTTGTGGTCGCGGGCTAAAAGCCTTCTTTTTTCCGGGGCGCAACAAGACGTGTCCCCAGAACACCACAGGAGCAGCGTGTGAACATTAATCTCACCTTGATCGGACAACTCGTCGCGTTTATAGCGTTTGTTGGGTTTTGTATGCGTTATGTTTGGCCGCCGATCACTGCCGCCATGGCAGAGCGCCAAAGCAAAATCGCCGAAGGCCTTGCCGCTGCAGATCGCGCCGGTCACGACCTTGAGCTGGCACAGAAGCGAGCGACCGAGCAATTGGCAGAAGCCAAGCGGGAAGCCGCGGGAATAGTCGAAGCGGCTAATAAACGCGCCCAGGCGGTTGTGGAAGAGGCCAAGCAGGTCGCCATTGCTGAGACAGAGCGAGTTAAGGCTGCCGCTTCTGCTGACATAGAGCAGGAGCGGGCGCGAGCACAGGAGCAACTGATGACACAGGTCAGTGCGCTGGCGGTTGCCGGGGCCGAGAAAGTTCTTGGTGCCGAAATCGACGCGGAGAAACATGCCGATCTGCTCAAGACGCTCTCTGCAGGACCATAAGCTGTGATTGAGCCCACCACACTTGCCAGACCATACGCACGAGCCGCCTTCGAGCACGCTCGCGCGGCGGACCAACTGGGTGTTTGGCAAGCGTCTCTGGCGCAACTTGCCGCGCTGACAGCAGACCACAAGGTGGCCGCCTCGCTCAGACATCCAGACCAGACCGCGGCGCAACGCGCGGCGACCTTGATGGCGCTGGCGGGGGAGTCCTTGCCGCCGGCAGTAGGCAATTTGCTTCACGTTTTGGCAGATAATGGTCGGCTTGCTTTATTACCCGAAGTCTCGATGCTTTTTGAGCAGCTCAAGCGGTCGGTGGAAAGCGCGGTCGCAGTTCATGTGGTGTCGGCCTACCCCCTCAGTGAGATCGAAGCAGATCAACTTACGGAATCTATGAAGGCCAGGTTGGCACGAAGCGTCACCCTGACTTCTGAAACTGACCCCTCCCTGTTGGGGGGGGCTCTTATTCGGGCCAATGATCTGGTGATCGATGGCTCCATTCGCGGCCGCCTGAACAAGTTGGCTGGCTCGTTGAATCAATGACAGAGGAATAGTCATGCAACAGCTCAACCCCTCGGAAATCAGCGATCTCATCAAGCAGCGGATCGATGCGCTTGAAGTCACCTCGCAAGCGACCAATGAGGGCACTATCGTATCGGTTACGGACGGCATTATCCGTATTCATGGTCTTACCGAGGTGCAATACGGTGAGATGATCGAATTTGAAGGCGGTGTGCTTGGTTTGGCGCTTAACCTTGAACGCGACTCTGTTGGCGCGGTGGTGTTAGGCGATTATAAGCAGTTGGCAGAGGGCCAAACCTGCCGTTGTACGGGCCGCATTCTCGAGGTGCCAGTCGGTCCGGAGCTGCAAGGACGAGTAGTTGACTCATTAGGCAACCCCATTGATGGAAAGGGAGCCATTGAGACAAAGATGACCGACGCGATTGAGAAAATCGCCCCGGGGGTTATTGCCCGTCAATCTGTCGATCAACCGGTTCAAATAGGGCTTAAGGCTATTGATGCCATGGTGCCAATCGGACGCGGCCAAAGAGAACTGATTATTGGCGATCGCCAAATTGGGAAAACCGCTATCGCAGTTGATGCCATCATTAATCAAAAAGGCACCGGCATTAAATGCGTTTACGTCGCAGTGGGCCAGAAAGCTTCCTCGGTGGCGTCTGTTGTCCGCAAGCTCGAAGAGCATGGCGCCATGGCGCATACGATTGTGGTCGCGGCCAATGCCTCTGACCCGGCCGCCATGCAATACTTGGCGCCCTTTGCTGGATGCACCATGGGCGAGTACTACCGTGATCGCGGTGAAGACGCTCTCATCATTTACGATGATCTTTCCAAGCAGGCCGTGGCTTATCGCCAAATCTCACTGCTGCTAAGAAGACCGCCCGGTCGAGAGGCTTACCCGGGTGATGTGTTCTATTTGCACTCACGCCTGCTTGAGCGCGCGGCGCGCGTGAATGCCGACTATGTTGAACAGTTCACTGACGGCGCTGTGAAAGGACAAACGGGGTCCCTGACGGCCCTTCCTGTTATTGAGACTCAGGCTGGCGATGTTTCTGCCTTTGTTCCGACTAACGTCATCTCTATT
The DNA here is from genome assembly GCA_016779445.1 of Luminiphilus sp. Classification (GTDB taxonomy): domain Bacteria; phylum Pseudomonadota; class Gammaproteobacteria; order Pseudomonadales; family Halieaceae; genus Luminiphilus. The sequence continues at coordinate 48,710 of JADHNP010000008.1, read as the reverse complement.
ACGGACGGCCAAATTTTTCTCGAGGCCGATATGTTCAACTCGGGTGTTCGACCGGCGATGAACGCAGGTATTTCTGTTTCTCGGGTAGGCGGCGCAGCGCAGACCAAGATTGTGAAAAAACTCTCGGGGGGTATTAGAACCGCATTGGCTCAATACCGAGAACTCGCGGCGTTCTCACAATTCGCCTCGGACTTGGACGACGCGACGAAAGCGCAGCTGGACCATGGCGAGCGGATTACCGAATTGATGAAGCAAAAGCAGTACGCCCCACTGTCGATTGCGGAGATGGGGGTGCTCCTTTATGCCGGGAATGAGGGATATCTTCAGGATGTAGAAGTCGCAAAAATTGGCGATTTTGAGTCGGCCTTGCTCAGCTATATGCGCGCCGAGAGTGCTGATGTGATGCAGCAGATAGAGGCCGACGGCGACTGGAATGACGAGCGTGAAGCTGTGTTTAAGTCTGCTCTTGAGGCCTTTAAGTCTACTCAGACCTGGTAACGCTGTATGGCTGCTGGCAAGGAAATTCGCACCAAGATCTCGAGTATTCAAAGTACTCAAAAGATCACCAGCGCCATGGAAATGGTCGCTGCCAGCAAGATGCGACGTGCGCAGGACCGCATGGAGCTGGGCAAGCCCTATGCCCAACGCATGCGCGCCGTGGTGGGACATATCGCCAATGCTACGCCCGAGTACCGGCATGCTTATATGCAGGCACGAGAAATCAAGCGGGCGGGGTACATCATTGTCTCAACTGACAGAGGGCTGTGTGGCGGCCTGAATATTAATTTGTTTAAAGCGGCTATTCAGTCCATGCGAGCGCAGCAAGATAACGGCGTCGAGGTTGAGTTGTGCTTGGTGGGTGCCAAAGCGGCAGGTTTTTTTGCCAGCGTAGGGGGCAACGTCACGGCGTCTGTCAGGGATCTTGGCGAGGAACCATCGATTGAGGATTTAATCGGCGGCGTTAAAACCATGCTTGATGCTTACACGAATGGCCATATCGACGCCCTGTTCCTGGCAGGCAATGATTTTGTGAACACCATGACTCAAGCACCGCGAGTGGATCAGCTGCTGCCACTGAAGCCAGAAGCGAGAGAGTCGTTGTCTCATCACTGGGACTATATTTACGAGCCGGACGCGCGGGAACTTCTCGACGCATTAATGATTCGTTATATCGAATCTTTGGTATATCAAGCGGTGGTTGAGAATGGGGCTTGTGAGCAGGCTGCGCGCATGATCGCAATGAAGAATGCCACTGATAATGCTGGGGAACTGATTGACGAGCTGCAATTGGTTTACAACAAGGCCAGACAGGCAGCGATCACCCAAGAGCTAGCAGAAATCGTGGGGGGTGCTGCGGCCATCGGCTAAAGCGCGCGACCCAAAAAATACGTGGCGATATGCTCGTCATACTAGTTTTCAAACGAGGACCGAAAAATGAGTAGCGGAAAGGTCGTACAGGTTATTGGCGCGGTCATCGACGTGGAATTTCCCCGCGACAGCGTGCCACAGGTGTATGACGCACTGTCAGTCGCCGAAAAGGGTTTGACTCTTGAGGTGCAGCAGCAGCTGGGAGATGGTGTGGTGCGTGCCATCGCAATGGGGCCCTCGGAAGGCGTCAGCCGCGGTCTTAGCGTAGAAAACACCGGCGCACCTATATCGGTGCCTGTTGGAATAGAGACTCTGGGCCGGATTATGGATGTGTTGGGTAACCCGATTGATGAAAAGGGACCCATTGGAGAGCAAGAGCGTGCGGCGATTCACCGCGCGGCGCCCACTTACGAGGAGCTTGCGGCATCCGACGAGCTGTTGGAGACGGGCATCAAGGTGATTGATCTGGTCTGTCCTTTTGCCAAGGGCGGCAAGGTCGGCTTGTTTGGCGGAGCCGGCGTGGGCAAAACCGTCAACATGATGGAGCTGATCAATAATATTGCCACAGAGCATTCCGGCCTTTCGGTATTTGCAGGTGTTGGGGAGCGAACTCGGGAAGGTAATGACTTCTACTATGAGATGCAGGAATCTGGCGTTGTCAATGTCGAAGAGATGAGCAAATCGAAAGTGGCGATGGTTTATGGCCAAATGAATGAGCCGCCGGGTAACCGGCTGCGTGTTGCTTTGACCGGACTGACCATGGCAGAGCGTTTTCGCGATGAAGGTCGCGACGTACTATTGTTTGTCGACAACATCTATCGATATACCCTTGCAGGAACAGAGGTCTCGGCGCTCTTGGGTCGAATGCCCTCGGCGGTGGGGTATCAGCCGACGCTGGCAGAAGAGATGGGTGTTCTGCAGGAACGAATCACCTCTACCAAAACGGGTTCGATTACCTCCATTCAAGCGGTTTATGTGCCCGCAGATGACCTGACTGATCCGTCTCCCGCCACGACCTTTGCCCACCTGGACTCCACGGTGGTGCTGAGCCGCGATATTGCTGCCAAAGGTATTTATCCCGCAGTTGATCCGCTCGATTCCACTTCAAGGCAGCTTGATCCGCTGATCATCGGGCAAGAGCATTATGATGTGGCTCGCGGTGTTCAAACCGTATTGCAACGGTACAAAGAGCTGAAAGATATCATTGCGATTTTGGGCATGGATGAACTGTCCGAGGAAGACAAGCTGACTGTTTCCAGGGCGAGAAAGATCGAACGCTTTTTATCGCAGCCGTTTAATGTAGCAGAGGTATTCACGGGTTCTCCTGGTATTTATGTCTCTCTGAAGGACACGATTGCGGGCTTTAAGGGCATCCTTGCCGGAGACTACGATCAGCTGCCCGAGCAGGCGTTTTACATGGTCGGCTCCATTGAGCAAGCGGTGGAGAACGCGTCCAAGCTTTAGGGCGCCGAGGGAACTGAATTATGGCGATAACCCTACACTGCGATATTGTCAGTGCCGAGGCGCAGATTTACTCGGGGTTGGTAGAGTTCTTGGCCGCCACTGGCGAGGAGGGAGAGCTCGGCGTGTGCTACGGTCATGCTGCGTTACTGACGCGCCTGACTCCCGGGCCTATCCGCATTGTTGAGCAGGGCGGTGCTGAGCAGGTGTATTACGCTTCGGGAGGCTTCATTGAAGTTCAGGGTGATGTCGTCACGGTGCTAGCGGATACGGCGGTGCGGGCAGACGATATTGATGAGGCTGCTGCAGAACTCGCCCGAAAGGATGCGGAGGATACCCTCGCTAACCAACAAGGTGAGATTGATTACGGCCGTGCCTCAGCGCAACTTGCCGAGGCAACCGCTCAGTTGGCAACCCTGCGAAAGGTAAAAAACCGCTCGGGTCGCGGATAATCCTCGGCAAAACCGCGCTATTTCCGGTGTTTATTGGGTGATTGATCGCTCCGAGCTTGCAAAAAGCGTAGCGGTTATCATCATGTCTGCAGCGTAATCTATTTAACCGGACCCCCTATGCTTGAAGTAATCATTCTGGCAGCCGGCCACGGCAGCCGGATGCAATCCAGCACAGCAAAGGTACTGCACTTGCTCGCTGGGCAGCCATTGGTCAGCCATGTCTTGGGTACAGCGCGGGAGGTGGGGGCCAGGCGCATCCATATGGTCGTTGGGCACGATGCCGATGCGGTTCAAGCGGTTGTAAGTGCTCCAGATGTGGAGTGCCATCTCCAGCAACAGCAGCTTGGAACCGGTCATGCGGTGCAGCAGGCGATTCATAATTGTGATTCAGAAAGTACCGTGTTGGTGCTTTTTGGCGATGTCCCCCTGATACATCGCGATTCGCTCGACGAAGTAATTCGCGCCGCATCTTCAGGCATGGCGATGCTTTCTTCTTACGTGCCGGATCCCACCGGTTACGGGCGGGTGCTTCGTGACGCTGAAGGCGCTTTTCAGGGTGTGGTTGAGGAGCAAGATGCTACCGCTGATCAAAGACGCCTCTCTGAGATCAATACGGGAGTTCTTGCTGCTCCCGCTGCGGCTTTTTGTCAGTACCTTGAGAGACTCACCAATGACAATGCACAGGGTGAGTATTACCTGCCCGAGGTGCTGAAACTTGCCAGAGAGGATGGCGCAACGGTAACAGTGGTGCAGTCAGATCGTGCGCTGGATTGTTTGGGCGTCAATACACCGCAGCAGCTCGAGCAACTCGAACGGTTACATCAGGGGGCGCTGGCTGATCAGCTTATGTCTCAAGGCGTGTTGATTGCTGATCGGTCGCGCGTGGATATACGCGGGGCTTTGCACTGTGGGCGCGACGTGTGCATTGATGTCAACACAGTTTTTGAGGGAACGGTCACCCTGGCCGGTGGCGTGTCGATTGGTGCGAACTGCATAATTTCGAATAGCAATATTGGCGAAGGCGCACAGGTACATCCTTTTACGCATATAGAGGGCGCAGAGATAAAAGCGGGTGCGAGCATTGGGCCTTACGCGCGCATCCGCCCCGGCACGGTCATCGATGAGGTTGCGAAAGTAGGGAATTTTGTCGAGATCAAAAATACTCACCTAGGGCGAGCTGCCAAAGCCAGCCATCTGGCCTATCTGGGTGATGCGGATGTCGGTTCGAAGAGTAATGTCGGTGCCGGCACGATCACCTGTAATTATGACGGCGCCAATAAATATCGGACGGTGCTGGGTGAGTCGGTATTTGTCGGATCCAACAGCACGTTAGTCGCGCCCGTTACCATTGATGCCGGTGGTTTTGTCGCCGCCGGCTCCACGATTACCGATAACGTCGCGCCAGATCAACTGGCGGTTGCCAGAGGCAGGCAGCGCAATGTGGATGGATGGCGCCGGCCTAAAAAGCCGGAGGAGACTGATTAATGTGTGGCATTGTTGCGGTGACGGCACGCAGAGACTGTACGGAGATTTTGCTAGAGGGTCTCAGAAGACTCGAGTATCGCGGTTATGACTCGGCGGGCTTGGCGTTAATTGACCGCAGTGGCAATCTACAGTCCCACAAGCGTGCGGGCCGCGTCGCTGCCCTCGAAGCAGCTCAAGCTGCTGAACCTATTCAGGGCGGCGTGGGCATTGCGCACACGCGGTGGGCGACACACGGAGAACCCTCGGTTGCAAATGCCCACCCCCATATTGCCTCTGATCGTATCGCTGTTGTTCATAACGGTATTATCGAGAATCACGCGGTACTCCGGGATGCCTTAAAGGTCTCGGGCTGTCAGTTTTACTCGGAAACCGACACTGAAGTGGCCGCACATCTGATTGCCCAAGCGATGCATAAGGAGGGTGATTTACTCTCCGCAGTCATAAAATCTGTTCGGCAATTGGAAGGCGCCTATGCCCTGGCCATCATTGACCGGCAAGAACCGAATACGGTTATCGTGGCACGTCAAGGCAGTCCGCTTGTGTTGGGTGTGGGTATTGGCGAGCATTTTGCGGGGTCCGATACCCTCGCTCTGAAATCCGTAACGGACACTTTCGTGTACTTGGAAGATGGCGATGTCGCCGAGCTCACCGCCGATAAGTTTACTATCTATAATGCTGCTGGTGAGCAAGTTGACCGGGCTCTTACGCGCCTGGCCTTGCAAAGCGATGAGGATGATCTCGGTCAACATGAGCACTACATGCTCAAAGAAATATATGAGCAGCCCGCGCGTCTTCGGGAGACTGTAAACCAGGGTGTGCCTTCAGACAGCTTTTTCGGTGCCCGTGCAGCGGACCTATTTCCTCGGATAGCCGCGGTGCAAATATTGGCCTGTGGGACCAGTTACCATGCAGGACTCGTGGCACGTCATTGGATTGAGTCAATAGCAGGCTTGCCTTGTCAGGTGGAGGTGGCCTCTGAATATCGCTACCGAGAATCAGTTACGTTACCCGACACCTTGGTGGTGGGTATTTCCCAGTCGGGCGAGACGGCAGATACGCTCGCCGCATTACAGCATGTCGACGCAAGCCGTGTGTTAGCGCGGCTCGCTATTTGTAATGTGGACCACAGCGCCATGGTGCGCGAATGCGAGCTGGTTTATCTGACCCAAGCAGGCGCCGAAATCGGTGTTGCATCCACTAAGGCGTTTACTACCCAGCTAGCTGCCTTACTCAGCCTGACGTTTTGTTTGGCCCGCCACCATTCAGCCGCCTCGTTGGCAGAGACCGACATAGCCAACGTCCTTAGGGAAATAGAGCCCATTGCGGCCCAGATACTAGAAAAAGATAGCCTGATAAAGACGCTGTCCCAGCAGTTTACCAATAAACATCATGCGCTTTTTTTAGGGAGGGGTATTTATTACCCCATCGCGTTGGAGGGTGCGCTGAAGCTCAAGGAAATTTCCTATATTCATGCCGAAGCCTATCCCGCAGGTGAACTGAAACATGGTCCCTTGGCGTTGGTAGATGAGGATATGCCGGTCGTTGCCGTGGCGCCTGATGATCGGCTCATGGAAAAGCTGCGCTCTAATCTAGAGGAAGTGCGTGCACGCGGTGGTCAGCTGTTCGTTTTTGCCAGTGAAAATGCAGGCTATGAATCGGGGCCGGGTTGCGAGGTGCTGGCATTGCCCGCTTGCAGCCCCTTTGTTGGCCCCATTGCGTACACAATAGCGCTACAGCTGCTGTCATATCATGTTGCCGTAGCCAAGGGCACAGACGTTGATAAGCCCCGCAATCTCGCTAAGAGTGTGACGGTGGAGTAAGTTTGAGTGCCGAATTAACCTATAGTGATGAAATCATTTCTTTATAAATTTTCCATCTTTACTATTTTTATTGCGCTCGTTCACTTCACACTTGAGACTCTGTTTACCATAAAGTTTGGACAAACATTTGCTGGATATTTACCTGACCTTATTGCAGTTACTTTGCTGATAACTGGTGGATATCTAACAATTAAGGACTCAAATGCTATTGGTCTTTTATGCGGTGCCTGGGGTTTTGCATTTTGCCTTCACTACAGGAGTTGGGCATGGAGATTTGATGATGTCATTGATGGAACGGCAACAGAACTGGTTGAGACAACCATGCATGTCTTGGCATTTACCATGCCAATCTCAATAATTTCATTTATCGTCACTGTTATATTGTGTTTACCAAAAAACAGAGTTAAATTAGATGAACAGAAAAGAAATTGAATTTTATTTAAAGTTTCACAAAGAGTTCAGAAAAATCATACTCTTAATTCTGCACTCAAAATAAATTCGTTACGGTGGAGTGATTTTGTTTGTAACAGTTTTTGAGGAACAAAGATGAAACTTAATATATCAATAAAAACACTTGTGTTACTTCAAGGAATTCTTGTTATCGGGGGTTTATCTGGAGCGGTGTTTTTTGGAATTGGAGCGGAACATATCCTTCCTCTTTATCTTGTGCTGTGGATTGCAACTTGTTTAGCAGTTTTTAAAAGTGAAAAACAAAGAGACAGTTACATATACAACCAACCAATCACGGTGGAGTAGACCGCGCCCTATTCGGTGTATTTGTTTGCCAAGATTAGGCGTTAATCAGGGTTGGCTGACTTATAGGCGCGGATCTCAGTATTAAAGTCTGCCGCCACCTGTTCTTCGCGCGATACTGCCGCGTTGTAGTCAGCTGCGGCGAGCGCGTAACGTTCTTGGGCGCCCTCGTCACCCTCATCTTCCAAATTCTTTTCCGTTGCCATTTGCTCATCTACACATTTCAAATACTCGGCATTAGATGCTTGGAAGGCCTTGATCCCGGCCTGAGCAGCAACCATTTCCTCCAGCGAAGCGCTGTCGCCATCAGGCACTACGGGCGCGGATGGTGCATCGCAGGCGATAACAGTACTCACGGGTAAGGCCAGCAGGCTGAGTGTTAAAAAGGCAGTGCGAATTGTCATAATCGTTCCTCATTTGAAAATTTGTTATCGCGATCTCTGCTGAGCAGAAGCCTTCCGTTTGTAGACTGCCTTTATCTCAATGGTGCTATCGCGTCATAGCGTGTTTATACCAATGAAAGCGTTAGGAATAAACCGCTTATGAAAAGCATTGGGCCAGTATTTTCTCAAGAGATTGAGCGCATTCCGTTACACTAAGCTTATGGATGTATCCGATATTTTGAGCCCCCTTAATGTTGCCCAACGCGAGGCGGTCACCACGTCTGGGGGAAATTTGCTCGTTTTGGCTGGTGCAGGCTCTGGCAAGACACGAGTATTGGTGCATCGCATTGCCTGGCTGATTCGCGCTGAGGGTTTTTCTGCCCACTCTGTATTGGCGGTGACCTTCACCAACAAAGCGGCTCGCGAAATGCGTGGGCGCATTGAGGACATGTTGCAAATGCCAACCCACGGGCTTTGGGTAGGCACTTTCCACGGTCTCGCGCACCGATTACTCAAGTCTCATTGGCAGGAGGTGGGTCTGCCACAGCAGTTCCAGATTCTGGACAGCGACGACCAGTTGAGAGTGGTGAAACGGATTTGTCGTGAGCTCGACCTCGATGAGGCGCGTTGGCCACCCAAGCAGGCGCAGTGGTTCATAAATGGGCAAAAGGACGAGGGACTCCGTGCTCGCCACGTGGAGGCACCAGAGGGAGATTTGTATGCAAAAACGATGTTGCGCATCTATGCCGCCTATGAAGAAACTTGTGAGCGAGGCGGCTTGGTGGACTTTGCAGAACTCCTGCTTCGAGCCCACGAATTATGGTTAAAGTCCCCCGAGACGCTCCAGCATTATCAGCAACGCTTCAAAACTATTCTGGTAGACGAGTTTCAGGACACGAACACGATTCAGTATGCCTGGTTGCGGGTTTTGTCGGGGAACACTATCCCGGTGGTGGCGGTGGGCGACGATGACCAATCCATTTACGGCTGGCGCGGCGCCAGAGTAGAGAATATTCAGCGATTTGCCGAGGATTTTAAGGGCACCGTAACGGTGCGACTGGAGCAAAATTATCGTTCCACTGCCACCATTTTGGATGCAGCCAATGGCTTGATAGCGCGCAATGCCGGGCGCTTGGGAAAAAACCTGTGGACTGAAGGCGAGCGCGGTGACCCGATCACACTCTATGCCGGTTTCAACGAGCAGGATGAGGCGCGCTACATCGTAGAGCAGGCAGAAAAATGGTTTGCCGACGGTGAACCGCGGCGATCCATCGCTATTCTTTATCGCTCCAATGCGCAGTCTCGAGTGTTAGAGGAGTCCTTGCTTCGAGAGGGCATTCCTTACCGTATTTACGGCGGGCAGCGCTTTTATGAACGACTGGAGATCCGCAATGCGCTCGCTTATCTGCGCGTGGCGCAAATCCGAGACGATGATCCAGCTTTGGAGAGAGTCCTTAATACGCCACCGCGGGGTATTGGTGCCAAGACCGTCGAAAAACTCAGAGAGGTCGCTCGTTCAGAACAGGTTTCTTTGTGGCGGGCGAGCTGTCTTGTTCTGGAGCGAGAACTGCTTCCTGCTAGAGCTCTCGCGGCATTGGCCAAATTTCAGGCCCTTATCGAAGACTTCGATCGTGCTGCCGAGACGCTTCCCCTCAATGAATTTACCGAGCACGTAATCGCAATATCTGGGCTGCTCGAGTATCACCGTGCCGAAAAAGGGGAGCGGGGTCAGGCTCGTGTGGAGAACCTGCAGGAACTCGTTACCGCTACGCGCTTGTTTGAGCCTGAGGACGAAACCATTTCTCCTCTGCAGGCCTTTCTTGATAGTGCCGCGCTGGATGCGGGTGAGGGGCAGGCAGATCCCTATGAAGACAGCATTCAGATGATGACTCTGCACTCCGCCAAAGGTCTTGAGTTCCCACTGGTCTTTATAGCGGGCATGGAGGAGAACCTCTTCCCCCATCAAATGTCGCTTGAGGAGCCGGGTCGGTTAGAGGAGGAGCGCCGGCTCGCTTATGTTGGTATTACTCGAGCCATGAAAAAGCTGGTGGTGACCTACGCAGAGAATCGCCGCCTATATGGCGGAGATATGTACAACACGCCCTCTCGGTTTATCCGGGAGATTCCCGGCGAATTATTGGAGGAGGTGCGTTTGAACGGTATGGTAGCGCGGCCCCTCGGATCACTGGCTCATGGCTCGCTGGCCGAGCCGCCGCCCGAGGGTATTGAATTGGGCAAGTGCGTGTTGCATCAAGTTTTTGGTGAGGGGGTGATCACTCAATTTGAGGGACAAGGGAGTAATGCTCGAGTTGAGGTGAGCTTCAATGAAGGTAGCAAGTGGCTTGTGCTTCAATACGCCAACCTAACAGTGCTATGAGGTAGGAGCGTTATGCGCGAGAGACAGATATTGCCGCTGGTGGTCGTAGCATTGACCGGCGCTTTGGTTGCTGTGGTAGCGCTTTGGACGCTCGATCGAGTCGACTCATCGCAGGGCGATCTTACGCAAAACGATGCCTTGGGTCTGCAATCCGCTCCCAAAGTCATTGAATGGAAACTCGTTACTACCTGGCCGAAGGGTCTTCCTGGGCTAGGCGCCGCGCCCGAAAATTTCGCGCGCCGAGTCAACGAGGCTTCGGGGGGCCGGCTTCGCATCAAAGTCTTTGGTGCCGGAGAAATCGTACCCGCTTTCGAGGTGTTCGACGCTGTGTCACGGGGTGTCGCCGAAGCAGGGCACGGCGCTTCTTACTACTGGAAGGGCAAAATACCGGCGGCAGTTTTTTTTACGGCTGTGCCGTTCGGCATGACAGCTCAAGAAGCCAATGGCTGGCTCCACTATGGAGGGGGTTTGGCGTTGTGGCGTGAGCTGTACGCCCCGTTTGGCGTGATTCCCTACGCGGGCGGTAGCACGGGCGTGCAAATGGCGGGCTGGTTTAATACGCGGCTTAACAGTAGAGAGGATCTTGCCGGTCTAAAAATGCGCATTCCTGGTCTTGCGGGAGAGGTATTTGATGCCGCTGGAGGGTCTGCTGTGCGGATCGCGGGTGGCGAGGTTTACACCTCGATGCAAACGGGCGTGATTGATGCCGTAGAGTGGGTTGGCCCCTTTAATGATCGTACGCTCGGGCTTATGGAAGTGGGCGACTATTACTATTATCCGGGTTGGCACGAACCCGGCGCTATGCTGGAAACTATCGTTAATGCTGAGGCGCTGGCAGCATTGCCGGAAGATTTACAGGCTATTGTCCGGATCGCAGCTCGCGCGACTAATACCGACATGCTGGATGATTTTACTGCCAATAATAGCGAGTCGCTGCAGATCCTGCTGCGGGATTTTGATACCGAGGTGTTGCCATTACCAGATGATGTCATGGACGCGTTGTATGAGCAGAGTCAGATTGCGATTCAAGCGTTGGTTGACGCGGATCCAATGGCAAAGAAAATTGCCGCGTCTTATTTTGCCTTTTCTGAAAAAGTACGCACCTACCACGAAATTTCTGAACGCGCTTACCTCAATGGGCGTGACCGCTTGTTGCCGCCAGTGAAGCTTACTGCGGAATAGGCCGTGTCAGCTTGTTCGCATCAATGGCCACATAGATAAATTCGCCTTCGGTCACCTTGATTGGCTCGCCGTCCTGCCGGGCGTTGATCCATACTTCAACCAGGATGCGTACCGAACTCCGGCCTATCTCCAGAACATCGCAGTAGCAGCTGACGACAGCGCCGACGTGCACCGGCGTGAGAAAAGACATGCCCTCTATCGCCACTGTTGCGACCCTCCCCGTCGCCAGTTCTGCCGCTGTGATACTGCCGGCCAAGTCCATTTGTGAAAGCAACCATCCGCCAAAGATATCTCCGTTAGCATTGGTATCTTTGGGCATAGCGATGGTTTGTAAAGCCAATTCGCCGCACGGGAGTGGGTTGGTATCGAGTTCTTCGACAGACATGTTGGGCCTTAATGTTGTGTTGATGGCTTGGGGGAGGACGTCGGTGAAGCACGTAGACGCCGTGAGTCGTTTTGTAGCTGTGATTGCATTATCGCCCTAATGCCTCGGGCAGCCAAAGCACCAGATTAGGCCACCACCACATCACCAGCAGGAGCAGCAGCTGCATGGCAACGAAAGGCAATACGCCGGCATAAATGTCTCGGGTACTGACCGAGTCTGGTGCAACGCCGCGCAGATAGAACAAGGCGAACCCAAAGGGAGGGGTCAAAAAAGACGTCTGCAGATTGACAGCAATCATGACGCCCAACCAGATGGGATCAAACCCCATCGACAACAGAATGGGGCCGACCACCGGGACCACTACAAAGGTGATTTCGATAAAATCCAGAATAAAACCAAGCAGGAACATGACCAGCATGACTACGAGCAAGGCGGTATTAGGTCCACCGCCCAGTTCCTGAAAAAATGATTCAATCAGAAGGTCCCCGCCAAAGCCTCTGAATACGAGAGAAAACACGGCAGCACCGATCAGAATCAGAAACACCATGCTGGTGGTGTAAAGGGTCGAGCGAGATATGTCGTGCAAACTGCTCAGCGTCAGGGCGCCACGGCCTAATGCGAGGGCCATAGCGCCCACGGCACCCACGCCGGCAGCTTCGGTGGGTGTCGCCGCTCCCAAAAGAATTGAACCCAGTACCAGTGCGATCAGTCCGATCGGAGGTAATACTGCGGCGATCGTAGCGCCAAGATCGGTACGCTTCACGGTTGCCGGTGGCGCGCTGGCAGGCTCGAGGACGGCTCTAATCAGCAAATAGATGATGTAGAGCAACACCAGTAAGCAGCCTGGAACCATTGCCCCTACGAACAGGTCCCCGACCGAGACAGTCTGGGTATTGATGATGTTCATTCTCAATTGAGCTTGCTGATAGGCGGCCGACATGATGTCGCCTAGCAGCACCAGTGCAATGGAGGGAGGAATGATTTGTCCTAGCGTGCCTGTTGCACAGATTGTGCCGGTAGCGATGCGGGGGTGATAGCCTGCGCGCAACATGGTCGGCAGCGCCAGCACCCCCATTGTAATGACTGTGGCTCCCACGATGCCCGTACTGGCGGCGAGCAGCGCTCCCACCACCACCACCGCCACACCCAAACCACCGGGGCGTTCGCCAAACAGGCCGGCCATATGAGAGAGTAAATCCTCGGCAATTTTTGCCCGCTCTAGGATCACACCCATCATGATGAAAAGCGGCACGGCCACCAGGGTTTCATTACCCATAGTGCCGAATATTCTACCTGTCAGTGCGTTCAGGTAGTCGGGGTCAAAGTGACCCAGCAGAATGCCAAGAGAGGCAAAACCCAGAGCGGTTCCACCCAGTGTCAGCGCGACGGGAAACCCCAGTAATAACGCGCAGCACACCGCTAGAAACATCGCAAGCGCGAGTTGCCCTTCCATCAACTGGGCTCCCGTCTCTGTAAAATGTTGATGCCAAGCAGCACGTGAGAAACCGCCTGTATTCCAAGCAAGAGTGCCATGGCCGGAATGAGCGTTTTGAGGATGAAAACAAAAGGCAGGCCGCCGGGTTCGGGTGAGACCTCTTGGGCGCTCCAGCTATCCAGCACATAATCGAAGGAGCCCCACCCAATCAGCGCGCAAAGCGGGAGAGTAAAAATAATGTGGCCCATTGTGTTAACCCAAGCGCGCTGCCTCGGGGTGAAATGCCGATAAAAGATATCTACGCGGACGTGCTGGTCTGCTGCCAGGGCGATTGCCGCGCCGAGCATGAATACGGTCGCATGAAGATATTGAACAGACTCCTGTGCCGCAATTGCTCCTGTGTTGAAGCCATACCGGAGCAGCACAATACAAAATACCAACAGGGCCATGACGGGCACGCACCACGCTGTTATGCGCTCCAAACGGATCATCATTCGATCAATTGTTCCCGTTAGGGGTATGTCGGTCATGATCCCAATACCGTGGTTTTTATCAGAGGCGTGCAAGGTTATCATTCTGACCTCATAGATTGCATAGGAGGTCATCACGTGCTTTCCGTTCTGTCCCCTGCCAAGACGCTTGATTACGAAACCCAGCCGACCACACGCAAGTCGACCCAGCCGCTATTTATTGATGAGGCGGCTTCGCTGATCGGCCAAGCACAGACCATGAATCCTGAGGATATTCAGGCTTTGATGGGGGTTTCGGCGAATATTGCGGCGCTGAATCACGAGCGGTTTATGAATTGGCAGCCCAATTTCTCCCTGCAAAATGCCAAGCAAGCCGTATTGGCCTTCAAAGGCGACGTCTACACGGGGTTGGCGGCCGAGACCTTGAGTGCAGCTGAACTGGCCTTTGCCCAAAAGCATCTGCGCATTTTGTCTGGTCTCTATGGGTTGTTGCGCCCGTTGGATCTGATGCAGCCCTACCGCCTCGAGATGGGCCTGCCATTTGAGAATAGTGGTGGTAAAAACCTGTATGAATTCTGGGGTACCCGCATTTCTGAAGTTCTCGCCAAGCATCTTAGGGCGAGTGGAAGCGACATCTTGGTTAATTTGGCTTCCAACGAGTATTTCAAAGCCGTAAAAAGCGCCTCGCTAAGTGCGGAAGTTATCACGCCTCAATTCCGAGACCTGAAGAATGGCCAGTACAAAATGATTTCCTTTTTTGCCAAGAAAGCGCGTGGGGCCATGGCGCGGTACATTGTTCAAGAGGGTTTGAACGAGCCCAGCGGGCTGAAGGACTTCACTGGCGATGGTTATTACTTCAGCGCCAAAGATTCAGACAGTGCCAATTGGGTTTTTCTGCGAGATGCGGTGCCCAAAGCGGATTAATTTTCTTCGAGTTTAAAAGGAAGAAGGGTCGACGCCTCTCGTTGATATGCCTGCACATGCTCGCGCTCTTGAGCCGCGAATTGTGCCACCGCCTCCCGAAGCCGTTCATCGACAATCCAGTGATTGGAGTAGGTCAAGATGGGCTCAAAGCCACGCTGGATTTTATGTTCACCCTGCGCGCCAGGGTCGAAACGGGACAGGCCTTTTTCAATGCAGTACTCAATGCCGCAGTAGTAACAGGCCTCGAAGTGAAGGTAATCGTACTCTGCCAGACAGCCCCAATAGCGGCCGTACAACGTGTCATTTCCTTCAAAAAATAGTGCGGCAGCGACCGGCAGCCCCTCGGCCTCGGCAATCACCATAATGGGGCTTTCCCCGAGAGCAGGGCAGGTTTCAGTGAAAAACAGCTCGGTAAGATAGCCACCATGCCCTGATCGTTTGGCATACGTCGTTTGATAACAGCGGTGAAAAAACAGCCAGTTCTCCTGAGAAATAGCGTCTCCTTTCAACGTTTTGAGCACTAGCCCCTGGCGCTTGACCTGCTCGCGCTCTCTTCTCAGGTTCTTGCGCTTTCGACTACTGAACCGATCAAGAAAATCCTGAAAGTCGCGGTATTCTCGGTTAAACCAATGGAATTGTGTGGTTAGCCTCTGAGGCATGCCGCACTGTGACAGTCGCGCCGACTCGGCTGCCCCAATAAACAATACGTGCCAGCTCGATACGTTAAGTTGTTTACACAGTGCCTGCATCCCCACTGCCATCCGCTCTAGATTTTGGTTCGCTTGCGAGTCATATCCAAAGCGCTGGCCTGTCGCAGGCGTAAAAGGGATAGCTGTGACCAGCTTCGGGTAGTAGTCGAGCCCCATACGTTGCCAAGCATCTGCCCACGACCAGTCAAACACATATTCACCGTAGCTATGCGTCTTGAGATAGGCAGGGACTAACCCCAGTAAGGCATCATCTTGCTCGAAGCCGATATGCGCAGGCTGCCAGCCGCTTTGTGCTGTCGTGCAACCTGAAGATTCTAGCCCGCGAAGAAACGGCCAACTCAGAAACGGTTCGCACTGATCAAAATACGCTTGCCAAGTGGTGGATCCAATCTCCTCCAGAGAGCGGTAGGTGGTGGCTGTGAGCGGTTTCAATTTGCTGAGAGCACCGCGTTATCGCCCAACCAGAAGTGCGCACAAAGCCCTGCAAGTACGATCAACCCAATCCATTTGCTTTGGTTAAAAGCGATAAAACACCGCGCCGTGTCCCGACCTCGAATTAGCCATAAATGCCAAATAAACATCAATGCGACACCAATAATGGCAAGGTCATAAAAGCGCCCGAGTTCAAATGCGACGCCACAGCGCCAGAAAGCGAAAAGGCATAGACATTGCAGTAAGGCGATGACCCTGACATCCATATCGCCAAAAAGGATGGCGGTGGATTTGATGCCGATGGCGAGGTCATCCTCGCGATCCACCATTGCATATTGGGTATCGTAAATAAGGGTCCACAACACATTGGCGCAAAACAACCACCAGAGCTCCTGCGGCAGCGCCGACTGACTGGCGGCAAATGCCATGGGGATGCTCCACGAAAAAGCGAGACCTAAAACGATTTGTGGCCAGTGGGTAATTCGTTTCATAAATGGATAGATCAGTGCCAGACCGGCACCGACGAACGATAGCTTCATCGTGAGCGCATTAGTTAGCGCGACTAAGATGAGGGCTAAAATCAGGAGTGCGCCGAGTAATCCGAAAGCCTCCTTGACAGACAGAGCGCCGGTTACCAGTGGTCGGAGGCGTGTTCGTTCCACGTGACCATCAAGGTTGCGGTCCGCGAGATCGTTAGCGATACAGCCGGCAGCACGCATAACAATGGCACCTGCCACAAAGATACATAGCATGGCCAGAGAGGGGCGACCCTCACTCGCTAGCACAACACCCCACAGTGTGGGAGCGAGAAGCAAAAGCGTGCCGATGGGCTTATCGAAGCGTGTGATTTCAACAGCGCCGCGCCACTTACTCGTTATTTTGCTGCTTTCAGTTATCGGGGGTGTCGCTTCCATCATTCCGGTAGAGCCGTCTCCAAGAGGCGCACAGTCTAGCGGGCGGAGCGGAGTGATGCGACAGCGGCGCGTTAAACACGGGCAAAGTCCGCTCTCGGACCCGCCCATCGGGCGATGAGCGCTTTGGTGCGCGCGGAGTCCTCAGTATAGAGATTGTTGGCGATGGCTTGTGCCTCGATCAATAGAGACTCATGTTCCGGCAAGCGCGCAATGCGGAACTGTGCCATGCCGGTTTGCCTGGTCCCCAAGAGCTCCCCCGGACCCCGGATGCGCAGATCCGCCTCGGCAATCACAAAGCCATCATGAGTTTGCTGCATGACTTGTAGCCGTTCTCGCGCTGTTTCAGACAGTGGCTGTCGATATAGTAGCAAGCAGTGACTCTCTACAACGCCGCGGCCGACACGACCGCGCAATTGGTGTAGCTGAGCCAGCCCGAGCCGTTCGGCGTTATCAATAATCATGAGGCTGGCATTGGGGACATCGACGCCCACTTCGATGACGGTTGTTGCGACCAACAGCTGAATAAAGCCTGATTTAAAGTTCGCCATCATCTCGGCTTTTTCAGGCGCTTTCATGCGGCCGTGAACCATACCAATACGGACCTCAGGGAGCGCTTCGCCGAGGTAATCTCTGGTCGCCTCTGCTGCTTCCAAATCCAGAGAGTCGCTCTCCTCGATGGCGGTGCACACCCAATAGGCCTGCCTGCCATTTCCGCAGGCCGCTCCGACTCTGCGAATCACAGCTTCTCTGCGGTCAGTATCGATCAGGGTGGTGGTAATGGGTGTTCGGCCCGGCGGCAGCTCGTCGATTACGGAACAGTCCAAATCGCCATAGGTAACCATTGCGAGTGACCGCGGAATGGGTGTGGCTGTGAGGGCTAGTTGATGCGGGTGACCGCCATCTACACCCTTGGCCGCGAGGTGGAGCCGCTGATGCACACCAAATCGGTGTTGTTCATCCACTACAATCAAACCCAGACGGCGAAATACGACTTCATCCTGAAATAGGGCATGAGTTCCCACCAGAATGCTGACTGTTCCCGCGGCCAGCTCACCTAAAATTGTTTTGCGCGCTTTTCCCTTGATACGACCGCTCAACCAGTTCACGGAAAGCGCAAGTGGTGTTAACCAGGCTTCAAGGCTCTGGAAATGCTGTTCGGCAAGCAGCTCTGTTGGTGCCATAAACGCAACTTGGTAGCCAGCGGCAACGGTATCGAGAATGGCCCTGGCTGCGACCAGCGTTTTACCCGACCCGACATCTCCCTGTACCAGTCGAAGCATCGGCGACCCCTGTGCCATATCATGGGCCAGTTCTTCAGCGACGCGCTCTTGTGCGTTAGTCGGCGAAAACGGTAGGTTCTTTAGAAATTGGCGGGATAACGGAGAAAAGCCCGTGATTCTAGGCGCCGAGTGACGCCGCTCTCGGTCACGAACACCCTGAATGGTGAGCTGATGAGCAATCAGCTCCTCCCGCGCCAGCCTTGACTGAGCCGGATGAAGTCCTTGCTGAATGTCGCTCAGCGCAGCAGTCCGCGGGGGATTGTGAAGAAACGCAATGGCTTCATGCAGTGTGATGTCATCGTCGGTGATTCCTGCCAGTAGATCCTCTGGGGGTGCTTCCTGCAGCATTTTCAGGGCTTGTTGACAGAGGTTTCGCCATGTCGTCTGGCCTAGGCCACTGATTGTGGGATAGACGGGCGTCAGTGCGTCTTCCAGCAGGTTCGCGCTGTGACCCAAGCGATACTCGGGATGAATCATTTCTAGCGAGCCAGCGAGCCGTCTCACGGTTCCGTAAACCTGTATTGGTACCCCTTGTCGAAATTGTGCAACCTGCGATTGCCGAAAGTGAAAGAAACGCACTGTTAACACGCCGGTAGTATCTTCTACCTTGACGACCAATGTGCGGCGGCGCCCCATCGTGACAGCGGCAGCGAGTACCTCGCCTTTGATCACGGCATCGTGTTGATCAAGTGCTCCTCCGATCGGGGTAGTGTGAGTACGATCCTGATAGCGAAGCGGAAAATGAAAGAGCAGGTCTTCCAGAGAATGGATACCAATCTCTGACAGCCGTAGCGTCAATTTTTCCCCCACACCGCGGAGTACCGTAACGGGGTTTTGTAAGATGGTCTCGCTCAAGGGGTTCCCGACGCCACTCAATGCCGTGATAGGCTCGCATCTTAGCGATTCTTCAGGATGAGCGCGAAGCCATGAGGCTACTGATTCTTGGATGTGGTGATATCGGAACACGGGTAGGACGCGCGCTCACCGACGTGGGTTGGACCGTGGCGGGAGCACGGCGAGCGCCCGAAAAGCTTCCGGAACTGTTCACTCGCCTTGAAATTGACATGACCCAGGCAGAAACATACAGCGCTCTGGGTGAATGCCAGCCGGACTACGTTCTGGTGACGCCTACGCCGCAATCGTTTGATGCGATCGGTTATCGAAGCGGATTTTTTCAGGCGGCTCAGCATTTGGGTGCTCAGCGATGGCTGAAACGGTGTCGAAGGGTGGTCTGGGTTTCTTCCACGCGGGTTTACCGAGAGGCGGCGGGGGGCTGGGTCGACGAGCATTCTGCGCTGCATACGCAGGAAGCTCAGGCTGTTTCAATGGTCAGTGCCGAGGCATGTGTGCGGCGTTCGGCGACAGCGAGCATTATTCGGCCGGCGGGTGTTTATGGAAACCCCGAAGGCATGCTGGTGAGAAACGTACTGTCGGGGCGGGGAAGCGCGCCCGGGTCGCCGTTCGGCAACCGGATTCATCGCGATGATCTATCGAAACTCATTGTCCACTGCTTGCTACGTGATAGTGAGGGTGATTGGGTTCCCCCAACTATTGTAGCTAGCGATGGCGACGCAACACCGACTTACGACATTGAACGCTGGCTTGCTAAGCAATGGGGAGTTTCCCTCGTTGAGGACGCTTCCAGTGGGCGCATTAGGGCAAATCGGCGTTGTCGGAGTCGCCTATTTAAAAAACTGGGGTTCGAACTGACCTATCCTACTTGGCGCGAGGGTTATGCCCAAGTGGTGTCGGCACATCAGTCACTTAATTGAGAGACTAAGTCGTTTGAACTTTACAAAACAAGAATAGCTTCGAGCTCGATCCGGGCTCCTTTGGGAAGCGCGGCAACCTGAACGCACGCACGCGCCGGGAAGGGTTCCGACAAATGTGCAGCCATGACGGCGTTGACGGCGTCGAAATCACCAAGGTCGGTCAGGGAGATGTTGATTTTTACGGCATCGTTCAGCTCACCCCCCGCCGCTTCTGCGACGGCACGGAGATTTTTGAATACTTGTGTCGCTTCTGCAGTGATATCCCCTTTGACCATTTCCATCGTCTCGGCAACAAGCGGTATCTGTCCGGAAATCCAAACGGTATTTCCTACCTTGATACCCTGAGAATAGGGACCGATAGCTTGTGGAGCGGCTTGGGTGGCGATCACGGCACGGTTGGACACAATGTGCTTCCTTAGGGATGTAAAGAGGTGTTTATTGAATACGTGTCTAGCGGAACGCGCAACATAGTCGCCGCGTTATTTTCGGCACACGACGTAATAGCATCGGCTTTTAGCGACGCGTGCTGCGCACTACCTTGAGCACGCCGTCCACTGTTCTAAGGCGCTTCATCACACGAGCAAGGTGAGTCCGACTGGTCACTTGAAGTTCCAGATCGACAAAGGTGAACTCCACGTCTTTGTTTTGAGTTGCGATACGGTCAATGTTGAGGCCAATGGCGCTGAGGCGTGTCGCCAGTAACGCGATCATGCCGCGCCGGTTTTCGGCCTGTACCCTGACGGCAGCGGGATATGAACGCTCGATACTCTCGTCCCAATGCAGTGAAATGAGGCGATCTGGTTGTTCTCGCAGTTCGGCAAGATTGCGGCAACTGTCCCGATGTACCATCAGGCCCTTCTCTTGCCCGAGGTATCCCTGAATAGCATCCCCAGGCAGTGGGCAACAACATTTGGCATAAGTGACGCCCATCCCTTCTGTGCCCCGAATCCCGAGGGTGGCGATCTCTCCCGAGACGGCAGAATCTTCCTGTTTGCTGGTCAGGTGAGCTACCGCAATGTGTGGCAAAGTATTACCTAGTGCCACATCGATCAACAGCGACTCCATGTCTACCTTGCCCATCGCCGCAAGGGCGACTTTCAGGGTGTCATCATCAATCGCGCTGAGACGCGACTGTTTCGCCATCAGTGCCCGATCCAGCAGGTTTCTGCCCAGATCCAAAGAATCCTCGCGACGCTGATCCTTCAGGAAGTGACGGATATGTGTGCGCGCTCTGGCAGTGACTACCCAGTTTAGCCAGGACGGACTGGGCCTTCCCGACGGGGAGGTCACAATTTCTACGGTAACGCCACTCTCGAGGGGCTCGGAGAGGGGCACCAGCTGCTTTGCGACCCGCGCTGCAACACAGTGATTTCCGATATCACTGTGCACGGCGTAGGCAAAATCGATAGCACAAGCCCCTTTAGGCAATTCAAGAATATCTCCGCGCGGCGAGAAGACATACACTTCATCTGGGAACAGATCGATTTTGACGTTTTCGATAAATTCGAGGGAATCCCCTGCCCGTTGCTGCATTTCGAGTAGCCCTTGTACCCACTCGCGGGCGCGGGTGTGCGACATGCTGGCACCGGTTTCTTCACTCTTATATAGCCAATGGGCGGCAATACCATTATTTGCCATGTCTTCCATTTCATGGGTCCGGATTTGAATTTCTATGGGGACACCATGCATTCCTTTTAAAACGGTGTGTAAAGATTGATAACCATTGGCCTTTGGGATTGCGATGTAGTCTTTGAATTCTCCGGGTACGGGTTTGTAAAGACTGTGCACCATACCCAGCGCGCGGTAACAGTCGTCTACGGAGTCGACCAGTAGCCTAAAAGCGAAAATATCCATGACCTCTGAAAAACCTTTCCGCTTTGCTTTCATTTTTTTGTAGATACTGAAAAGGTGCTTTTCGCGCCCTGCAACGGTGGCATTGAGACCTTCCCGAACCAGAGTTTGGCTCAGTTGGCTCCTGATCTGATCAATCAAATGCGTGCGGTTGCCGCTCGCTGCTCGTCGGGCAGCTTCCAGGCGGCGTGCACGCATTGGGTAGAGCGCTTTGAGTCCAAGATCCTCAAATTCCATACGCACTTCATTCATACCGAGGCGCATCGCAATGGGTGCGTATATATCCAGTGTTTCGCTGGCAATGCGCTTTATTTTTTCGCGATTCAGCACGCCTAGGGTGCGCATGTTGTGAAGGCGATCAGCCAGCTTGACCAGAATGACACGGATGTCTTTTGCCATGGCCAGCGTCATCTTCTGGAAGTTTTCTGCCTGTCGTAGCTCTACGGAGTCAAACTCGACGTGGGTAAGTTTGCTGACGCCGTCTACCAGCTCGGCCACTTCTTTACCAAATTGCGCGCCGATGTCATCTTTGCTGACACCGGTGTCTTCGATGACATCGTGTAACAGCGCGGCCATTAAACTTTGGGCATCCATGTGCATGCGGGCCAGAATGCTAGCTACCGCAAGGGGATGAGTGACGTAGGGTTCGCCGCTACGCCGAGTTTGGCCGTAATGCGCCTGCTCTGAGTAATAGTAGGCACGCCTCACCCGCTGGGATTGTTCCAGCGGCAGGTAATCGGCGATTAGCTGCTCGAACGCCGCAAAGGAACTGTTGGCAAATGGTGCCGCATGCTCTTTTTGATTCCGGGGGTGTGAGCTTAAACGAGGCGTAAAACCCGGAATGGAATTGCTGAGCGTCTGTAGTGTTGATGCCACCACCGCCAGCGATCCTCGCGCTTAGAGAACGGGTGTTTCGAAGCTGGCGGCCAATTCTTCTTCTGCTTCGATTTCGCTTTCTCGGGCTAGTACCTCAGGAGTGATTAATCCCTCAGCAATCTCTCGTAAAGCGATCACGGTGGCTTTGTCAGAGGCATCTTCCACCAGTGGGTCGCGACCACCAGTGGCGATCTGGCGGGCCCGCTTGGATGCCAACATGACCAATTCAAAGCGGTTGTCTACGTTGTCCAAGCAATCTTCAACGGTAACTCTGGCCATAACGATGTGTTCTCCTGATGTCTGATGCTTGTTTTTCGCGGCCGCGTAGTATAGCGCAGGAATAGGGTTATCAACGCCCTCTCTGCGTAAATTTGGCAGTTCCCATGCTTTATTCCGGCCTATGATGGCAGCAGGTGTGCAATCAATTCGTTCAGCGCCAGGCGCTGTTGGCTGGTACGTAATCGTAACGACTGTACTACCGCACGAAGGTCCGTTAACGCGATATCAAAGTTTTCGTTGATAATCAGATAATCTGCTTCCTCCCAGTGAGACATTTCGGCCTGTGCTGCGGCCATGCGCACCCCGATCGTGTCGTCATTATCTTGCCCTCGGGAATCAAGTCGGGCTTTGAGTGAATCAATGGAAGGGGGCAATATGAATGCCCACGCGCTGTCGGGCACTAACTTGCGAACCTGCTGCGCACCCTGCCAGTCAATCTCAAGCACCACATCGGCGCCTTGTGCAAGACGTGCCTCCAGCTGAGCGATGCCCGTGCCATAGTGGTGGCCAAACACCTCTGCCCATTCAAAGAACGCGCCGTTTTCTCGTAGTGATAGAAATGTAGTCTCGGATACAAAAAAATAGTTCTTCCCATCTTTCTCACCCGGGCGCTGGGGTCGGGTTGTGTGTGATACCGATACTTCAATCCGATCGTCGGAGTCGACAAGCGCTTTGATAAGGGACGTTTTGCCAGCGCCACTGGGTGCTGAGATGATGAGTAGTTGTCCTCTGGAGGGATTGATATTCACTTTGGTTAGTCACTCAATATTTTGAATTTGTTCACGCATCTGCTCGATAAGCACTTTGAACTCTACCGCAGTATTGGTTGTGTTGAGTGCCGTAGATTTGGAGCTGAGGGTGTTCGCTTCTCGATTAAGTTCTTGCATCAGGAAGTCCAGTCGTCGGCCACAAGGCGCGCTTCCGCTCAGCGCCGTCTCAATGGCATTAAGGTGAGCGCCCAGCCGATCCATTTCTTCTTCGACATCGGCACGTTGAAGCACATAGACAATTTCCTCCTCCAGCCTTTTCGGATCTGCTTCTAGATCCAGAGCGGCCAGTCGGCTCAAAAGTTTTTGCCGATGTGCCGTCTGTAATGCCGGGAGTTGTGCTTTTAACAGATCAAGCTGGGTGCGGATAGCAGCGCAACGCTCCTCGACCATGAGGGCTAATTTTTGCCCCTCTGACAAGCGCTGCTCTCTGAGCTCCAAGAGGCATGTGCCAAGCGCCTCTGTGGCCGCTGCCTGAAGGGCGTCAAGGTTAGAAGCTTGCTCGATCAGCACGCCCGGGGCGAGCATGATCGACAGCTGGTCGGGACAGCGGGAATCCGGAAATCTGTCAGCAATCTCCACCAATGCTGACTTAAGCGTATCGAGGCGTTCATGGTCAATGGTTGCGGGGTCGCTACTGGTTTTTTCATGTGTCCGGATGGAAAGCTCCAGTTTGCCTCTTGAAAACGCCTTACCAACCTGCTGCCGAAATGTTGCTTCACATTCTCTCAGTGTATCGGGCATACGAAACTGGACATCGAGGAAGCGGTTATTGACCGAACGGCATTCGACGGTGACCATTTGCGTCCCCGTTGTTACACTCCCGCGGGCAAAGCCCGTCATACTTTGAGTCACGGCATTTTCCTGCAATTTAACCCTGTTTAGTGTAACAGCAGCACGAGACAGGGGATGCCGTGTCCCGCCAGGAGAAACAAGATGAGCCAGACACCGGTTCGGCCTAGTGGTCGCGCACATCACGAAACGCGAGCGATTCAATTTGAGCGAGGTTTTACGTGTCACGCAGAGGGCTCTGTGCTGGTCTCTTTTGGTCAGACCAAGGTGATCTGTACGGCGAGTGTGAGCGGGGGCGTTCCGGGGTTTTTACGAGGCAAGGGAGAGGGTTGGTTGACTGCCGAGTATGGCATGTTGCCGCGCTCGACCGGTTCGAGGATGGACCGTGAGGCCGCCCGTGGAAAGCAAAGTGGGCGGACGGTGGAGATTCAGCGGCTTATCGGCCGATCATTGCGTGCGGCACTGGATCTGCGGCTGCTCGGTGAGCGCACGTTGACCGTAGATTGTGATGTGATTCAGGCCGATGGTGGTACGCGAACGGCCGCCATATCGGGTGCCTGTGTGGCTGTGGTGGACGCGTTGAATGCTCTGCAGCGCTCTGGAGAGTTAGAGGCTGACCCGCTGCGGCATTTGATTTGTGCGGTATCGGTGGGTGTATGGAATGGCTCACCCGTTGTTGACCTAGATTATGCCGAAGATTCTCGCGCTGACAGCGATATGAATGTTGTGCTCACTGAGTCGGGCGGTTTGGTTGAGGTGCAGGGAACCGCAGAGGGTGCCACTTTTACACAAGAAGAGCTGGCTCGTTTGGTGGATTTGGCGGCGGCGGCGGGGGTTGTCATTACGGCAGCTCAGCGCGACGCGCTCAGTGAGGGTTAGATCGTCAGGTCGTAATCAATGACCACGGGTGCGTGGTGGGAGAAGACCTCTTCGTCATAGATTTTGGCTGCACTGACGCGATCGACGAGTACATCAGAAATGATGTGTGTATCAGTTCTGAGCCCGCCCGCCTCATCACCATCAGGCCACCACGAGTAGGCGTCGGGTTCTCTGTCAATCGCCTTGAACGCGTCTGTGTACCCGGAATCGTAGAGATCCAGTAGCCATCCTCGTTCCGTCGCGGATAAACCCGGGAGTGCGGCGCTGTTGCCTGCGTCCTCGGCATCAGCATGATGAGCCATCAGTTCCCAGCCCCCACATAAAATATAGCCCCTTCGCTTATGGCGCACTTTTGCTAGGTGAGTGCTTAATTGTGAGAGGAAGCTTAGCTTGGTCTCCATTGCTTGCGTGTTCGCCCTGCCAGTGGGCACCAGCACGGAGCCGACACTGAATTGATCGTAGTCAGCTTGGATATACAGCCCTTGAGAGTCAAAGTCTGCGAATCCCAGACCCCAAATAATGGCTTTTGGTAGTGTGCGACAGTAAATCGCGACACCGTTGCGCCGAGGGTCGTCGTAATGGTCAAGAAAGTAGGGGTGATAACCTTCTGGGAAAAAAGCGTTGCCCTTTAACGTGTGCTCTGCGCAGTGCGTATCCTGGAGGCAAATAATGTCTGCGTCTTGCGCAAACAGCCACTCAAGACAGCCCGCCTCAGCCGCTCTCTCAATGCCTTCCGTGACGAGGCTGATGACCCTCATTGCTAGTCCTGTTTGTGACGATCACCTATCATACGTGGAAAGCCAATAGGCAGACCGCGGCTAATCGATTATTCCGTACCGTTGGTCGTAGTCGCAACCCGTATAGTCATCATGGAGTGAGTTGTGAAGACAGATCAGAAGCCATACCGTCAGCAGTTTATCGAGCTGGCCTTGGAGTGTGACGTTCTGCAGTTTGGCGAGTTCGAGCTCAAATCCGGTCGTATCAGCCCCTATTTTTTTAACGCGGGGCGTTTTTCAACCGGCTCGGCCTTGGCCCGACTGGGGCGTTGCTATGCGGCGGCCCTGATGGAAGCTACTGTGTCGGCGGATATGCTCTTTGGTCCCGCCTACAAGGGCATCCCGCTGGTTGCCACCACGGCGATCGCGTTGGCAGATGAGTTTGGCGTCGACATGCCTTTTGCCTTCAACCGCAAGGAAGCAAAAACCCATGGCGAGGGCGGAAGCCTCGTAGGCAGCTCCTTGAAGGGAAATGTCGTGATCGTTGATGATGTGATAACAGCTGGCACGGCTATTAAAGAGTCAATGGCTATTCTGGATGCAGCGGGCGCGACAGGCGCGGCTGTTCTGATCGGGCTCGACCGTTGTGAAAGAGGAGATACTTCGCTGTCTGCAGTCCAGCAGGTAGAACAACACAGTGGTATCTCCGTAACCAGTGTGATCTCTTTGCACGATATCATTGAGTGGGTGGACGGCAACCCTGAGATGATGGCTTGTCGTGATGCACTTGAGCGATATAGAGAGCGTTATGGGGTTATGTAGAGTTGTGCCTAAAAGCACGTTGGGCTATCCCGTCAAGACCTGAGCCAAGTGAGTCAGGCCGCGTTTCGTCGCAAACAAATGCCTCTCTGCGATTGAGCAGCGCGCTAAGGCATTATATGGGATGGCCTTGGTGAGGTGGTTTCCGTGTTACTCGGATCTGCTTGCACCGACAGAGCTTGCAGGCCGCATTAGATGTTCACTCAGAATCAGCCATTGCTCCTCCCAGCCCTCCGTCGGTTGTCGTTTAAAGCTGCTTCGGCAAAATTGACTGATCTTACCCTCGGCGGAGATCAGCATTAGGTTGGCGGCGCTGGCTATTGGCAGGCGAGGTCGCAACCCCTCTCGTAACTCAGCCTCTCTGAGATATTGTCGCAACTGCGTCTCCAGCCGATCATATAGCTGCGATACTCGATCATGGAGCTTACTGGCTTCGCCCATTAATCCGCGTCCGGTGAGCAGTTGAGTGATACCAGGGTTTTTTTCGCAAAACTCCAAAAATAACCGGAGTAGATGATGGCATTGGCTTAATGCATCGGTTTGTTGTTCTGATATTCGACTGATGCGCACGAATAATGTCTCTTCGGCGAAGGCAATCAGCGATTCAAACATCTTCGCTTTGGAAGGAAAGTGTCGGTACAAAGCTGCTTCGGAAACGCCAACACAGGCAGCCAGTTTTGCCGTCGTGATTTTCTCAAGCGGCGCCTCTTCCAACATTGTCGCGAGTGCTTGAAGGATCTGCTCTTGTCGGCTGACGGGACTGTCTGTGTGATTAGCTGACATCAGCACTGCTCATTGTGTGACCGACCGAACGCGTGTGGACAGATGCTAATCAGTCCTGCGCTTGGGCGCAATGACGGTCCTCGCGAGTCAGTGACGATTGCAGATCAACGTTCCGATGCCCTCATCTGAGAAGATTTCCAGCAGTGCGGCATGAGGGACGCGGCCGTCGATGATGTGCGCGCTATTGACCCCGCCCTTTACCGCGTTCAGCGCACATCGCACTTTGGGAAGCATTCCACCCTGTATGACGTCAGATTGAATCAACGTTTCTACTTGCTCGGATGAAAGCCCCGTAAGCGTCTTACCGTTGGCATCAAGTAGGCCCGGCACGTTGGTCAGCAGCATAAGTTTCTCAGCGCGGAGCACCTCTGCCAGCTTTCCTGCCACGAGATCTGCGTTGATATTATAGGTGCTACCGTCTTCGCTACCGGCCACAGGCGCGATCACAGGAATATAGTCACTGTCGCTGAGCGTGGAAAGGATATCGGTGTCGATGCGCTCCACCTCGCCAACTTGGCCAATATCCGGTTGTCCTTCGTTTCCCCATGGCCCACTCAGTTTGCGAGCCTGAATGAGTTGACCATCCTTGCCGGTGATCCCAATTGCTCTTCCCCCGTTGCGGTGAATGCTGTCGACGATTTCCTTGTTTACTGAGGCGCCCAGCACCATCTCCACAACATCCATGGTGTGCTCGTCTGTCACACGCATGCCGTCAATGAAACGCGTCTCGATGTTGAGTCTGTCCAGTAGCTGTCCGATTTGTGGCCCACCACCATGCACCACTACAGGGTTCATTCCCACCAGCTTCATCAGGACGACGTCCCGTGCGAAGCTCTCATGAAGCTCCGGATTGGTCATGGCGTTACCGCCAAATTTGATTACGAACGTTTTGCCTGTGAAACGCTGTATGTATGGCAGTGACTCGGTAAGGATTTTGGCAAAAGTGCCTGCCTCACCTTGATTCAGAGACATGGGGCGGCTTCCTAGACAGTAAAACAGAGCCGAGCATGAGCGCGTGCGCTGGCAAAGGCAATGTGAAGATGCCGCACTGATGCGACCCAGCAAGCTGAGTGGCGCTGAGAGATGCTAGCTGGATGCGGCCGCTGGTTCAGACAGTCTTTCCGCCAATATGCTGACAATTTTTTCTGCAATGACCTGCTTACTGGCGAGCGCAAGGTGTTGCTCCGACAAAGCCCCAATGAGATGAACCGCATTTTGGTCAGATCCAAAGCTGGTGTGAGGATCGCTGACATCATTGGCTATGACCAAATCGAGACCCTTTTTCACCCGTTTTTCTCGGGCATGAGATAACAAGTCTGAAGTTTCCGCCGCAAAACCAACCACGAGAGTCGGGCGGCGGGCTAGCTGGCAGACGGCTGCGATGACATCCGGGTTTTCAACCAGCGTGAGCGTGAGATCAGGCTGTGCATTTTTTTTTATTTTCTCCCTAGCAGGATTTGATACGCGGAAATCGGCGACAGCTGCCGCTCCGATAAAGAGATCTGCGCCGTCAGCCTCCTGAATGGAGGCATCATGCATTTCGATAGCCGAAGTGACTGACAGCAGCCTGACACGATCTGGTGGACTTAAATGCACGGGGCCGGAAATCAAGGTGACCTCGGCCCCCGCTTCCGCGCAAGCCCGAGCCAGAGCGTATCCCATTTTTCCAGAGCTGTGATTACTGAGAAAGCGCACCGGATCAATTGCTTCAACCGTTGGGCCCGCCGTAATCACGACTTTTTTGTTGTCCAGTTGCCGACTGGAAAAGCGGCTCTGGAGTGCCTGCAGTATTTGAGCCGGTTCGAGCAGCCGCCCGGGACCTACATCACCACAGGCCTGCTCGCCTTGGTCTGGGCCAATAATCTGAATGCCTCTTTGTGTCAGTAGGATCAGGTTTTCTTGCGTGGCGGCATTTGCCCACATCTGCTGATTCATTGCCGGTGCGACAGCGACAGGCGCGGCGGTGGCAAGTGCAGCCGTTGTCATTAAATCGTCTGCTCGCCCATGTGCCAGACGCGCGATGACATCGGCGGTTGCGGGCGCAATGACCAATAGATCTGCCCATCGTGCCAGTTCGATGTGGCCCATGCCCGCTTCAGCGGACTCATCGAGGAGTTCTGTGTGCACGGGCTCGCCAGACAGGGCTTGCATGGTCAGGGGTGTAATGAACTCGCGAGCCCCTCGAGAGAGGATTACGCGGACGTCGGCCCCCTGCTTCTTCAGTAGACGAACCAGCTCCGCGCCTTTATAAGCGGCGATCCCACCCGCTATTGCCACAAGTATCCGGCGTTGTCGTAAATGGCCCATAGGCCCCCAAGCTCGACGTTCAGTAGGCCCGCACCGTAGCATTTGCAGGGGTTTTTGCACACTTCGATGAGTGATCATTCGGCCTCGCTTGCACCCCCGGAGCGCCTCTGGTATAAAACGCGCCCTTTCTGGATCTCGACGGGGATTCCCATGGCACGAGTTTGTCAGGTTACGGGCAAGCGGCCCGCAACCGGTAACAATGTTTCGCACGCTAAGAACCGAACCAAGCGGCGGTTCCTGCCCAACCTGCACAACCATCGCTTTTGGGTAGAATCCGAGAAGCGCTTTGTTTCTTTGCGGCTATCCTCCAAGGGTATGCGGATTATCGATAAACGCGGCATCGACTCGGTATTGGAAGAGTTGCGCGCGCGCGGCGAAAAAGTGTGAGGGGCTGACTGATGCGAGAAAAAATCCGAATGAACTCAACGGCCGGTACGGGTCATTTTTATACCACTGATAAAAATAAGCGGACCATGCCAGACAAACTGGAAATGAAGAAGTACGATCCTGTCGCCCGAAAGCATGTTGTCTATAAAGAAGGAAAGATCAAGTAACGGTTTTTTCATTGCGTTAGCCCCGGCCTCTTACCGGGGTTTCGTTTTTTTGGGGCTTCAATTTTGATGCGAAGGCTCAAGTCTGCACGCCCCAGCTCAAGTAACATCTGATTTGCACTAGCTATTGGCGACATATCAAGAGCCAGGTCCAGCCAGCCATGCCAGAACTGCCAGAAGTCGAAACCACCTGCCGCGGTATCGCTCCTCATATCACCGATCGACAGGTGGTAGCGGTAATTATCCGAGAGGCTCGGCTGAGATGGCCTATTTCGGGGCACCTCGAGCGAAGCCTCACTGGCGCGCGTTTTCTGGGAGTGCGTCGCCGCGCGAAATACATCCTTATTGACACCGACCGGGGGACGCTAATGGTTCATCTGGGTATGTCGGGGAGCCTCAGGATCATGCCCGCAACAGCGCCGGCACTTTTTCATGATCATGTTGATATCGTGCTCGATGATCATCTTTGCCTGCGCTATCACGATCCAAGACGTTTTGGCAGTATGCATTGGTTGGAAGGTGTGTCGCATCCACTTTTGGACAGCTTGGGTCCCGAGCCACTCTCCCCGTCGTTTTCTGGCGACTATCTTTATCATCACTCACGTGGGCGGCGCATTCCGGTAAAGCAGTTCATTATGGACGGCAAAGTGGTGGTGGGTGTCGGCAATATCTACGCCAATGAAGCATTATTTATGTCTGGAATTCATCCCAAGCGAGCCGCTGGTAGGGTGGCGGCGGTCCGATATGAGGGCCTTGCCGGGGCAATCAAGGAGGTACTGGCAAACGCAATAGAACAAGGTGGCACGACGTTGAGGGATTTTGTTGGTGGCGATGGCCAACCCGGATATTTTGCCCAAAAGCTGCGAGTGTATGGGCGACAAGGCAAGCCATGTAGAGTCTGCGACACCACACTCAGGGAAGTTCGGCAAGGCGGCCGTAGCACCGTTTTTTGTTCGGTTTGTCAGCGCTAGACCATCGGCCCTGCAGACATCAGTGTGGTATCGGGCTCGTTAGTTAAATCGCTCGTTGAGCGCCGCACCGACCTTGGAGGGAACAAAACCACTCACATCACCACCTAGGGCAGCGATTTCCCGCACCAGAGAGGACGAGATATAAGAGAGTTCAACGCTAGGTGTTAAGAAGACGCTCTCAAACTCAGGCTGCATCGCGCGGTTCATATTGGCTAACTGGAACTCATACTCGAAGTCGGCGACAGCGCGTAGCCCGCGGAGCACGCAGTGAGAGTCCTGCGACGCAACGAAATCGATCAGCAGACCATTAAACGGCACGACCTTCGCTGCGGGCACATGCGAAAGGCAGTGTTGCGCCAGAGCTACCCTCTCTGCAATCGGAAAGAGAGGCGCTTTTTTTTCGCTGGTTGCTACCGCCACCACCACTCTTTCAAACAGCTTGGCAGCTCTTTCAATGAGATCAATATGGCCATTGGTAATGGGGTCGAATGTCCCCGGATACACGACGGTGTGTGTTAGCACGGCATGCTTCCTCTCTTCATTGCTCGGAGCCTACACAAGTCTTGTAAACAAGTCTTGCTGGCCACAGGATCATGTATATTCAGCCTGGCCGAAGCTGCAGGAGCTGATACTGGACATCGCCGGCCGTTTTCTTTCGGAAAATACAGTAGTCCTCTTCAGGGACGCATTCTGGTTGAGATCGTCTGGTTTCGAAGTACACCCAACTTGTTTGGTGCAAGCACCTGTGTCGCGCTAGCGCTTTCAATGCGGATTCGCCCAGTGAGCCGTCGAAGGGCGGATCGATAAATACGATATCCCAGGGGGCGTTACCGGCGCTTAGTAATGCCAATGCATCACTACAATGCCCGGATGCTCTGCTTTGACCTTGGAGCGCTGCCAGTTGCCGGTCGATTCGCTGAGTGTTCTCGAGCCGGTTATCGACGAAATCACAGTGCGCGGCGCCACGGGAAAGCGCCTCGATACCCAGAATGCCAGATCCGGCGAATAAGTCGAGGCACCGTGCGTTTGCGAGGTGAGGTGCCAGCCAATTGAAAAGCGTTTCGCGAACCCGGTCTCCAGTGGGCCTTAAGCCTGGGTGCTGAGGGAAAGGAATTTTTCGACCGCGCCATTCACCACCGATTATTCGTAGCGCCGCGGTTGTTGGCGATCGACCACGTCCCATGCTGGTTCCTAGTTGACGGGGTGCTAAACTGTAATCGCGTAAGGGCCTCACTACAACGCATGGGGCGCCCTGCCATCCAGTGAGATGTTGAATCATGAAGCTATTCAAACGCCGCGCAAAACTCGACTCGGCGCCCGATGAAATGGCCAGTTCCGGCGATGATGCCGAGACCAGCAACATGGCCGACGCAGTGGGTCACGACAATGGCTTATCGCAAGAGGCCGAGGCGCGCAGCTCATCAGGGGTGTTTCAGCGGCTGCGAGTCGGACTAGGCCGGAGCCGCATTCAGCTCTCCGAGGGTCTGGCTAGTCTGGTGCTGGGCAAAAAACAACTTGATCCCGCCTTAATGGAAGCGCTTGAAGAGCAATTGATTATGGCGGATTTGGGTGTGGAAACTACCCGCCACGTACTGGAGTCACTCCGAAAGCGCCTTGATCGGAAGGATCTTGCTGCGTCTGAAACAGTGATGTCGGCACTAAAGGCCACTCTGACAGAGTTGCTGGCCGATCGAGAGATACCGCTGGCCATATCGGATCATAGCCCCTTTGTGATTTTGGTAGTGGGCGTTAATGGTGCAGGTAAAACCACAACTATCGGCAAGTTGGCGCATCGATTTAAGGCGCAGGGGCATAGCGTGATGCTTGCTGCAGGGGACACCTTCCGCGCGGCTGCGGTGGAGCAACTAGAGGCATGGGGGGTTGCAAACGATGTGCCGGTCATAGCCCAGCATACTGGCGCTGATAGTGCTTCGGTACTGTACGACGCATTGGAGGCGGCCAATGCGAGGGGAGCAGACGTACTCATTGCTGATACTGCCGGGCGTCTACAAAACAAAGCGCATCTGATGGATGAGCTTGCGAAAGTCGTGCGGGTGATGCGCAAGCGTGACCCAAGTGTGCCTCACGAAACGCTGTTGGTGCTGGATGCGGGGACAGGGCAAAACGCGGTGTCTCAGGCAATCGAATTTGACCAAACTGTTGGCGTGACGGGTGTCGCGGTCACCAAGTTAGACGGCACGGCTCGGGGAGGTGTGCTGTTTGCGATCGCCAATCGCCTCAATCAGCCCATTCGCTATGTGGGCGTGGGTGAGAGACCTGAGGATCTGCGTGAATTTTCGGCAACAGACTTTGTTAATGCCCTGTTGGATGAGTGAGCTTGGGGCAAGTTGTGAAGCGTAAGGTGGATTACACCATTGATTGAGTTTGATCGTGTCAGCCGGCGACACGGAGATCAGCACGCGCTGCGTAATCTGAATCTGGCTGTTGACCAAGGCGAAATGACCTTTTTGACTGGCCACTCTGGTGCCGGCAAGAGCACGGTGCTAAAGCTATTGTTATTATTGGATCGCCCTACAGGTGGAGAGATCAGGGTCAATGGAGATCGGATAACGCATTTAACCGGTGGTGCGGTCGCCCGATATCGCAGGCGATTTGGCGTGGTATTTCAGGATCACCGGCTACTGTTTGACCGCAGTGTGCACGACAATGTGGCACTGCCGCTGGAGATAGCCGGCTTTTCTCCTCGTGACATAACCCGCAGAGTGAGAGCAGCTCTGGATAAAGTGGGTTTACTTGCGAGTGAGCGAGCGGACCCCGCCAGCCTGTCAGGCGGGGAACAACAGCGCGTTGGGATCGCCAGGGCGGTGGTAGCGAGGCCTGAATTTCTGATTGCTGATGAACCCACCGGAAATCTTGACCCCCAGCTATCGTCTGAGATTATGTCTTTGTTCGAGGCGTTCAATCAGGTGGGCGTGACGGTCCTGATTGCCACACACGATATGCCCTTGATTTGCCGACTCCGCCATCGAATTGTCACCCTCAGTTCGGGCAGCTTGGTCGCGGGTGATGCATCATGAAAATATCCCTGCTTCGCGAGCGACTTCTGTGGCGTTGGTGGCCGGTGTGGCTTCTTCAGCATCAGTCTGCCGCCGCAAGCAGTTGGAAGAAGCTGCAGGGACGACCGCTCTCCACCTTCATGACATGGCTTCTGGTGGCGCTCTCACTCGCATTGCCCGCCAGCCTTTTACTCACTGTAAATAATCTGAATTCGGTGACCTCTCATTTTGAGCGGCCCCCGCAGTTTTCGTTGCTGCTGACGGAACAAATGGATTTGGATGATGCAACGCACTTACAGCAAGCGATAACGAATTGGCCTGAAGTCGCGCGGGTTAAGCTTATCCCCAGAGACGAAGCGCTATCACAATTCATTGCGCTGACTGGACTGAATCCTTTACTCGAGTCACTCCCACGTAACCCTCTTCCACACACTTTGCTGGTATCGCTGCACAACACCGCCCCAGAAAAAGACAGTACGCTTCTCGCCAAGCGACTCGAGAGCAGCAACGGTGTGGACCAAGTCGTGCTGGATACGCTTTGGATGATCCGGCTGGAGGAGGGGCTCCGCGCGGCATCAAGATGGGTGCTGGCAGTGGGCGCAATGATGCTGCTGACGACAGTGCTTGCGCTGGGAAATATCCTCAGGCTTACGGTTGTCGCCCGAGGAGACGAGATTTTAGTCGTCCGGCTGATCGGCGGCTCCTCAGCATTTGCGCGCAGGCCGTTTTTATATACTGGGTTGTGGTACGGGCTGGGCGGAGGCGCACTGGGCGCAGTGATGTTGTGGCTGTTCTGTGGCTGGTTGGCGGGACCAGTTAACGCGCTATTTATCCTTTACGAGAGTCAGCAGCGCTTACAGTGGCCTGGCATTCACTACCCGTTGGGGCTGTTGGCGGTAGCGGTGGTTCTGGGCTGGATTGCCTCTTGGATGGCTTGTCAAAGGCACTTTAGGCAGCTAGATAAGCAGTAAGCCTTTGAAATACATAGTCTTTTGTATTTAGCACTCTGGCCGTTAGAGTGCTAAAATAGCGCCATTACCTCGTTGGAGGAGAGAACATGACAGAAACCAAGCAGGCACTGGCGCTGCCAAACAGCGCGGTACTGAATATGGCGCCGGGCGCCAACCTTGGGGCCTATGTTCAGGCCGTTAGCGGCATCGCTGTGCTATCGGTTGAGCGTGAACGTGAATTGGCGGCGCGGCTTTTTTATGATGATTGCGTCGACTCAGCCCGTGAGTTGGTCTTGGCGCACCTAAGGTTTGTCGTCCATATAGCGCGGAGCTATTCGGGTTACGGACTGGCAGAGGCGGACTTGATCCAAGAGGGAAATGTCGGACTGATGAAGGCTGTTAAGCGCTTTGATCCGGCCAAAGGCGTGCGGCTGGTCTCTTTTGCTGTTCATTGGATCAAGGCGGAGATGCACGAA
Source organism: Luminiphilus sp. (assembly GCA_016779445.1). Lineage (GTDB taxonomy): Bacteria > Pseudomonadota > Gammaproteobacteria > Pseudomonadales > Halieaceae > Luminiphilus. The sequence continues at coordinate 13,073 of JADHNP010000008.1, read as the reverse complement.
TATATTTTGCGCAATTGGCGAATCGTTAAGGTAGCGACGACTAAAGCGCAACGGAAATTATTCTTCAATTTGCGCAGTCAAAAAAAATCATTGGGTTGGTTATCAGCGGAGGAAACTCGGGCCATCGCGGCAGACCTCGGTGTGGATGAAGCGGAAGTGACTCGAATGGAGGGCCGACTTGCCAGTCGGGACGTGGCTTACGACGCACCTCCCGAGTGTGATGATGAGGAGGGTTGGCAAGCTCCCCAGTACTTCCTTGCCGATACGCAAGTGGATCCTGAACAGCTGGTTGAAGCGGCTGATTTTGCGAAGGATAGCACCGCGCGTTTGCAATTGGCACTGGCTGATCTAGACGACCGTAGTCGCGACATTTTGGAGCGGCGCTGGTTGACCGACGATAAATCCACGCTACACGAGTTGGCGGCGCTTTATGATGTCTCGGCCGAGCGAATCAGGCAGCTGGAGGCCAACGCGATGAAAAAACTGCGTACGGTCCTAATCGCTTAGCCTATTTCATCAAGAGGGCGGTTTCTGGATGCCTTCTCCGCAAACTCCCATCTCGCGCCGAATCAGAAGTTTTGTAATGCGTGCTGGGCGCATGACGCCCGGGCAGGAACGTGGCTGGCGTGACGGTTTACCCTGTTTTGGCCTGCATCTCGAAGATGGCCCTCTCGATTGGGATGCCCGCTTTGGGTTTACCGGACGACGCGTAATCGAAATCGGTTTTGGAATGGGCGACAGTCTCTTACACATGGCGCTGGCTGAGCCTGAAGCACAGTTTGTTGGGATAGAGGTACATCGGCCTGGCGTTGGCCGTCTTCTGAGTCAATTGCTCGCTTTGGATTGTGACAATCTGCGCGTTTACGCTGACGACGCTGTCGAGGTGCTGGAGCGATGTGTTGAGCCGAGCTCCATCGATGCGGTCCACATCTTTTTCCCGGATCCCTGGCATAAAAAGCGGCACCATAAACGGCGCCTTATTCAGCCGGAGTTTATTCAGCTTGTGATAAGGGTATTACGTCCAGGTGGATATCTTCATCTTGCTACCGATTGGGAGCCTTATGCCGAGCATATGCTTGACGTGCTGGATGGTGCACCGGAGATGAGTAGCGCTGGGGGCAACTTGATGAAGCCCCTTCCGAGACCCGCTTACCGACCGCTCACCAAATTCGAGGCTCGCGGTGAGCGACTTGGACACGGGGTTTGGGATTGGATCTACTATCGCGTCTAGGGTTACACCAGTGTGGCTAAAACACTGTCCAAAAAGGGGTAACCGAGTGGCGTTGTAACGAACCGGCCGCTCTCCCAATCGGCCAACCAGCCGCTTTCAAGGGCTTTTTCTGCGCGTTGTTTGAGAACTTTTTCAGGCAGCCCGGTGCGCTCCGCAAAGCAATCGATGGCGACACCGCTTCGCAGTCGCAGCGCATTCATGGCAAATTCCCCAGGGAGATCGCTTACTGCTATCGCTTTGGTCGCCGGCGCGTCAAAGGGGTTTGAGCGCGCGTGATCAAGGTAATCCGCTGGCGATCGGGTTCGCTGAGTTCGCATGATGCTGCCATCCGGGCACGTTAGTTTGCCATGCGCGCCCGCGCCAATGCCCACATAGTCACCGAAGGTCCAGTAGTTGACGTTATGGCGACCCTCGTTGCCAGGCCGGCAAAATGCAGAAACTTCATATTGCGAAAATCCGGCCTCAAACAACCGTTCCTCTCCGGTGACTTCGATTTTCGCCAGCGTGTTTTCGTCGGGCAATGGCGGCGGCGTAGACCAGAACTGGGTGTTTCGCTCAATGGTGAGCTGATAGCGTGAGATATGGCCCGCACTGAATTTGATTGCTTCACCGATATCAGCATTGGCGCGCGCGCTGTTTTGACCCGGTAGGCCATGCATCAGATCAATATTCCAGCGACTAAATCCCGCTTTATCCGCCCATTCCAGTGCTCTCCTCGCCTCGTCTCCGGTATGAATTCTTCCGAGTTGCGTCAGTGCTGCGTCGTCAAAGCTTTGCACGCCTATGCTGAGGCGTGTAACGCCCGCCCCTCGGTAGTCCCTAAAGCGATCCACCTCGGCACTGCCCGGATTACTTTCCATGGTAATTTCTGCGGTTTGCGAAATCGAGACTAGTCTCGCTATGCCTGACAGGAGGCGGTCTATCCACTGCCCATTAAACAGACTGGGTGTGCCGCCACCGATAAATATCGTTTCGAGCGGCCGTCCTGCTACCCAGTGCAGCTGGCTTTCCAGATCTGACAGCAAGGCTATGACATAGGGCTCCTGATAACTGTCTGAGAACCCCTCATGGCTGTTGAAGTCACAGTAGGGGCATTTCTGGGCGCACCACGGGAGATGAATGTATAGCGAAAGGGGTATTTTTTTTGCATCGATCATTCGCGGCAGCGCTTTAGCAGTTGCGTTACCGCCATACCGCGATGGCTCATTCGGTCTTTCTCTTCATGATTGAGTTCTGCGGCGTGACGTGTTTCACCTTGTGGGATAAACAGGGGGTCGTAGCCAAAGCCGTGATGGCCGCGCGGGGCGTCAGCGATATGTCCGTACCAGCGCCCCTCAGTGACGATCGGCGCAGGGTCCTCGGGCCCGTGCATAAGCACCAAAACGGCGATGTAGAACGCTTCACGACGCTCGCCGCGTAAGGCACGCATATTCTGGAGTAGCAGGGCATTATTGGCCGCATCACCGGCGCCTGAATAGCGCGCTGAGTATAGACCCGGCGCACCGCCCAAGGCGGGCACCACCAAGCCGGAATCGTCTGCCAAAGCAGCCTTGCCCGTTTCACGGCAGGCGTGTCTGGCTTTCAGCATTGCGTTTTCGATAAAGGAAAGACCGGTCTCTGGGATGGCGGTAACCCCCAAGGTGGCTTGGGGCTGAATGCGCCACCAGGCGGACAAAATACGCTCAAATTCGGTGATTTTTCCCGTGTTGTGGCTAGCAACAACCAGAGTCGGCAGCTTTTCTGTCATCAGCCGTTAGTCCTGTCGCCACAACTGCACTTTCATTTTATGTTCGTACAGTTTCTCGGTACCTTCGGGCTGAAATGAGAATTCGAAGAAGCGGTACTCTCGATCCAGAAACTCGAAAGGCACGATGTAATACGTCGCACGACCTTCACGAATTTCTCGCACATCCATCTCGCCACCTGTGATCAGGTCCCATGTCCGGCCACTAATCTGCATCGGTCGGCCCGCCACATCGCCTGACGTCGCATCACGCACAGATAGGGTCAGCATGGCTTTGTCGGCGCCTCGGGTGATACCGTATTCTGCGGCGACTTCTGGCGCGACAAATGTGGTGTAGACAATACTGTGATGAAGCTCAAATTCATCGTAGCGTGTGGACTGCTGGGCGTGGGTGGTGTTGGCCCCCACACAGAGTAAAGCCCAAAGCGCTACTGCCCAGAGCGGCAGATGCGATAGACCGCACTGGTGGCGAAAAGATTGGGCCATATTTTCGCCAACAAATGCTGGCCTGAACCCGCAATGGTGGCCCGCTCGATAATGTCGATCTCTAGTTCCAAACACAGCGCTTCAAAATCCCTGACAGTGCAAAAATGGATGTTGGGGGTGTCATACCAATTGCGCGGCATTGCGCGGGACATGGGCATGCGACCCGTGAATCCAAGGTGCATGCGACAAAACCAATGCCCAAAATTAGGAAACGATACGATAGCTTGTTTGCCAATTTGAACCATACGCGCCAAGGCTATATGCGGATGCGTCAGCTCTTGCAGGGCGTGCGTCAACATGACCACGTCGAAGCGATGATTTGGAAAACAATTAAGGCCGTCATTAATATCTTCCTGAATGACATCTAGGCCCTTCTGCACCGCGCTGATCAAATTATCGGCATCAATTTCAACACCCACACCGATAACGTGTCGGTCATTGCAGAGTCGCTGCAGAAAAGCACCGTCGCCACAGCCCAGGTCCAGTACGCTACAGCCCTCGGGAACCCAATCGAGCACGGTCTTGAGATCTAAACGATTTATCATGAGCGCCCAACTCTCTGCATCCACTCGGCGAGTAATCGCTCGTATGTTTGGTGCGGGAGCAGGAAGCCGTCATGACCGTTATCAGTCTGAATATTGGCACAGGTCACCGCTTTACCGGCTGCCATCAGCGCATCACGTATCTCGATCGACCGCTGTGGTGCGAACCGCCAGTCGGAGCTGAAGGACAGCAGTAGGAAGTTGGCTTCTGCTCGGGACAGGGCTGTGGTGAGGTTGGTGTACCCCTCTGACAGGTCAAAGAGATCCAGAGCTCGAGTCATCAGCACATAAGTATTGGCATCAAAACGGGTTGAAAATCGTGCGCCTTGATGGCGCAGGTAGCTTTCAACCTGAAATACGCGCTCTTGATCACCGTCTCGCGAGAAACTCTCCTCCCTGAGCTCCCTGCCAAATCGATCACTCATACCATCGGCAGACATGTAGGTCAGATGTCCGACCATGCGTGCTAGCGCTACCCCGCGAACAGGGAGCGCGTCTTGGGCGAGATAATTGCCACCGCGAAAATCCGGGTCGGACAGAATGGCGTGTCGCGCAATCTCGTTAAAAGCAATATTTTGTGCGGTCAATCCGGGGGCTGACGCCAGCGCTACGCAGTGTTCAACCCAGTCGGGGAAATCGATGGCCCACTGGAGCGCCTGCATGCCGCCAAGGCTGCCGCCGACCACTGCCGCCCAGCGAGATATGCCTAGGTATTCGGCCAACAGCTTTTGACTGCGGACCCAATCTCGTACCTGCGGCTGTGGGAACTGTGACCCCCATGGGGTGCTGGTTCCCGGCATCGGGGTGTTGGGACCGGTTGAGCCATCACAACCTCCCAGGTTATTTGAGCACACGACAAATAAACGGTTGGTGTCGATGGGTTTCCCCGGGCCAATAGCAAGATCCCACCAACCGGGGCGTTGTTCAGTAGCATCATGAATCCCGGCAGCATGGTGCGAGCCCGACAAAGCGTGACAGATTAAAACCGCGTTTGTGCCGGATGCATTGAGCTCTCCATAAGTTTCAAAAATGAGCTGATGCTGATCCAGCGTGGCACCATTGGATAACTGAAAGGGCGTGTCGAAGTGCGCCACCTGAGGCGTTACCAACCCCACGCTCTGTGCTGACAAGTCCGGCTTCATCACCTAAATACCGAACACCAGACCCGTGGGCAAACCCGCCGACATGGCGAGATGCCTGAGTGCAATTTGTAGGACGTTAAGTGTGACAAAAACCAGAATGGGTGAAAAATCGATCCCGCCCATGTTGGGCAATAGCGCTCGGAACGGCGCCATAACGGGCTCAGAAATTTGCCAGATCAGCTCGATGGCCGGGTGACGACTGCCCGGTGCTATCCAGCTCACGACGATCATTGCAATCAAAGTAAAAAAATAGAAATTCACCAACAGGCCTAAAACCCCTATGACACCCCAGAGCAGTAGTGTGAGTGGATCTGGTAAGGCCCATCGTTCTCCTGCAATCAAAGCGATTGCCACCAGGATCATTACTTGAACCGCCATGGCCAGTACCCAGGCTGCCCAATCAATTCTGCCGGAGGCGGGTAACAGAGTGCGAAGCGGAGATAGGAGAGGGTTGGTCAATCGCACCACCAACTGAGACAGTGGGTTAAAGAAATTGACTCGTGAGGCATGCATGACGCCTCGCACAACCACCAACAGAAGGAGAAACGCACCAAGATTGCGTATGAGATAAAGTGAAATTTCTGTGCCCGCACCCATTTCAGCCAAACTCCTCACCGAGTGTTTTGGCACGTTCCGCGCAGCGGCGCACTGCCTCAGATACAACGGCGTCGAAGTGGCCGTCTTTGAGCGCAAGAAGTGCTTGTTCTGTAGTGCCCCCCGGGCTGGTGACATTTTCCCTGAGTTTTGCCACCGGCATGTCGGAATGCTGAGCAAGTTCAGCCGCACCAATAGCCGTTTGTAGCGTCAGCGCCAGAGCGGTTTCGGGCTCCAGCCCGAGCTCGACACCGGTTTGCGAGACGGCCTCTATTAATGAGAAAAAATATGCCGGCCCGCTGCCCGAGACGGCGGTGACAGCGTCTAAGAGCGCTTCCTCGGCTACCCACACGGTCATGCCCACCGAGTCGGTAACCGCTTCGGCCAACGCGCGCTGGGTTGTGGTGACCTGGGTGGAGGCATATAAGGCACTTGCGCCTTTGCCGACCATAGCGGGGGTATTGGGCATGCAGCGAATGACGGGGGTTGAATCTCCTATATATCGCTGCAGTGATCGAACGGGGATCCCAGCTGCGATAGAAAGTAATGCGGTGCCCTCGCTCAGTCGGTTTTTCAGTGGGGAAAGCGCCTCTGACATGATTTGCGGTTTGACAGCGGCTACAATTAGGTCGGCGCCATCGCATAGATGCTCGGACGAGGTGTTGAGGTGCTGGATGCCGAGCGCGCGTAGCCCCTCAAGCGCCTCCTCGCTGGGGTCAGCAGCACGAAGTTGTAGGGGCGAGAAGCCAGTGGTCAGCAGACCATTTATCATGGCACTGGCCATGTTTCCCGCTCCAAGAAAGGCAATATGAGACTGCATGTGTTGATTGGTATCCAAGCCGCGAGGCACTAATTATACCGTGCGCCGAAAATATCTGTTCCTATACGAACAATATTGGCGCCCTCTGCGATGGCCTCCTCCAAATCCGCCGACATACCCATCGACAAGATATCAAAACCCGGTGTGGTGAGCGCCAGGCTTTCTTTCAGTTCGCGGAGTGCTTTGAAGGGTTGCCGTGGGTTTTCATTTGTCCCCATAGGCGCTGGTATTGCCATGAGACCGCGGAGCGAGATCCCCGGTAACGCGCGCACACGCCGAGCAAGATCGGGCAATGCCTCTGGCAATACGCCTGACTTGCTGGGTTCCCTCGAGACATTGACTTGTATCAATACGTTGAGCGGATTTTTGTTTGCGGGCCGCTGTTCGCTCAAGCGCCGCGCAATTTTGAGCCGATCCACGCTGTGTACCCAGTCACAATACGTTGCGATGCCCGCGGTTTTGTTGCTTTGAATGGGGCCGATGAAATGCCACTCCAAAGGCAAATCTGCCAGTAACTGGGCTTTTTCCACCATTTCCTGCGCATAATTCTCACCAAAGGCAGTTTGACCATGTGCGTGGGCTAGCCGGATTAACTCGGGAGGTTTAGTCTTGCTGACAGCGAGCAGCGAAACGCTGCTTTGCTCTCGTCCGGCGGCAATCTCCGCAGCGCTTATTCGGCGGGTGACTTCTGATATATTACGGACGAGATCGATCGGCATCATGGACAGCATCATAAGGAAGTTGATGCGCCATGTGGTAGCCCGGTAATAGCGGAGCATGTGAAATGGATATCACGGAATTACTCGCTTTTAGCGTCCAGCAAGGCGCGTCGGACCTGCACCTCTCAGCGGGCTTGCCCCCGATGATAAGGGTTGATGGTGACATACGACGCGTCAATGTCCCTCCTCAGGACCACCCAGAAGTACAGGCGCTGATTTACGACATCATGAACGATCGGCAGCGCAAGGATTTCGAGGAATTCTTGGAGACCGATTTTTCTTTTGATGTGCCAAACATTGCGCGCTTCAGAGTCAATGCCTTTAATCAGAACAGGGGTGCGGGAGCGGTATTTCGCGCTATCCCCTCCGAGGTTCTGACGATGGAAGACCTAGGTATGGGTCAGGTTTTTCGCGATATCTCGCTGTTACCCCGGGGTCTGGTGTTGGTCACTGGCCCCACAGGTTCGGGTAAGTCCACTACGCTTGCAGCGATGGTTGATTACGTCAACGACAACCGATACGACCATATTTTGACCATCGAGGACCCTATCGAGTTTGTCCACAAGAGTAAGAGTTGTCTCGTGAATCAGAGAGAGGTACATCGGGACACTATGGGGTTTTCCGAAGCACTTCGATCTGCACTGCGAGAGGATCCCGACATTATTTTGGTTGGCGAAATGCGTGATCTTGAGACGATCCGATTGGCGTTAACTGCTGCCGAGACAGGCCATCTTGTATTCGGCACCCTGCACACCACTTCTGCTGCGAAAACAATTGACCGGGTCATTGATGTATTCCCTGCTGATGAGAAAGCGATGGTCCGATCAATGCTTTCTGAATCACTTCAGGCGGTGATTTCCCAAACACTGCTCAAGCGCAAGAGTGGCGGCCGTGTGGCGGCGCACGAGATCATGCGTGGAACCTCGGCTATCAGAAACCTCATCCGCGAGGGCAAAGTTGCACAAATGTATTCTGCTATCCAAACAGGACAGGCGGTGGGCATGCAAACAATGGATCAATGTTTGCAGAGTCTGGTCGACAAGAGGGTCGTTTCGGTCGAGGCGGCCAGAGAGAAGGCACGGCAGCCAGACAGTATTACCGCTTGATACCTAGAGGTCGTTTAGCCAGGTGGTCAAGATGATTGCAGCGGCATGGTCGTCGATGGGGTCTGCTGCGAAGTCACCGTGATGGCCTTGTGATAGCGCCAATGCTTTCGCCTCGCGACTCGATAGCCGCTCATCCACAAGCGTAACAGGGCGCCCGAGCCGGCCTTCTACCTGCCGTGCGAATTTTGACGCTCGCTGACTCAGTTCGCTGGCAGAGCCATCCATATTCAGCGGATGACCCACAATAATCCGATCGGGTTTCCACTCATTCGTCAGCGCCGTTAAAACCGACCAATCGGGGACGCCGTCTCTGGCCGATACGATTGTCAAAGGCTGAGCGGTGCGCGACAGCGAGTTTCCCACCGCCACACCGATGTTGCGAAGCCCGAAATCAAGCGCAATGAGTGACTCTGGCCGCGTCATGTTCAGGCATGGCCCGCCTGGGCAGTCAACAGATCGATGTCGATACCTAGTTGCTTTCCTGCCGCGGTAAGTTTGTCGTTGGTAGCAACTTGAAACAGTATGCCTCTGTCAGCGGGCACGGTTAGCCAACTGTTTCCGGAAACTTCTTGTTCCAATTGCCCGGGCCCCCAGCCGGCATAGCCCAGCGCCACCAGATAATCCTCTGGTCCATCGCCAAGCGCCAACGCACAGAGAATATCTCGAGACGTAGTCAGGCTGAGATCTTCGCCTACGGACTGACTGCCTTCCCATTCTGGATCTCCGCGGTGCAAGACAAACCCCTGTTCCGTTCCCACAGGCCCTCCGGCCAGCACGGGGCAATCCGACAGGTCAGAGATACTCTCGATATCCAGATGTTCCAGCATGTCAGATAGCGCGAGGTCGAGATGCTGGTTAATGACAATACCCATTGCGCCGTCGGCATCGTGGTGACAAAGGTAGGTGAGGGAACGATTGAAGAAGCCACTACCAATTACCGGTGTGGCGATGAGCAACTGTCCTTGAAATGCTCCGGTAGCCGGAGCCGTTTCGGACGGGTGTTGTTCCTCAAGACTCATAGGGCATTGCCTGTTTCTCAGTACCTGAATTGCCAAGTTCGAATAATATCCAACTCGGCCACTGAATTGGCGAGGGCGGTTGGAAATGCATCGAATGGGGCGAGGCGCTCGACGGTCTCGATCGCAGCGCGGTCCAGTGCCGCTATGCCTGAAGTCGAGAGCACTTGTATGTCTTTCAGGTTACCATCTAAATCGACCTTAACCCGCAGTCGCACATTGCCATTGCCAAAGCGCTTGGCAGTATCCGGATAAGCTGAGTTACCGAATTGCTCGATCTCGATTTGCCAACGACGCACATATTCCGCCTCCAATGCTTCACGCGCGGCGACAAGCGCAGAGGGTTGCTGAGAGAAAACCGCCCCAGATGCAACTGAGCCGGTGCTCTGCATGCCCTCATTTAGTGCCAGAGACCGCCTTTTGGGTGGCAAGGTTGCAGGCATTTGGGAATCGCTATCGAGAGGTTCTGAGCGCCCATGTTGATGCGCTGGGGCATGCGCGAGCGCCTCTTTGGGTGCGTCGGCGGCGGGTATCAGTAGCACAGTCACACTGCGGTTGGCTGCGGCAATCACTTCCTTGCCCGCCGGCGAGACCAGAAAACCAAAAATAAAAACCAGGTGCACACCCAGCGAGAATATGAATGCTGACCGAAACTGGCGCTGTTGATAGCTGGCCGATAAGGTGAGGGTCTGGCTCAGAGTTTGACCTCACCAGTCAGATGTTCCTCCAGGGTATCCAGCAGTTGCCCCGCGATATCGAGCCCCGACCCCGCTTCAATCTCGCGGAGGCATGTTGGGCTGGTGACGTTGATTTCTGTGAGGTAGTCCCCAATAACATCTAAACCCACAAAGTACAGGCCACGCTGTTTCAGGGTGGGGCCTACTTGTGAAGCGATCCACAAATCTCTTTCTGAGAGCGGTTGAACACGACCCGATCCACCTGCGGCCAAATTGCCGCGGCTCTCTCCCGCTAGTGGGACTCGGGCCAGACAATAGGGAATGGGTTCACCGTTAACCATCAGGATTCGCTTATCGCCCTCACTAATAGCTGGCAAATAGCATTGCGCCATAATCGTTTGTCGTCCGGACTGGGTTAGCGTCTCCAGAATGACGCTCACATTGGGGTCGTCTTCGCGGGCCCTGAATATGGCGCTGCCACCCATGCCGTCCAGTGGCTTGAAAATCACATCTTGATGCTGTCGATGGAAGGCCTTGAGCTTTGACATATCCCTACTGACCAGCAAGGTAGGGCAGCATTCGGGGAACTCAGTTGCGAACAGCTTCTCGTTGCAATCACGAAGGCTATGACAACGGTTAACGATCAATGTGCCTTGTCGCTCAGCACGCTCGAGCAAATAAGTGGCGTAAATGTACTCCATATCAAAGGGAGGGTCTTTGCGCATCAGGCAAATATCGAGCTCGGCGAGGGAGATATCCTGCGGGTGACATAGATCAAACCAGTGATCGGGGTCTCGATGCACTGTCAGTGATTGCGCTACCGCCATCGGGCGCTCGCCATCGAGAAAAAGTGCGTCAGGTGTCATATAAAATAAAGACCAACCTCGATCCTGTGCTGCCCACAGAACCGCTAAGGTGGTGTCCTTTTTATATTGGATCGTCTCGATGTGATCCATTACTACGCCGAGCTTGCGGCTCATGTCAGCGTCCTTGTCGAATAGGATCAGCTATCTTGCGATCCGCGGCCGGCCGCCGCAAGATCCCCGTTCCCGGAATGCAGATTATTTTTAGGCCAGGTTATGGACAGTTTGTTTGTTGTTGGTGGCGTCATGGGTTTGATGTGTGCCCTGACGGTTGTGCTGAAGGTGCGGACCATTGGTTGGGGCGTCTGGATCTGGTTTTTTTCCGGATGGATGATCGGCGAGCTGGCCATTTGGGTGGCGGGTTTGCAGTTAGCATTTGTGGCGCTATGGATACTGTTTGTCGGTACCGATTCGACCGGATTTGGGTTGGGGTTATCGGCTTTCATGGCTAGTTGGGTGTTACTGGCATGGGCATTGCGCGATGCATTTGATGCAGGTGCCGTATTCCAGCGGGCACTCAGCCTCGCGCTGGGCCCCGATTATTTTGAGCGGATCCCCTCTTCTCGCCGCAATAAGGTAAGGCAGCAGATTCTCAGTAAGGAGTGGTTATGGCCGTTTCGATTTCGACGTGCTGGTGTCAAGTACGTCAGAAACCTCGCCTATACGGAGGCAGGAAAGCGTGGGCTTTTGGATCTCTATTTGCCGGTGAGGGACGGAGAGCGTCGCCCCGTTTTGCTACAAGTGCACGGTGGTGCCTGGATGGTTGGACATAAGTCTGAGCAGGCTCAACCTCTTCTACACCGCATGGTGGAGTCTGGTTGGATCGGCGTTTCTATCAACTATCGGTTGGCGCCGCGAGCGGCTTTTCCCGCGCAGATTATCGATGTCAAAAAAGCGATTACCTGGGTGAAATCCCATATCGCTGAATATGGTGGGGATCCGGATTTCATCGTGATTACTGGGGGCTCTGCTGGCGGTCATCTGTCTTTACTTGCCGGGTTGTCGCCCGGTCATCCAGACTGGCAACAGGGTTTCGAGGGCGCCGACACCGCTTTGCAGGGTGTTTTGGCACTGTATCCGGCTGTCGATTTCACCAACCGTTATGGCATCCGCCAGCAAGATCGCATGGATGCTTTTATTGCCCGTAAGATTATTCAGAGAACACGCGAAGAGGCGCCCGAAGTGTTTGAAGACGGATCGCCGATCTCTTGGGTGGACCGCCCGGGTGTCGTGGAGAGCGCACCGCCCATCTGTGTTGTTCAGGGTACTCACGATTCTCTTGTTTGGGTGGAAGAAGTAAGACGTTTTGTCGCGGAATTCAGTGCCCGATCGTCCCAGCCCCTTGTATATGCCGAGTTGCCTCGAGCGCAGCACGCTTTTGAGATTTTCCATTCCCCACGAACGAGCCATTACCTAAACGCGGCTGCGATCTGGCTAGAGTGGGTTCGGGCCGAACACGAGCGCAGCAGTTGAAATACGTCTAGGAGTGTTTGATATCACCCCACCGAGAATTGACTAGCGTTAGTGCCACGACGGGGGCAGTCTCAGTTCTCAGTACTCTGGGACCCAGGCGCAGCGACCGAAATCCTGATTGCTGCGCAGCGCTGATTTCGCTGTCAGTCAATCCGCCTTCGGGGCCCACCAGTAAGGCGAGTGTTTTGGGTGCGGTCTCTGGTAGTGTTTGCAGTCCGGCTGCACCATCAAGGGCCCATTTTTCGTCCGCCGATACTGCCCCCACCCAGTGCAGTAATGTGCTCGGTGGAGATAATTTTGGCACCCTCACCCGACCGCTTTGTTCGCAGGCGCTGATAGCAATCTGCTGCCAGTGGGCTACTCTTTTCTCGATTCGATCTTCTGGAATAGCAAAGTCCACGCGTTCGCTTTCCAGAGGCTGAATGACGCTGACTCCCAGCTCGGTGGCTTTTTGTACGGCCCAGTCGAAGCGATCGCCTTTGCTCAGGCAAAGCCCCAGAATAGTATTTACGGGTGACTCGGTCGCGGGATAGGTGGCCTCACCCAACAGCGCTTTTATTGAATGTTTGCCAACTCCAGCGATTTGCGCAGGGAATTCGTGTCCACTGCCGTCAAACAGCACAATGTGATGCCCCACACGCGCGCGCAGGACACGACTCA
>JADHNP010000007.1 GCA_016779445.1 Luminiphilus sp. | reverse complement strand
TTGAGCCAGAGTACGCTTCGGAACGAGTCAAACGCTGATCTCGTGAAAAGCCCTTATAGCGTCGACAATCGGGAAAAAGCGAGGCTCCTTCAACCGAGCTCGCCCCATGATCCATTCCAAAAGGTCCTGATCACCCTCGAACAACAATTCGCGATACAGGCTTCGTAATGACGCCTCCAACTCAACAAATCGCTCCTCAACGAACGGCGATAGCAACAGATCCAGCTCGAGAAGACCTCGACGGCTTGCCCACTTCGCTCTGTTCCACTCCTCTCGCTGATCCATATTGTCGATCTAAACTCTCTCACTAATCTTGTAGTATAGGGCTTCACACAACAGGTGTAGAAAAAAGTGGCAACTTCCTCTTCCTCTCTTCCCGACCCATACGGCACACCAAATGAGTGTATTTTGCAACTAGATGGACCTGACGCTAGGCACTTTCTACAGGGTCAAACTACTGCTGACTTCCAGAAAGCCCCTGTCGGCGCGACGGTGTACACGGCATTTTGCAATCCAAAGGGAAGAGTCCTTGCCGATGCGCTCGCTATCATCATCTCCGACGATACTGTTTTGCTAAGAGGACGAAAGCCCGTCATGGAGGCGTTGTCGGCCCACCTCACACCCTTTCTTGCCTTCTCAAAATCCGCACTGACAACAACGCAATGGACCGTGGTTGGGAGCAGACCTTCATCAGGCCTGCAGACTGAACCAGTTAGCGCTCAATTAATCGAAGAAAATGATGCCGTCACCGCGGTTGTCATCAACCGAGGGAAGGGATTCATTGAATACTGGCAGGGAGACGCATCGGTGATCCAGCCTGATCCAGAAGACGTCGTTCCCCTCGCCCGCGTTGATTTTGAGACAGCGCGAGCGCGAGTAGAGTCATCTACTATTGGGGCCTATTTGCCACAGGATCTTAATTACGACCTTAATGAGACGGTAAATTTTACTAAGGGCTGTTACACCGGCCAGGAGATTGTCGCGCGCCTCCACTATCGTGGGACACCCAAGCGTCGCCTCTACCGCGCCATAATCGCCAATATTTTAGAAACGCCGACCCCAGGAGACGGCATTAGCAACGCTGAAGGGCAGCGAGTCGGCAGTATCGTCAATACGCTTCCTGTGGGAGAGCAACTTGGCGTGCTTATCGAAGTCACGCCGGATAGCACACATGGCCCTTTGCTTACCCGCGAACAGGGTCTGGCCCTCTCATCGCTGGAAGCATGTCATCCGGTTGCTGACCAATCGATAGGCTGACACCCCTTTGACAGTAAAAATTGATTTGCCTGGCTGAAATGTTTGCAGCCAAAAAAACCCCTGTGTGCCGACAAGGGCGAGGGATGAGGTGCCGAAAGCACGCAATGTTTTTGTCGGTCTATCACCGCCCCTTTTGCCTGAGCCTGTTTTCCCCATAGCAAAAACACGACGGGCCGATCGCCACTGTTGATTACTGATATCACCTTGTCTGTAAAGGCTTCCCAGCCCCTTCCCTGATGGGACCCTGGAGAACCATGCTCGACAGACAATACGCTATTGAGCAACAGAACGCCCTGCTCCGCCCACCCGATGAGTTCACCATGAGTTGGAGGAGCGATCGAGAGGTCGGCTTGCAATTCGGCAAAAATATTTCGCAGTGACGGCGGTATGGCCTGCCCCCTTCTGACTGAGAAACTTAACCCATGTGCTTGATGAGCACCGTGGTAAGGGTCTTGCCCGATCAAAACAACACGGACCTGCGATGGCGGTGTGGCGTCAAGCGCTGCAAAGAACTCTCTACCGGGCGGGTAAATCACCTTACCCGCCGTCTTTTCAGCTTTGAGGAAAACCTTCAGATCGGCCATGTAAGAGCTCTCAAACTCGGGCTTCAACAGCGAGAGCCACTCCCCACATAATCGAATACCTTCAAGCCCGTCACCGTGATGACTCATGGATCCATTGCCCTGCCGCGTCGTCGCATCCGCACAAGCCCTCCGCCAGAAACCAACAACACCCCTAACCATACAAACGAAAACGACACCATGGTCACAACATCGATCGTTTCACCAAGTACCGTTTGGGCAACCAGCAACTGCAGAGAAGGCCCCAGATAGGAAGTATAGCCAACCACACTCAAAGGCAGCAGCCGCGCAGCAGCAATATAGGTCAGCAACGGCGCCGTAGTGTATACCCCTGCCAGCAAAAGGAATGTATCGACCCGCCAACCGTGAATTCCGACTCCCCCACCACCGGTTATCCATAACCAGGCCAATGCAAATGGAGACATGCACAAAGTCTCAATAAATAAACCCTGAATCGTGTCTGCAGCGATTTTTTTTCTAATGACCCCGTACAGTGCAAAGCTAATGGACACAACGAGACTAATCCAAGGCAACGCGCCGTATGAAAATAACTGTATCCCCACCGCAAAAATGGCTAGCGCGATCGCGAGGCGTTGGGTGGTACCCAGCGTTTCATGAAAGACCAGCCTACCCACGGCGATTGTGAGCAATGGCAACATGAAATATCCGAGACTTGCCTCAGTGGCGCGACCCACCGTCACCGCATAAACAAAGACCCCCCAATTCATACTCAGCAAAGCGGCTGCCAGTAGACTCCAAAAAAAGGTGCTCGGCACCCTCATAAGAGCCCAAGTTGACCGGAGTCGGCCAGTCAACAATACAATCATCAAAGCGATTGGCAGACTCCAAATCGCTCTGTGCGCCACTACGTCAATGGCATCAACGGGCTTGGTCTCGATCCAGAACAGGGCGGCAAGACCCCAAATAATATTGGCAACAATCGCCAGCGTGAGTCCATAACGGAGCTGCTGTGCCGAATACTCCACTCACCCTCCTCTCGTTTACCACAAATTTTTCGCACTCGATAAATCACGAATCGGCGCAGCATTCGTCACCTACATTTCGCGTTATCCTATCCCAAGCACACCTTTTCAACAGCAAAGAACCACAGTAGTCTCGTGCAAAATTTGCGTCGGCGAACCATCCTGGAAACCATATCCTTTTTCAAGACGCGCCCTATTGCTGCAATGTCTCTTGTTGTGTACTGGCTACTCTTCGCTACGATCATTTCACGAGCCGATAACAGCCAGCTGACGACACAGGCAGACGCCGCCTGGGAGGGCGCAATTGTCAAAATAGAGGTACCGATCGTTCGCAGCGTTAAAGGTTATCCACGCCATTTTCTAGAGCGATGCAGCGCTACAATCATTTCACCCGGACCGCACCCTCTGCTCATTAGCGCATGGCACTGCTTTGAAGGCTATGACGCTATGGCTTCTCCGGCACAAACCTTAACAGAAGATGGCCCTGTCCCCCTCGAGCTTCTGGCATCGGGAGGATCAATGCAACACGACTGGGCCTTACTCACCAGTAAAGCCGATTGGATACCCACCACCTGGATTCCTATCGCGCGCGATAGAGCAGAGAAGGGGTCCCGCGTCAGCGCCGCCGGTTTCAGCCGACCACCTGCGAGCGACGCTATAGACATTGGGAGCCGTCGGGATCGTGCCTTGGTTATCGACTCAGACTGCCGTGTGACAGAAGCCAGCTCACCGCCCATCGCGTCAAACTGCGTCATCCAACAAGGTGCTTCTGGCGGGGCTATATTAGGAAGAACTCAAAGCGGCAGCCTTCGCGTTTACGGGGTTATTTCTGCCGGTGATAGCAAAAGTGTGAGCTATTTTTATCCCGCAGACTTACTGTTATCACGAATCCGGCCCTGACTAGGACGCTCACCTAGCTGCCGCGCCGGTGGTGGCCCACCAATGTGGCGTTGACCTCGACTTGCCGCGAGGTCTACCTGTTTTTGTCGCTCTCTCAAGCGCGCCTTCCTATCATCCGTCAACTGTTCATAGCAGTGCGGACAAGAGACGCCCCTTTGATAATGCACAGATGATTTCTCCCGCTCAGTAATGGGATGCCTACAGGCATAGCACTGATCAAAGCTGCCTTTTGCCAACCGATGATTAACCGCCACGCGAGAATCAAAAACAAAACACTCTCCCTCCCAACGTGATTCCGATTCGGGGATCTCCTCCAGATACTTGAGAATGCCTCCCTTTAAATGCCACACCTCACCAAATCCCTCCGAAACCAGCAAAGAAGTGGATTTCTCACAGCGGATTCCTCCCGTGCAGAACATGGCTATTCTTTTGTGTTCGTCTGAACGTAAGTTATCCCGCACCCACTGCGGGAAATCGCGAAAATTTTTGGTGGCCGGGTTCACGGCGCCCCTGAAACTCCCGATGGCCACTTCGTAGTCGTTCCGGGTATCAATCACCAGGCACTCGGGATCATCAACGAGCGCATTCCACTGGCTTGGATTGGCATAGTGGCCAACGCAGACACTGGGGTCGATATGGTCGACCCCCATCGTCACGATCTCTCGCTTTAGCTTCACTTTCATCCGATGGAATGGGTCAGTGTTATGGAATGACTCTTTCCAGTCGAGCCCCTCAAACCGAGGGTCTGCGTGTAACCAGTCAATAACACGCTGGATACCCAGACGCGTACCCGCGATGGTGCCGTTAATGCCCTCCGGAGCGAGTAGCAAAGTGCCTTTGAGGCCGGCCTGCTGGCACACACCCAGCAAGGGCGCCTTCAATTGCTCGAAATCCTCGAGCGCAACAAAGCGGTATAGCGCCACAACAAGGCGATCTTCCGACTTGCCAGCCACCCTCATTTTCCCGTACCGCCCCTGCAATCGGGAGAGGCTGGCGCGCCATCTGATGCGGCCCACTCTTCCGCAGTATAGGTGTGCAGCGCCAACGCATGGACCGGCCCCGCTAACCATGAGGCCAACGTGCCATAAACCGCTTGATGACGCTTCACACTTCTTGCCCCCACGAAACGCTGGCTAACCAAGGTCACTTTGAAATGGCTCTCCGATCCAGGCGGAACATTGTGGCGATGGCTCTCATTCTCCACGCTGAGATAAGAGGGCTTGAATGACGAGGTTAGCGCTTCGGTGATTTCTTCTTGGATCGTCATGGGTCTAATCTGGCACGATGTCGTGTTAGTTTACGATGAATCTTCCAAAACATGTGCCCAAAGATTTCCATGCACTCAGCCTCAGACAATCTGGTTAAAAACACAGCACCACCACTATGGCGCCACATATTCGCCATGGTCTACGACAGCCTGCTGATAATACCTTTATTCATGGCCGCCACAGCACTGTGGGTCTCTATTTGGGGACCCACTGAAAATGCGCGAATCCAAGCCGTACCGCCGCCCCTGCAATGGTTGTCGTGGAGCATCATCCTGCTGTTGTTTTTCGGACTATTTTGGCGAAGGGGCGGACAAACACTGGGTATGCAAGCCTGGCGAATAAAGCTGATCACCGAGCATGGGGGTCAACCTACTTGGCGGCAGGTGGTGCTGCGCATAGTGGGGGCGTCTCTCTCTCTGCTCGCCTTGGGCGGCGGATTTCTCTGGAAGTTCATACCACCAGAGTATCGATACTGGCATGATGCGCTATCGAGCACCCGGTTAGTGCTGGTCCCGAAGCCGCAGTGAGATCCCTCGCTAAGCACGCCGCCAGAGTAACCATATTCCACCTAACCCGCAGGCGGCGATAGGTGACAGCGCGGCCAGAAGCGGGTCGTAACCAAAAATCAAACTGGCGGGACCAAAAAAATCCTGGCTAATTCTAAAGGTCACTCCGACAATAATCCCGATGAAAACACGTGCCGCCATGGTCCCCTCTCGCAGTGGACCAAAGATAAAGGACATTGCCACTAAAACCAGAGCCAGCGTGGCCAAGGGTTGGAATACTTTCCGCCAAAACGCCAGCTCAATATCGACAAATACCATACCCTGTCTCTGCAGGTAGCGCGCATACGGCCACAGCTGCAGTATGGGCAGTGTCTCGGGCTCAACCACATCGAGGGTCAGTAGTTGAGGTGTGATCGCCGTATCCCATCGCCACAGCGTATCCGCTTGAATCGCTGTACCCCCCTCTTGAACGTGTGTGGAACGCACTTGCTCCAGCATCCAGTGATCCCCGGCATGGGTGCCTCGCTCCGCAACCAAAGACCTTACCAACCGATACTCATCATCAAAAGTTAACAGCGTCACCCCGTAGGCAACGC
Organism: Luminiphilus sp.; assembly: GCA_016779445.1. Lineage (GTDB taxonomy): Bacteria > Pseudomonadota > Gammaproteobacteria > Pseudomonadales > Halieaceae > Luminiphilus. The sequence continues at coordinate 45,495 of JADHNP010000007.1, read as the reverse complement.
CACCTCGCTGAACGGCGTCAACATGAATAAACGTATTCCCATCGCGGTTCCACGCTCCAAATCGACCCGCTACCGCGGATTCTGAGCGCTGCGCCAGAGCACGATGACTCATTGCCAACTGCTCGGAGTGAGGTGCGACGAACTCCCCCACCGCGAACCCGAACAACGCCATTACCAAGGCAGGTTTCAAGACCATGACTGCAATCCCGGCAAGTGAAACACCGGACGCTCGGACTATCACTAGCTCACTCGACGCTGCGAGACGCCCGAGAGCGACAAGCGCGCCAATCAATGCGGCAAACGGAATGAACTCATGAATTCTGCGAGGAACCGTATAGCCGACATAAACCAAGACATCAGCAAATTGGTAGCCATTTCCAATATCATCGGATTCATCAATGATCGAAATCAGCGAATCCAGCCCGGTCAGCAGCAACAGGACTGCCAGCGTTGCCACCAAAACCGCACGACCAACGTAATAATCAAATTTGCGCATGTGCCGGCCTAATCAGGTTTCTCAAACGCTCTGCATTCAGCAGCAGCACAGCCAAAACACCCATCGCACAGTGCACTGCCATCAAGAGCTCCGGCCCACTGCCTGATTCAATCACCGCGCGACCTTGCGTCAGGCCCAAAAAATACATCAATAACACTAGCATCGCGGGCCCAATCTTGGCGTAACGCCCCTTGCGAGCGTCGGTTCTGCTCAGCGCTAACGCAATTAACGCAGCCCCCGGCACCATAAGCGGTAAAGAGAAGCGCCACCAAAGCGCCCCGCGCAACTTTGGATCGTCACTGGTCAACAGTGCAGCGGTCGACACCGCCTCGACCTTTCCGGATCGCCGCAGGCTATTTCTCGATTCTGGAATGAGTTCACCGTAGAGCCCAAACGTGACCTCCTCTAGCTCCCGTTTTCCTGCCGCGCCCCGATAACGGCTCCCGCCCCGTAATTCGAGATAACGCCGCCCAGACTGTTCGTCGAGAACAATCTCGCCCTCCCGCGCAAACGTCGCCACATGAGCTCCATCCTTCTCGCTTCGCTCGAATACAAAGATATTGTGCATCAATCCGCTTTCATCGATGCGCTCTGCATAGGTAACGTAACTACCGCGCCGTTGTTTTCTGAATCGCCCCTCGTTGAGCATGTGCAGACCCTCAGCAGAACGCGGATTATCTAACAACACTTGCGCTCTCGCAGAACCCTCAGGAGCGATGTATAGCGCCAACACAGCTACTGCCAACATCACCAATAACGCCGGCACCATGACATAGAGTGCGAGCCTGCCTGGACCTACTCCACACGCTTTCAGCACAACCATTTCACTGTCTGCATATAAGCGACCGAAACTGAGCAGAATGCCAATGAACAGACCAAGGGGGAGAATCATTTCCAGAAAGCCGGGCAACTTAAACAGCATGATAGGCAGTAAAACATCGCCGGTAAGCGAACCCACAGCAGCCTCAGCTAGGTAGCGAATGAACCGACCCGCAAATACCACCAAAAAAAGGACAAAACTCACCGCCAGGGTGTGAGTGAGAATATCTCGTGTCAAATAACGGAGGATGCGCATGCGACTAACCCACTCGCTTCGATTTCTAACAGGGTTATTTCGTTAACCCGCCGGTCATCATACACTAGCGCCCTGTCACTCCGACCTCTAATGCCACTAGGAACGCTCATGTCAGTATTGAACATTACCGCTAAGGTAGCAGCCCCACTTGATCAGATAAAAACTCAGGCGCTAGTCGTACTCATGCCAGAACGCAAGTCACTAGCAACCCGCTTGAAACAACTCGACAAATATTTGGGTGGCACGCTGTCTCGGACGATAACTAATGGGGATTTCCTTTCATCAATTGGCTCGACCTGCTGGCTGCCGGGGACACAAGGGATCCATCGCGTACTGCTAGTGGGGTGCGGCAGTATGAATCAACGCACCGTTGTCTCAGACAAGAAAATAGCCGAAGCCCTTGCGCGCACATTAGTCAGCAGCAACGCAAAAGACGCAATTGTATGGACTGAAGGACTGTCGCCAAAAGCAGCGCAGCCTGAGCGACTGCTGGAGCAAATTGCGCTGCATCTTACCATTTCGCATTACCAATATAGTCAAACTCTCAATCATCGAAAGAAGTCTGCTCGCGCGCTTCGGCGCGTCTCGGTCACACCAGCCAACCTCTGCACGCCGGCAACGGCCAAACGCGCGCTCGATGCGGGATCCGCCACCGGTCGCGGGGCGAATTTCACCAGGGAATTGGTCAATCTACCGGGTAATATCTGTACTCCCCGTTATCTAGCGGCGGAAGCGCGTAAGCTGGCCAAGCAACATGCAAGCCTGTCTGTCTCTGTTTTAGACGAACGTAAGATGGCTGACCTTGGCATGCACTCACTGCTATCAGTGGGAAATGGTTCGGAGCAACCCTCTCGATTGATTACCCTTAAGTATCAGGGAGCATCAGCAAAAACCCGTCCCTACTGCCTTGTTGGCAAAGGCATCACGTTTGATACCGGCGGCATCAGTCTCAAACCTGGTGCAAAAATGGATGAAATGAAATTCGACATGGGCGGCGCGGCGTCTGTTTTCGGCGCGATACATGCTGCGGCCCTGCTGAAACTTCCCATCAATATCGTAGGGGTTGTTGCAGCAGCCGAGAATATGCCTAGCGGCACAGCGACCAAACCTGGCGATGTGATCACCAGTCTATCTGGCAAGACCATTGAGATTTTGAATACTGACGCCGAGGGGCGCTTGGTACTGTGCGACGCGCTCACCTATGTTTCGAGATTCTCCCCCGAAGAGGTAATCGATATCGCAACGCTCACAGGAGCGATTATCGTGGCGCTGGGCCACGAGGCCACAGGGATTTTTTCCAACGACGATCATCTCGCAGATAGCCTACTGGCAGCAGGCAGTCGGGCTCATGACCGCGGCTGGCGATTCCCTATCTGGGAGGAATATCACCGACAGTTAGAGAGCCCTTTTGCCGACCTCGCCAACATCGGCACGGGTGGAGCGGGCAGCATCACAGCCGCCTGTTTTCTCGCTGAATTCGCCGAGGACTATAAATGGGCCCACCTCGATATTGCAGGAACCGCTTTCAGAAGCTCGCCCAAGGGCGCCACCGGCCGTCCCGTCCCCATGCTCGTGGACTACCTTAGGGAGCGCGCAGGACGGCGATGACAAAAATCGATTTTTACGTCCTCCCCGAGGGCGGTAGCTTACCCACTGCGGTCGCCATTGGACGATTGGCGGAAAAAGCGAGCGCGCGCGGGCATCAGGTATTCATTCAGACCAAAGACTCGCAGGATGCGCTTCAGCTAGACGAGGCACTGTGGGCTTTTCGGCCGTCGAGTTTTCTTCCTCACTCGCTCGCGACCGAGCGTGGCCCCGAGCGAGTCATCATTGGACACGAAGAACCACCAATGGAGTACGACGACGTACTGATCAACTTGACCCATTCGGTTCTCGGTCACTTCTCCCGCTTCGAACGCATGGCCGAAATTGTTACCCATGACGCTCTTGCTATTGAGGCATCCAGAGAGGCCTGGCGATTTTATCGTGACCGAGGCTACCCACTTGCAAAGCACGAACTCAGTGCAACTTAAATCGGCAGTAAGGCTGTTTAATCTGTGACCATGGACAAAAATTTCTCTCCAACCGACATTGAACTTCGGTGGTACAAGCAATGGGAAGCGGCAGGCTACTTTGCCCCTTCAGGCAATGGACCGGCTTTCTGCGTTCCAATTCCGCCGCCCAATGTTACTGGCACTCTGCATATGGGCCATGGCTTTCAACAAGCCATCATGGATGCATTGGTCAGATATCACCGGATGAGAGGTTACAACACCTTGTGGCAGGTCGGCACCGATCATGCGGGCATTGCCACACAGATGGTGGTTGAAAGACAACTTGAAGCGGAAGGGACCTCGCGCGAGGCGCTAGGCCGCGACGCTTTCGTTGAGCGGGTATGGGACTGGAAAGATAAATCGGGCGGAGCGATCACCCAGCAGCTCCGAAGACTTGGCACCTCACCTGATTGGCAAAGAGAACGATTTACAATGGACCCGGGACTGTCTAACGCTGTGCAGCGCGTGTTTGTCAGTCTGTTCGAAAAAGGTCTGATTTACCGCGGTCACCGCTTGGTGAATTGGGATCCACAATTCCACACCGCAATATCGGATCTCGAGGTAGTGCAGGAGGAGGAGCAAGGCTCACTATGGCACCTCCGATACCCACTGAGCAACGGCGAGGGACATCTGGTAGTTGCGACAACGCGCCCAGAAACCATGCTGGGCGATACGGCTGTCGCAGTTCATCCAGCGGATGAGCGGTACCAACAACTTGTCGGCAAAACGATCGATCTCCCGCTCGCGAATCGGAGCATTCCCATTATTGCCGATGACTATGTCGACCCGGAATTTGGATCCGGGTGTGTCAAAATCACGCCTGCCCATGACTTTAACGACTACGCAATGGGCGAGAGACACAATCTTCCCAAGATCAACATTATGACTGCGAGTGCGGCACTCAATGATGCCGTACCCGAGCGTTTCCGCGGCTTAGACCGGTTCGCGGCACGAAAAAGAGTTGTAGAGGAGCTAGAGGCGCTCGGCCTTCTTGATAAAATCGAACCCCACGTTCTCAAGGTACCCCGGGGTGATAGATCCGGCGCCATCATCGAGCCGTGGCTCACGCCGCAGTGGTATGTCGATGCGAAAAAACTAGCTGAACCCGCCATCAATGCTGTAGAGCGAGGGGATATTCAATTCGTGCCCAAGCAGTGGGAGAACACCTATTTCGCCTGGATGCGCGACATTCAAGACTGGTGTATCAGCCGTCAGCTTTGGTGGGGACACAGAATCCCTGCGTGGTACGACGAGGACAACCGAATCTACGTGGGAGAATCAGAGGAGCAAATACGACGCGACCACAATTTGCCGGTGACGCTGTCACTGACTCAAGACGAAGATGTTCTAGACACTTGGTTTTCTTCGGCACTGTGGACTTTCTCTACCTTGGGTTGGCCTCAAGAAAATCGCGACCTTAAGACCTTCCACCCCGCATCGGTACTGGTGACTGGCTTTGACATCATTTTCTTCTGGGTGGCCAGAATGATCATGATGTCACTGGAGTTCATGAACGAAGTGCCTTTTCACACCGTATACGTGCATGGACTCGTCCGCGATGGTGAGGGACAAAAAATGTCCAAATCCAAAGGGAACGTGTTGGACCCGATTGACTTGATCGATGGCATCGAGCTTGAAGCGCTGGTAGCCAAGCGCACGGCCAATCTGATGCAGCCGCAACTGGCAGAAAAAATTGAAAAAGCGACCCGCAAACAATTCCCTGAGGGCATTGCTGGATATGGCACCGATGCACTCCGCTATACATTTTATTCTCTCGCTTCCACGGGGCGCGACATCAAGTTCGACATTGGTCGTATGGAGGGCTACCGAAATTTTTGCAACAAAATATGGAATGCTGCGCGGTACGTGCTCAGCCATACAGACGGCCACGATCTCACCTCAGACCGAGGCACACTGTCGCTGGCAGACCGCTGGATTAGAAGCCGCCTACAGTCCGCTGTTCAAGCGGTGGATAATTCGGTGGCAACGTATCGTTTCGATCTGGCCGCGCAAACCTTATATGATTTCATCTGGAACGAATTTTGCGACTGGTACCTTGAACTTTCTAAGCCTGTGCTTTGGGAGGAAGAGCAAGAGCCCTCTCAGTTGCTGGGAACTCGTCAGACACTTGCCGAAGTTCTGGAGCAATCGCTCCGCATGTTGCATCCGTTCATGCCATTTGTCACCGAGGAGATCTGGCAAAGTGTGAGCCCCATGACAGGCCAACATGCGGACAGCATTATGCTTGCTCCATGGCCAACGCCCGACTCCGATCAAAAAGACCCCGATTCGGAAGAAGAGATCGAGTGGATGAAAGGCATTATTGTCGCCATCAGAACGATTCGCTCTGAAGCCAACATACCCCCTGCAAAACTCCTCGAGGTTACAGTCGCCAACACTGACGAGCAGGACCGGGCTCGACTGCAGCGCAACGCCGGCTTCCTCCAGAGGCTGGCCAAGAGCTCAGGCATTAAGCCGATTGAGGATCGGGAATCAATGTCGCCAAGCCTGATGGCGTTGTTTGGCGATTTGGAGGTACGCGTTCCCATGGCGGGCCTAGTGGATATCGCCGCTGAGCTATCTCGACTGGATAAGGAGATAGATAAGGTCCAAGCAGACCTGGTCAGGCTCGAGGGGAAATTGACCAACAGCAATTTTATTGAGCGCGCGCCAGCTGACATTGTCTCAGCAGAGCGCCAGAAGTTAGAACAGGCTGAAACCTCGCTGAGAGTGCTCCGACAGCAAAGACAGAAAATTGAGGAGTTGCGTTCTGACTAAAGCCCTGATATCACTATACGCGATAATAATGCTAAACCGGTGGAGTCTTCGTCATGTCAGACCGCCATGTCGGAACCGTCAAGTGGTTCAATAACGCCAAGGGCTTCGGTTTTATCACCATGCCTGACAGGCCAGACGATATTTTCGTTCACTTTCGAGCAATTCAAGGTGACGGCTATCGCAGCCTCAATGAGGGGCAAGAAGTGGAGTTTATTCTGGTAGAGGGCCCGAAGGGGCTGCAAGCCGAAGAAGTGACCACTCGCTGATACCCAGAATACAAGAGGTTTGTTAAGCTCGCGCCCCCAAAACAGCGAGTACTCTCATGCCTACCCCAAAGTCGCAGAAACGCGCAGCCACAAAAAAATCGACAGGGCCGCAGAGTCAATCCTCTGCAACCAAGGTGCGACGCTTCAGAGGCGTAGTCATGCCCTATTCTGGCCATGCCAGTATCCGGGCGGTAAAACGAGCGGGACATGAACCCAGCATTCATGGAACCAAGCTGTGGAAATCCAGCTGTCTGATTATTGACTATCTCAATAAAAATACGCCCGCCAGAACGCGACGCGTTCTGGATGCCGGATGCGGATGGGGCGTTACGGGCATATGGTGCGCCAAACAGTGGGGGGCTGAGACTCTTTCAATGGACGCCGACCCCGCAGTTTTCCCTTACCTCAACGCAGTCGCTGCGCTAAACGGGGTCACAACACAATCTTGGGTCAGTCGATTTGAAAAAGTGACTCAAAAAGATCTGAAGGATATCGATGTCCTAGTCGGTGGCGACATTTGCTTCTGGGACGAGTTGGTAAAACCTGTCGGAAAAATGATTGATCGCGCCATTGCCGCTGGCGTTGGCACCATTGTAATTGGCGATCCAGAGAGGCCCACGTTCCACGAGATGGCTGAGCGGGCGATAGAGAAGCACGGCGGCCAACTGTTGGACTGGCGTTTAAGCGGAACAGTGAAGGCCACTGGCGCCCTCCTCGTCATACATAACGACTAACTAATCTAGAAATACGAATTGGGCATTAATCAGGCTAATGTCTCTCGGCGTTTCACACTGGTCAAACGCAGGTCGGTAACGGGTATCGCGCAGCTTTCGCTTGACGCTGATTGACGAGATGTCGCCGACAGGCGACACCGCTATATCTGACGGCACACCTCGCTCATTGATCTCCAACGTCACATCCACCAATGTGCCAACGCCATGAAAGGACCGGTAACGACTGAGTGCTGGATACTCCGGTAACGGAGCGGCTCGACTGAAACGATCCGGCTCCAGTTGGCAAGCGTCGCGATAGAGCCGAATGGCAGCCGTCCGCTTACTATAAAACCAATGCCAATCTGCCAAGGCCGATATCGCATCGTGATCCCCAGGCTCAACTTCCAACAGTCGATCAAATACCCGCTCTCCTTGCTGAAAAAGGCGACGTTGCAACGCTTCCATTCGAGGATCTCGCTCCAATGATTGCCAATCCGAGTCTGCAATGCGGGATTCGAATCGCGGATCATCAACAAATACATCTAGCTTGTACTCGAGCAGGTAGTAAAAGCGTGCAAGACGGAACGAAAAATACCGACACCACTCTGCACGCACATCCGGCTCCGCACACACCGAGTCAGTCAAGGTTTCAAATCGATCATGAAAACGCAGCAACTCTCTCGACATACCCTCCCACGACCCATCCATCAGCGCGTCCAAGGTTACGTCAAAAAACTCCCCTGCCGCTTTGAGCTCAGCTGCATTGAATGGCGGTAGACCGGAACCCAGCAACCTGAACTGATACTCCGCTCGTTTTTCAAATCCCTCTCGGTCTCCGGAAGCCAAATATAGATCGAGCAAACCTCGCAAAATAGGTAACTGCTGATCTCCGTATAGGCCATCGTTAACCCGAATCGTATGCAGCGCCCTGTCAAAGAGCTCCTCTGCTCTCGTTAAGGCGCCGGTCTCAGTTGCCAGCTTCGCAGCAGCAACGGTGGGTGCCACCAGATCAGAATGATAGGGGCCCAATGCCATCTGCTGAGCGTTCAATGCGTCAACCGCTTGATTCAGATTAACCAAATCAACGGCAGCGGCTTGAACGAGTACGGTGTCTGATTCGAACCATTCGTGGGTTTGAATATCCAGACCAAAGGGTAGCGGCGTGTCTGCCAATACCACGCTGCTAAAACACCCAAGCGCGCAGAGAAATCTGGTCACATCAGCACCGTGTCATGTCAGAAGTCATAATATACCGCAAAAAAAACCCGCCTCGGAGAGGCGGGCAAAGAGTGTAATGGCTCCCCTATGAGCGAGCGCTTGAAGGGATAAGCGCCATCTGCCGGCAGGGAACCTATCTGCTATTATTCATAACCTCGGCCTATACGCCTAATGTATTTGCCGCATCACATTCAGTCGTGCTTGTTATAGGCGGTATAAAATGAACTTAAACAGACTCGCAAGAATAGATCTTAACCTATTGGTTTCATTAGATGTATTGCTAGAAGAAGGTAGTGTCTCAAGGGCAGCAGAGCGACTTTCAATCACCCAGCCTGCCATGTCCAAAACATTAGGACGATTGAGAGAAACCTTTGACGACCCACTTTTTGTGCGCAGTAAAAGAGGCATACAGCCCACACCCAGGGCGCTGAGCCTGATCGCAGACTTGAAGAGCGTATTAACTCAAATCGATGGCCTTCTTGATGCGGGCGACTTTTCCCCCGAAGCTTACCGCGGAGAAATTACGCTGGCCATCTCGGAGTACGTCGGCTTCACTCTATTGCCACCGCTCTCCGCTCGACTGCAGTCCAGTGCACCACGACTGCGACTGAGAACCATCACTCGAGCCGAGCGGCAGTTGGACCAGCTCGCGAGAGGCGAGCTGGACTTTGCTATCCAGATACATCGCGAAGAATACCCTCCCGAATACAATGTCACACCACTCGCAGCCTCACCGCTGGCAATATTTGTTCGGCAGGAGCATCCCCTCGTGGAGCAAACCCTGACCAGCGATTTGGTGCGCCAATATCCGCAGGTTGCACTTTATATAGCTGATCGAGAGGAGCTGATCGGCGGTGAAGTACTGGCGCGCGGTCTTTTCGAGAGCGACAGGGGCACCTTGGAAACCTCCCATTTGCTTACCGCCTTCGAGGTACTGAGGGAGACAGACTACCTACTTATCTGTCCCGCCTATCTTGCTCGAAACGAAGGCGCAACTCGCAATATCGTGGCTCTGACCTTACCACTCGACCTCACTTTCAGCGTTCAGTACTCCTTGATTGCTCATAAGCGCACTGACCACTCACCAGTCCATCAATGGCTGTGGCATGAAATTATCGAAACGGTGCACTCGTTGCGTTTCAGGACTGTTCACAGGGGATAAAACGCGCAGCTGTTACGCCCTTATCGCCGAAATATGCGATACTACACGCCTTCCAGCAGTAGCTCCCTAAATGAACTCAACTTCCAACAAGACGATCCCGCGTTTTATGACGCCGATCGTGGAAACACACTGCCACCTAGATTATCTCGACCCAGAATCGCTCCGGGCTACGCTAGACGCAGCGGCAGACTACGGCATCGAGCGAATTGTTACGATTGCCGTATCTCCCGACAATCTCGAGACCGTTCGAAACCTGGCCGCGCAGAACCAACAGGTATGGTGTACTCAAGGTATTCATCCGCACGAAGCGAGTGCTTGGAATCAAGATGTTGCGGACAGGGTCATTGCGGGTTGTGATGAGGCGCGTACGGTCGCAGTCGGCGAGATCGGTCTCGACTATCACTATGATCATAGTAATCGGACGGCACAAGCAAGAGCGCTTGATGAACAACTGCATATTGCAGCGCAGCAAAACTTGCCGGTGGTCATTCACACCCGAGACGCCGATGACGATACGCGTGCCATCTTGTCAAACCATAGCCGAAATTTGACTAAAAAAGGGGTTATTCATAGCTTCACTAGTTCACTGGCGTTAGCAGAATTTTGTCTCGCAGAGGGTTTCGTGTTGGGCTTTAACGGCATTACAACTTTTAAAAATGCCGAGAATGTCCGTGCTGTTGTTCGTGCCACCCCCGCCGAGTCGATTGTTTTAGAAACTGATGCGCCCTACCTCACACCAGTACCATTTCGCGGAAAACCTAACGCGCCCCATTACCTGCCCCTGATCGCCGAAAAACTCGCCGACCTTAAGGGCCTTCAGATCGAGCACTTCCTGAATTTGACGCGCAAGACGAGCTATCAGCTCTTTTTTAAGCAATGACGAGGCTTTTTTCGCCAGGCCAGCGCTGGGTCAGTCACGCCGATGGCTCTCTCGGATTGGGTATCGTTACTCAAGTTGATGACCGACGGGTGACTTTGCATTTTCCAGCGGTTGAAGAGGAGCGGGTATACGCTACCGACCGCGCGCCTCTGACACGGCTTTTGCTTAAGAGCGGTGATCGACTTGTGCGGATGGATGGTCTGGTCTTTACCGTACTGTCTGTCGCGCAGCAAAACGGGCTGGCCACGTACGAGACCGAAGATGATGCGGGCCTACGTCAGACAGTAAATGAGGCCGAACTGGATGCCCATGTAGAGCTCAACACACCGGTTGAACGCCTATTGAACAATCAATTGGGAAAGACCGGCGATTTTGATTTACGGCGAATCACACTTGAGCACAGCGCTGCCGGCGAGGGATTCGGCTTGCAAGGCTTACTGGGGCCTCGCACATCCCTGCTATCGCACCAACTCTATGTCGCATCCAGCATTGGGAAACAGTCAGCTCCCCGCGTGCTCCTGGCGGATGAAGTAGGTCTTGGAAAAACAATTGAGGCAGGATTGATTCTGAGCCAGCAGCTACTGCGGCAGCGAGTTTCTCGGGTTCTGGTGCTCACTCCAGAATCGTTGACACATCAATGGTTGGTTGAAATGCAACGGCGCTTCCACCTGTCATTTTCGCTGCTGAACGAGGCGAGACTCGAGGACGGCGACCAGGAAGAAGAGTTTTCCGATAACCCGTTGGTCATATCTCCTCTCACCCTTTTTTCCGGCAATAGCGAGCTCCAGCGAATCGTCTCAAGATTGCACTGGGATATGGTGATTGTTGACGAGGCGCATCACATTGCAGGATTACGCGAGCCCCAAACTGACCTGGGTGCGTTTGTTGCGCAGTTAGCGCGTCGTTCAAGAGGCTTGCTGCTGTTGACAGCCACTCCCGAGCAAGCAGGCCCAGAAAGTCACTTTGAAAGGCTGCAACTCATCGACCCATCTCGATTTCCCGATTTCGATAAATTCATGCAGGAGCAAGCGCAATTCTCGCACTGGAACCAGATCATCGAGCAAATCGAGGCTGGCTTACACCCAGAACTCCCCGACGGAGTCAATGCAACCGACGATCCTGAAGGACAAATTCAACAGATGTTGGATCGATATGGGACCGGAAGGGTGCTGTACCGAAACTCTCGACGCGCCGTGGCAGGATTCCCTCAGAGACATCTCCATCCCTACCCGCTGACAGCGCCCAGCCTGTATGCGGGGAGTTCCTGCTCTCTTCACCCAGAGCTCACATACTCGGAAGCAGATTGGATCGATGAGGACCCCAGAGTAGAGTGGCTGCGGGAGACACTCAGAGCGCTGCGACCGGAAAAGGTGCTGGTCATTTGTGCTCACAAGGAAACGGCGCTGGCTTTGGAGCATCACCTGCATTTCAAGGTAGGCGTCCGGTGTGCCGCATTTCATGAGGCACTCAGCCTCATTGAACGTGACAGGGCAGCGGCGTATTTCGCAGACGAGTTAGGGGGAGCTCAGGCGCTTATCTGCTCAGAGATTGGCAGCGAAGGGCGAAATTTTCAATTCGCTCATCATTTAATCTGCTTCGACTTACCTGCCCATCCAGACCTTTTGGAGCAGAGAATCGGTCGACTAGACAGAATCGGACAAAAGGCAGATATACACGTTCACGTACCGTATCTCCTTGGCACCGCACAAGAGGCTTTGTTTTTCTGGTTACAAGACGGTCTCGGTGCATTCCAATCAACCTGCTCGTTCGGACATCAAATTTTCAGTGAATTCGAATCAACCCTGGACTCGGTCATGCAGGGCGACGAAGACCTGAAGCCGCTCATTGCCGCGACTCGCGAGCGACGAGAGCAACTTGCTATTGAGACCGAGCAAGGAAGGGATCGCTTACTTGAAAGACACTCCCATAACAGCGAGATTGGAAACCAGATTATTCGCAGCCTGGAAACGCGGGAGTCAGCCACTGCGCTGCACGATTTCACCGAACATCTCTTCGACCGATTAGGGATCGATCAAGAGTATCTGGAGGAGAATCTGTCAGTCATCAGGCCCACTGAAAATCTGGTTACCGGGCAATTACCCGGTCTTCATGAGGAAGGCTTAACGGCAACATATGATCGTGCCACTGCGCTGTCTCGAGAGGACGTGCTATTTCTCACTTGGGAACACCCCATTATTATGGAATCAATGTCAGTGCTTTTGGGCAGCGACGTTGGCAAGGCCAGTTTTGGCACATTCTCGCGCAAGGGCGTGCCTGCGGGCACGTTTCTGTTGGAAGCGGTTTTTCGTGTCGAGTGCTTAGCGCCCCGTTACCTTGAAGCCGGGCAATTCCTGGACTACACACCGTTACGAATGTTAGTGACCAAAGACGGCCGGGAAGTAGGTGACAAATTATCAGCCGCTTATCTGGAAGAAGCGCTCCAATCTGTTCCCAGTGCCACAAGCGCAGCGGCTCTCAGCAAATTACGGACTATCTTGGAGTCTCTATTCAGCATCTTGGATCAGCGCGCGAGCGACATTATTAGCCACCGGCTCGCTACCGCGGTCGACCGCGCGAACGGCTTTTATGAAAGTGAAAGTAGCCGGCTCATCTACCTGCGAACCATTAACCCAGGCATTACAGAGCAGGAGCTCGAAGCGCTCGCTGCGGAAGAATCAGCATGCATCGCCGCGCTTAAACAAACCACATCTGTACTAGAGGGCTTACGTGTTTGCGTCGCAGTGTGAGCCAAACTTTCAGGGCCGATACCAAATGGCAGAGGTATAAGCACGCTCCTGAATTGTGTCGGGGCGCCTCGTATCTATCTCGGAATCCGCCAGCGCCAGCCTGTCGAGTAACGAGTGGCGCGCGGTGGGTATTTGCAAGACCCGCACGTAATAAAACGCCGCTCGCTGTGGGTCAAAGTCGGGGTCCTTCCATGCCACGGTCAAACTCGACGCCCCAATCGAATTTGCCGTTAAGCCGGTTTGCACATCAACGCTTGAGCCCACGGGCGTTAAGGAACCATCCTCGGCCACTCGATCCTCTCCAGCCCATGCCACGTCGTATACCTGCTCTCGTGTCATTCCAGAGGCATCGATTGAACCCTTAATGACCTGTACCCGATCAAGATACGCGCCTTTAGGGTCAGCTTGCGCCTCGATCAATAAACTAAATTGATCTCCTTCAGCCGCGCCCACAATCTCACCTCCCATGGGTACGGCTTGCGGTGTAAGGCTGGTCGGGTAAGTGGCTTCAGCCATCACCTCCTCTGCCAAGTTCCATCCACCGAATACGCGCACAGCGATTCTCGGGCCGGTGGTAGCGTATACCTCACGTCGCCGCATCGCTGCGAGAATTGCCTCACGGGTATTTTCAGTCGCCCAAACGGCCGCCAACCCCGAGGCACTCATGCCCCAACCAAATGTGCCACGCGCCTCGTCTGACCATCCTCCCGATTTGCGTGAAGGCACAGAGTCTGTCGCCATCTTACCGTGAAAATTATCCTCTTCCGCCGAGGGTAATGCCGTATGTGCGTCCGTCGAGCCAATCACTCCGAATTGGAAAGGGTTCACCCCTACCGAAGACTGTATGCTGAGACCGGTCCGCAAAGCACTGCGAATGTAGTCTCCTTCTTTTGGCACATAGTCTGTCCACTCTCGCTGGATATAGTAGGGGTAGGTCTCGAAATCACTGAAAGAATCTTCCGGCGAGAGAACCGGATGCGTCTCTGAATCTCCTTTTATTTGCGTAATCTCAACAACTGGCTCCCAGTACCGGCGAATTTGCGCATAGTCTTTGTCAATCTCGTTACCACGTATATCGCGGATATCGAACATGGAGCCCTTGGATATATTTGAGTTGTGAGGAATCGCAATAAAATTGCCCCCCGTAGACGCACTAGTGCGCTCCAACCACGCCCACAAATCACTGGGAAATGAGCTGTCATCAAAACCAAAGGGCGCAAAGGTTTGCGCCTCTGCCGCGCCAATATCAGACATCACGATACGGTGCAGGTTAGCGCCACCCGGAATAAGCGAGTACTCCCAGCCAATCAGCGCAGTAAAGGCGCCGGGCTGGTTGTGTCGGTCAGCCGCATCAGTGATCGTCCTCCACGTATCGATCTCAACCGTCGGTTGTCTAGGAATAAGACCTGCAGTTCGGTCATCCTCCCACCCGGCCATTGCCGTCACCGCGTCAGGCGATGGCTTGGGCAGAATAGAGGTAAAGAGTTTCCGGCCTGATTGGTCATCAATCGCATCGCGAAGCAAATACTGCACAAAGCGTGTCCAAAAGATATCACGCCAACCCAGACCCTCTGTCACCATGGGGTTGAGATAGAGACTTCGAATTACACCAAGATACTCGGCGTGGTCGGATACCACCAAAAAGTCGAGAGGCGTGCCAATCTGCACTCGCGCCTTGTGCCCGGGATGCTCCACCGGAATCCCTTTTGCATAACGATAAGCGGTATCCGGCGTCGCGGTAAGATTGCCGTTGATGAAGGCGTCGGAAGAATATGTGGTGTGCAGGTGCGTATCACCCCATAAAAGCCGTTTCTGATCGGCCTTTATGTCCTCTGCGCTGCTAACCGCAACGGGAATAAATACAGTCCACACAAAAGCCAAGAACGCTACTGCACTATATCGCCCCACCCAAACGCCAACACTGCGGGTTGAGCCAAGACTGCTATACCTTTCGTGATCCCTGAGCATGGTTATCCCTCCACCGACGTGTCGCTTAGGCTCGGAAATTGCTGCGGGCAGACAGCACAGAGAAGCCCTCTACTTACCCTGCCAATTTGGCTGACGCTTCTGAAAAAACGCCTTGATAGCTTCTCTCGAGTCCTCGCTGTCAATACAGAAAGCCTGTAATGCCGCTTCTTTGGAGATCGTATCAGAGAGATTATGCGATGCCGAAAAAGCCATTGCCTCCTTTGTGTAACGCAACGCTAATGGCGAACGGTTTGCTAACTCTTGTCCATACGCCATCGCATGCGCCGTAAAATCCTCATCGGGCAGAATCCGATTCGCCAATCCCCAGTCAACGGCCTTCTCAGCTGTCAGCTTCTCGCCAAACGCCATCAATTCATAAGCACGCTTGGCCCCGACCAAATTAGGCAGCAGCCAAGTAGCACCTCCGTCAGGAACCAAGCCGATACCTAAGAAAGGTTGATAAAGGAAACTGCTCTCCGCCATCACAACCAGATCACAAGCCATCGCAAAAGAATAAGAAATACCCGCACAGGGCCCGTTAATGGCGGCGATCCAAGGTTTTCGGGCATGATGTATGGCCAGCACACCTGGCTTGTATTCGGCATTAAGTTGATCTTCGACTCCTTCGCCTCCATTTGGCATCGGCTCTGAGGTGTCCGAGAGATCGGCACCTGCACCGAATGCCCGCCCCGCACCAGTTAAGATGACAACCCAGATATCGTTATCAGCGTTGACCTCCTGCGCGGCACGCAGGAATTCCCGACGCTGAGTGCCATTGAAGCTATTGAGCTTGTCTGGTCGGTTAAAAGAGACTCTCGCAACGCGACCTTCACGCTCGATTAGTATGGTTTCGTAATCACTCATAGTTTCCTCCAAAAAAAGCTACTCTTTCTGCACTGCTGCACCCGAGCTCAACAAATCAGCCACTTCCGATTCAGAAAGGCCGACCCCCTCTAAAACCGACACGGTATCGGTGCCGAGTGACCGCGTGCCGTGGCGAATGTCAGAGGGTGTCCTGGCAAATCGCGGCGCCGGACTGGGATGAATCATCCCATCCACATTCGTATACACAGAGCGCTCGCTATTAGCCGCATATTGCGGCGCCTCGATCATCGTTAACACGGGTGCAAAGCAGGCATCACTTCCCGCCATAACCGTATCCCACTCATCACGTGTTTTCGTTTTCAGCACGGCTGCTAGTTTTTCCTTCATTTCAGGCCACTGCGCACTGTCATGCTGCGCCTGAAACTGGGGGTCGCTGATCTCCGCGCGGGAAAGTAACTCTGCATAAAACTGAGGCTCGATAGCACCAACAGCAACATACTTACCATCCGCGCACTCATAGGTATCGTAAAAATGCGCGGCGCCGTCAAGAAGGTTAGCCTCACGCGCCTCCGCATTCCAAGCACCAATTTGCTGGAAGCCCTGCATCATCCACATTAGTTGGGCCGTGCCGTCCACCATCGCAACGTCCACCACCTGTCCTTGACCAGACTTTGACGCTTCGAGGAGCGCGGCGAGAATACCGGTTACCAGCAGCATCCCCCCGCCACCAAAGTCGCCCACAAGGTTTAGAGGCACCACAGGACGCTCACCTCGACGCCCTATCGCGTGCAGCGCACCCGTGATTGCAATGTAGTTGAGGTCATGGCCAGCAGCTTGCGCAAGAGGCCCGGTTTGCCCCCAGCCGGTCATTCGAGCAAATACCAATCGTGGATTCCTGCGCAGGCACTCGTCAGGCCCAAAACCCAGTTTTTCGCAGACCCCCGGCCGGTAAGGATCAATAAGCGCATCTGCGTGCTCAATCAGCTTCATTAATGCAGCGAAACCTCCGGGCTGCTTGAGATCGAGCACCACGGATTTCTTATTTCGCCCGCTGACGGGCTCAGTCATTTTTGGGTCTGCCGCTCCCGGGCGCTCAATGCGAATTAAATCCGCCCCCATATCAGCGAGAATCATACCTCCCATCGGTGCAGGACCGATGCCCGCAAGCTCTATTACGGTGTAACCTCTCAGAGATCCCATTTCACCACCCTCAAAAATTACGCTGATTAAAGGCGTCGTAATGGTCGCCAAGACAATGCCGGCCAATAATCAACTTCATGATCTCTGAACTCCCCGCATAAATCGTCGCAATTTTTGCGTCGGCCGACTGACGACTAATAGGGTACTCATCCATGAAACCGGCACCACCGTGCAGTTGTAAACCCTCGTCAGCTACGCATTGCTGTAGTTCTGATGTTTTTAATTTTGCGATAGCAGCGTCTTCGGCCGATAAAGTACCAGCGTTGAATGCCAGCGCTGCTTGATCAACGTAGCATTGCGCAATATCGAGCTCTGCGCGCAATTCTGCCATTTTGAACTGAGTATTTTGCATGGTGGCGAGCGGCTTGCCGAAAACCTCTCGCTCACGGACAAAGCTTGCCGTGAGGTCCCAAGAAAGCTGCGCCGCAGCGAGGTAGCCCATGGCACCCAATAGGCGCTCTTCAGCCAGACCCTCCATCAGGTAATAAAACCCCTTATGGGCCTCCCCCAATACATTTTGCTTGGGAACTTTGACGTCATTGAAAAACAGTTCGGCGGTATCCTGCGCTTTCAAACCAAGCTTCTTCAGATTCCGTCCACGTTCAAATCCTTCCCACTCGGATTCCACCAAAAACAAGGTCATGGCATGAGGGTTGTTTTGCGGATCGGTTTTCGCCGCTACCACCACTAAATCACAGTTAATGCCGTTCGAAATATAGGTTTTTTGGCCGCTCAGTTGCCAGTGGTCGTCGTGCTCAACCGCGTGAGTCCGCATCCCGGCCAAGTTACTTCCCGCGTCTGGCTCGGTCATCGCAACCGCGAGAATAATGTCTCCCGACACGGCGCCAGGGATATAGCGCTCAATCTGCGCCTCAGTACCGAAGCGGGTGATGTATGGTGCCACGATGCGGCTGTGCAGCGAACCAAACCAGTCACTGCAACGGGCGTACGCCAATTCTTCAATAATGACCTGCTCCCAGCGAATATCATAATCATCCATGCCGCCGAAGCGCTCCTCCGGCCACACCATAAGGAATCCCTTGTTACCCGCTTTTTTAAAGACGTCTCGATCGACCACGCCTTGCTCGCGGAATCTTTCCATATCAGGGACAACCTCTTCGGCTAAAAATCGCCGGTAGGCTTCGCGGAACATCGTCTGCTCGTCAGTAAATTGTCTGGTGAGCATGCCACCCTCCTCTCTTTATCTCTCACAAATCCGTGGACTGCGGTTGACGCTGCCCATATCAATCACCCGCCACGCCCTGCCCGGTGAGTCCGCCATTAAATAGGAACGCTTAAAATCTGTTCAGCATTGTCTCGACCGCTCTGCCTTTTCAACCTGATGCGCCAGCGCCATCAACAGACTTCGCGGATACGATTATCGACACAAAACGAACCGGCTCGGATACTAATCTGCCGAAGCGGGATCCAAGACCTCGCGTAACTCGCGTTTAAGAAACTTGCCATTCGCGTTGCGCGGAAGAGGCTCAGAAAGAAACCAGATGTACTTGGGCACCTTGAAGCCTGCTAACCGTGACCCCATGTGCTCACGAAGCCCCGGGGCGTCAAGCATCGCATCGGGTTTCAGATGCACGGCAACACCCACCTCTTCACCCAGCCGGTCATCAGGCACAGCAAACGCAACCGTTTCCAACACCGCCGGATGAGTGTAGAGCGCACTTTCAACCTCGGCACAATAAATGTTTTCACCACCTCGCAAAATCATGTCTTTCGCACGATCAACCAAGTACAAGAAGCCGTCTTCATCGAAGTATCCAATATCGCCCGTATGCAACCACCCGTCGACAATGGTTTCGGCTGTTGCCTCCGGTCGATTCAAATAGCCCTTGATAACCGGTGCGCCCTTAACCAAAAGCTCACCCGCCTCTCCCACGGGAAGTGCCGCACCCTCCGCATTGACCACCTTTCCTTCGAGGGTTGGAACCAGTGGTCCACAGCTTTGAGGTCGCGCCACGAACAAGTCTCCTGTGGTGTAAGTGCTGATGCCACACACCTCTGTCATGCCATAACCTTGTGATGGCTTTGCTCGCTTGGTTGTCTCGACCACCTTAGCTGGCAAGTCCGGATGCATAGCTGCACCCCCTCCACCCAGAGAATTAAGACTAGAGGTGTCGAAATCCTGAAAATCCGGATGTGCCAGCAGCTCCCGCGCCATCATGGGAACGGCGCTGAGGGTATTGACCTTTTCTTGCTCAATCAATTTCAAGGCCTCTAGCGTGTCCCACTTGTACATCAGGACAAGTTTTCCGCCGCCCACGGTGCCACCCTGCATTACACAATTGTTTGCGGTTACATGAAAAAGCGGGGTTGCAACCAAAGACGTCGGCGCTGGCACAGATACGGGCGCATCGGGCGCTTCGCCACGATTCATTACTTGCGTGGTGGCGAAGATCTGCCCCATCGCTGCCACATTCATCACATTATGTACGCAACCACGATGCGTCAACTGAGCCCCCTTTGGACGCCCAGTCGTACCTGAGGTGTAAAAAATACAGGCGTCGTCATCAGGGTCGATTGCGGTGCTAGCGAGCTCGCCTTCCTCTTTAACTGCATCGGCCCACTGAACGGCGGGCACCGCTGAATCAGAATCGCGCACTGCCACAATGCCGATACCAGGGAAATCACTCAGGATCTCGGCAAAGGTAGCCAATCGGCGATCATCAGCAATGAGCCATTTTGGCTCAGAGTCTGTCAGAGCGTAAGCCATCTCGTCGGCCACCCACCAGGCGTTCATGCCGACAGCGACACCGCCCACAGCGATGATGCCCCAATAGGCAAAGATCCATTCCGGGTAATTCCGCATCGCGACGGCAACACGATCGCCGGAACCCACTCCCTGAGCGGTCAGCCAAGCAGAAAAATTCGCTACGATTCGCCCGGCTTCAGCATATGTCCATCGCTCGTCGCCATAAACGATGTATTCCTGATCGCCATAACTTTGGCCCAGCAACCAGAAGTCTCGCAGACTCCCCGGTGCGTTCTTATAGACCTTCAACTCATACCCGTCGCGTTTGATATTTGTCACTTCGAGAAATGCGCCCGGCGCCGTCACCATGTCCACAGCCTGACGGTAATAATCCATGATCTGGTCACCACCCATATTCGGTTTGCCTCTTAGATTTTTTATAGTTGGGCTCCTCTCTGAGATTGAACCCAAAAGCCTGCGCAAGATACCCTAACGTCGTTACAACAACCAGTTGCCGGGACGTGGGTATTGGCAGGTATAATGCCAATAGCAGTGCAGGTATTCCAACCTATCTGGCTCAAAACCAAATCCCTGACAAGTCACCTGCCGAAGCTCTCGCGAATGACGGCCTAACTGCAGCACGAGGATTAAAATGAGCGCACAAGACCTTGACTTGGCTCGTTTGGAGCCCTGGCTCCGAGAGCAAATTCCGAGTTTAGATGCCGCGCTAAGCGTGGAGAAGTTTGCCGGCGGTCAGTCCAATCCCACTTTCAAACTCTCAGCGGGCGATACCCACTATGTCCTGCGGCGCAAACCGCCTGGCGAACTGCTGGCTTCCGCTCACGCAGTTGACCGCGAATTCAGGGTGCTCGATGCGCTGCGCGATACGGACGTACCAGTCCCGAACGCCATTGCACTGTGCACGGACGATAGCGTCATTGGCTCGATGTTCTACCTTATGGAACATCTGGAAGGCCGCATTTTTTGGGACCCAGCGGTACCCGAAGTGAATAATGAAGAGCGAACCGCCATTTATGACGAAATGAACCGCGTGCTGGCGGCACTCCACCGAGTGAATGTGGATACAGTCGGCCTCACTGACTACGGCAAACCTGGTAACTACTATGCGCGTCAGATTGGTCGCTGGACCAAACAGTACCGGGCGTCAGAGACCGAGGCCGTCGCGGAAATGGAAGCGCTTATCGATTGGCTCCCGAATCATATACCTGAGGGTGATGAGACGGTCGCATTGGTCCACGGTGACTATCGACTCGACAATATGATCTTTCATCCCCGCGAGCCCCGGATCATTGGCATTCTAGACTGGGAGCTGTCCACGCTTGGTGACCCCCTAGCAGACCTCGCCTACCAACTGATGGCCTGGCGATTCCCCCGAGAGGGAGGTATTTCCGGTCTGGAAGGCCTAGACCGGTCGTCGCTGGGATTGCCTTCAGATGAAGACTACATCGCCGCCTACTGCCATCGAACAGGCCGTGATGGCATCGATAATTGGCCTTTCTACATGGCGTTTTGCTTTTTTAGAATTGCGGCCATTCTGCAAGGCATTAAAAAGCGCGCGCAAATCGGTACGGCCTCAAGCGCAGAGGCTGATAGCCGCGCCATTATGGTCGGCCCGCTAGCTGCATTAGGGGCCGCTTGCATTCCCTGATGTCCTCTTCAGCAAATCAGGCGGCGGTGCTTTTTGCGCGAGCGCGAACTCCGGACGTCTTACGCTGCCCTTTCGAGACGGATTTGACTCGAGTGCTGGTCGGCCTTCTCTCTGAGCCTGCTCGCAGCGACTTCATTTGAGCCGAGGTCGGAGGTGGCCGTCTCCGGGAGCTTTTGGGTCGTCGATAGGTTCCGGGAGCGGGTCTGAGATCGCCGTACTCAAAGCGATGCAAAATCTCTTCTAGTGTTCTGGAAATTTGGGTGCACCGTCGCACAGACTCTACGCGACTGAAGACGGCACGCTGACCTTCCAGAACCAGAGAGCGCAACTCCTCAGAACTGGGCTGACTAATGAGCTTGAGAGGATTCTGGAACCGAAACTTGGGAACAATATTGATATCTCCAGAATACTCTTGATCCAGCAAGGCATGAACACTATGCAGCATCATGTTGAATTTAGGCCAGTTATCGCCATACCTCTTGCCGATCCCTCGGTAAAAATTAAGCATTTCTCGGCCAATACCGATCCCCAGTGATGACGCCGCACGACGCACAGGACGCGCGCGCTCATCTCGGGGCAAAAAGGCGCGAGCGATGGGATTGACCATGCTGACGATGTAATGGTTAGTCGAAAATAGTCGTGAAAGCCTTTTTGCTGGGAGGTCGTCGGCCACCGAGCCATCCACCCAACGCCGCGCAGGAAGATAAGGCTGCGGCTCTCCTTTCTCGTTTTTTGCCTTAAGCATTACAGGGGGAAAAACGCCCGGAATAGCACACGAGGCCATAACCGCAGAGCGCAAGTAGACATTGGGCGACGATACTGCATTCAGTAGACGAGAGCGCTGATGGGGCTCATTGGGGGCAACAGTAATGCTGACCTGTCTACCCGTCTTAGCATAGGCTTCTGCAAAGGTAAGGTCAGGAATAGTGGCCGTTATAAGCTGCTCAGTGTTTTCGGCAGTAAAGCGAACTCCAGCGCCGGTTAACCACCCTCGGATCAGCCCAGACGTGTCGTTTCCGGCGGATTCAAGCAAGGCGATGAAATCGAGACGCTGCAACTCCTCATCGTTGTAGCAGCCCAGCGCTGCGGCGACAATGGACCCCGCACTCGAACCTGATATGACTCGAGGCAGCAAATCGTGCCTGAGCAACTCTGTGACGACCCCGAGATGCAAAAATCCCAACACGCCCCCACCACTCAACATTAGCGCTGAACGCCCGTAACAAACATTACTGCGGTAGAAAAAATCCAGTTTTTGCTGAATCGGGATGACCTCATCAGGGAGTTCCGCCAGCAACCGGAGCGCATCGTCAATTTCCTGAATATACTGTTCGATCAGGGTTTTGGTGCCGGACTTTGCCTGTCGATAAAGGACGCTTTTCCCCATGCCGCCCATGTTGCCGTGAATGCCTTCATTGAGCGCATAGAGCAAGCCGGACCAATCCTTTTGCTTCCGGTATTTGCGCAATCGGTCCAGCCGATATCGTATTTGTGCATGATCATAAAGATCAGAGGGCTCTTCTTTCCGCCACGTGGCCATGTCACTCACCGCATCATGTGCCTGCGCGGCCGAAAGCCACTCTTCGTAAGATTCCGCGAGATCCATGTCTCGCTCGTGCTGCCGTAACTCCGATTTAGCCGTCAACTACCGCCACCTCGCCATTGAAGTCCGCTAACGAATACTCGACACCAAGCATAGAGCCTCATCGCGGCTTGAACCAGCTTGACATGCTGTTAATTCATGTTGCTGCTCGATACGCGTCTTGTAAATGCCGTTTATACAGTTTGCCATTGTCCATTCGAGGCAATTGTTCCAGAAAATCGATTTTTCTCGGCACTTTCACGCCTGATAGCCGCTCCCGCATCCACTGAGTCAGCTCCTCAGCGGTTTCCCCTGTTGCCTCGCTCCACTCCATAGGTTGCACCACCGCAACCACCTCTTCTCCAAACTCCGGGTGAGGCACACCGAAAACTGCCACGTCGGCAACCTTGTCATGCGTAATTAACAGGCCTTCTATTTCTGCGGGGTAAACATTGACGCCACCCGATATGATGGTGAAGTTTTTGCGGTCGGTTAGGTACAAAAAGCCCTCTTCATCGAGGTAGCCTACATCTCCCATGGTACTCCAGCCCTGCTCATTAAAGGCTTCTCGCGTCTTCTCGGGTTCCTCAAAATACTCAAATGGCCGGCTATTTGCGAAATAAACATCACCAATCTCACCTGTGGCCAAAACCTCACCATTCTCACCAAGGATTCGCGGTTCGCCAATGATGGCCTGCCCCACGGACCCCCTATGAGTCAGCCAGTTTGCCGAATCGATAATGGTGAAACCATTACCCTCACTGCCGGAGTAATACTCGACGATCACAGGACCCCACCAATCAATCATGGCCTCTTTGACATCGATTGGGCAGGGCGCTGCCGCGTGAATTGCGCACTTCATGGAGCTGAGATCATATCGATGACGGTCCCTTTCGGGGAGCTTCAGCATACGAACAAACATAATGGGCACCCACTGGCTATGCGTCACTTTGTATTGATCGATCAGCGCCAGGGACTGCGCAGGATCAAATTGCTCCATGATGACGGAGGTTCCCCCTAGACCCAGTACCATCAAGTTATAGTGCAGAGGCGCGGCGTGATAGAGCGGCGCGGGAGACAGATAAATCGTGTCTAACCCAAATCCAAAAAACGCACCAACACTTCCGGACATCGGATGATCCGCATGAATACTCTCGGCATGGGGCTTCCAATACACGCCCTTTGGCTTACCCGTTGTACCTGATGAATAGAGCATGGGGGCACCGAGGCATTCGTCTGCGATCGGGCTGTCAGGCAGGCCCTCAATATGCTGCTCAAGGGACTCAAAACCGGCAATCTCTCCGCCAACCGACAGACAGATACCAAGCCCCTCAGAAGCTGCTGCCGCCTCGATAGCCACTGAAGCCAAGCTCGCCGACGCAATGAATAACTTTGCCTTGCAATTGGTAATGATATAAGCCGTCTCATCCTGCTTGAGGTGCGTGCTGATGGGCGTAAAGATGACCCCCGCTCGGATCGCTGCCTGGGCAACCTGTAAAAACTCAGCGCAATTTTTCATCATCATTGCAATATGATCGCCGCGATGAATGCCTGAATTCCGCAGAAGATGTGCTATTTGATTTGAACGCTGATCGAGCACGCGATACGTCACCGTCTCACCAGAATTAGCCATAATGTAGGCTGGCCGATCCGGGGTCTCACTTGCGTAGGCGGAAAAATGCGGCATGACAGGCCTCTTTTAATATTATGATACGCAAACACTATACATTTTCGAGAATGAGATGGTAGCGGGTGAGCTCGCTGAAACAGGGCGAAGTGTCAGGGCACAATGCAGAGACGGTAGCTTCAGCTCCCAAACGTCGGGACTGGCGCCCGGATATGTGCAAGCCAATATCGTAATACTCCCCTCGGACGGGGCCTCCGACTTTCAGACTTTCTGCCAACGTAACCCCCGCCCCTGTCCGCTATTGGCCATGAGCCCATCCCCCGGCGACCCAGCCTTGCCTGAGGTGGGCAACGATATCGACATTCGTATCGATCTGCCAAAATACCGAGTGTGGCGAGATGGCGTTTTGGCAGAGCAAATTACCGATATCCGTCAACTCTGGCAGACCGATTGGACCGCATTTGCATTAGGTTGCTCTTTTTCTTTTGAGGAAGCGTTGATGGACGCAGGTGTTGAGATACGTAATATTACTGAAGGGGTTAACGTCCCGATGTACGTAACCAACATGCCGTGTGCGAGCTCAGGGCCTTTCTCTGGAAACATGGTCGTAAGTATGCGGCCGATGTCCGCCTCTAATGCCATCCGAGCCATTCAGATTTGCTCTCGCTTTCCGTCGGTGCACGGCGCGCCCATCCACCTGGGCGATCCCGCACAAATTGGTATAGCCGACCTGAACAAACCAGACTTTGGAACTGCAGTTGCTGTGGCGCCCTCGGAAATACCACTGTTTTGGGCTTGTGGCGTTACCCCACAAGTCGCCCTGCAGGCGGCAAAACTCCCACTTGCGGTGACACACGAACCCGGGCACATGCTCGTAACTGATTTAAAGAATACTGAGCTGGCGATTTTTTGATGACACAACGACTAATCCTCAACTGCGATATGGGGGAAAGCTACGGCGCTTGGACTATCGGCGATGATGCGGCAATCATGCCGTTGATTGACGCCGCTAATATTGCCTGCGGCGGACATGCCGGTGACCCGGGGACTATGCGGCACTGTGTAACACTCGCCCGCCGCCACGGGACAGAGGTGGGAGCCCATGTGTCCTACCCGGACCTTCAGGGCTTTGGCCGAAGAGCGATGGACATTCGAGGCCCGGAGTTAATTGATTTGATTCATTACCAAATCGGTGCACTAGATGGCATAGCTAGAACTCATGGGACTCGGGTGAGCTTCGTAAAGCCCCATGGAGCTCTTTATCATGCGATGCAGTCAGACTCCTTGGTTCTCAGTGACGTGATGAGGGCAGTTGCGGGCTGGCACGCTGACTTATCACTCGTGGTGCTGGCCACTCCCCGTGATAGAAAAACAGTTGAATTAGCAGTCCAACACGGATTGACACTGCAGTATGAGGCCTTTGCCGATCGCGGCTATACAAGCCGCGGCCTCCTCATTCCCCGCGACAAGCCGGGTGCTTTGCTGACACTGGAAGAGGCAACCGAGCAGTCCCTGGCTATTGCTCAGAATAATCTTCGCACACCTAAGGGGAAGCGTATTCCTGTCAGTGCCGACACGCTTTGCGTTCATGGCGATACCCCTGGCGCCGTCAAGATGATCAGAGCCATTCGCAGCGCATTGGACAAAAAGTGAATGAAATTTGACGTGGGCCCCGCGGGAGACCTGGGATTGCGCCTTGCGTTTTCGCAATCACCCAAGCCGTCGCTCACCTATAGCTTACTGGCGCTGCAAAGCGCCGCCAGACGGCAATTCTCGGACGCTCTGATTGATAGTATCGTGGGTTACACCACATTGACCTTGTTCTTCAATCCGCTGACTCTTGACCGAGAACGCGCGCAGCGCTGGCTAGAGGACCAGGCTCAGGCTGCGTGCGATTCACCAGGCAGGGCGGACACTGAGCGAAAGACTGTTACGCTCCCGGTGTTGTATCACCCCAGCGTTGCTCAGGATCTTGAGTGGCTCGCTGAAAAACAAAATATGGGTATCGACGATATTATCGAGCTGCACAGCAGGAAGGATTACTTCGCTTACGCAACGGGCTTTGCGCCGGGGTTCTGCTATCTCGGCACGGTAGATGAGCGCCTGGCAACACCCCGCTTAGTTACACCCAGAGCAAACGTCCCGCCGGGCTCTGTGGCCATAGCCGATCAGCAGACAGCGGTCTATCCATGCTCATCACCCGGGGGTTGGCGGGTCATTGGCACTTGCCCGACACGTCTATTTGACTTGAATTCAGACCCAGCTGCGTTGCTCTGCGTCGGCGACACCGTCAAGTTTGAGCCGATTTCAATGGCTGACTTCCGAGCGGTGCAAGATACTCAGGCCAAACAATGAGAACGCTCGCCCTCATTCGTTCTGGCATCGCTACTACCATTCAGGACACAGGTCGATCGGGGCATCAGCAGATCGGCATCCCACCGAGTGGCGCCATGGACAAATTTGCCATGCTGATGGGACAACGTCACCTTGGGCATCGCAATAATGAAGCCGCATTAGAGTTTGCCTATGGAGATTTGGCTTTTAAAACATCGCATCCTTGTCATTTTGTTGTGACCGGTGCGCCCGCACTCATTACGATTGGCGACGCAGCCCACCACAGCGGCTCGTTGGAACACACTGAAGCAAACCAAATGGTCAACATCCAGACAAGCGGACACGGCGTCTATAACTACCTCCACGTTGCTGGGGGAATTGCCATACCAACCTGTTTGGGGAGCCGAAGTACTTCTCCCCGAGAGCGCATTGGGGGCCTCGAAGGAAGATACCTGCGTGACGGAGATATCTTGCCTTTGGGGCCAGAGAGCAAAGATTACAAGCCATTAGATTCAATAATGCCAAGCAACCGTCATCGCGACACACTGTCTCTCAGGTTTATCCCCGGATTCCAATTCGATCAGTTCTCTGAGACAACGCGACAGAAGCTGATTTCACAGGTTTTCTCTGTCACCCCCCGAGCAAACCGAATGGGTATCGCGCTTAGTGGGGATCCTGTCGACACGGGCATACAGGCGTTACTCTCTGAAGCCACCTGTTACGGTGCCATACAAATACCACCAGATGGCGATCCAATTGTTTTACTCAATGATCGCCAAACGGTCGGCGGCTACCCCAAAGCAGGGGCCGTTATCAGCGGTGACTGCCATCGCTTGGTTCAATCTCGCCCCGGTCAACGTGTGCGATTTGTCGCCATTACGCCCCAAGAGGCGGATCGAGTTGCTTGGCTCGAGCATCATTACCTCGAGACCAAATTATCGTGACGCACCATATGGCCAAGGAAACCATTGAAGCCGTTGAAATGCTGCTCATACAAAATGATCACAGAGGCATGAGCCGCATCCGGCAAGCATTAAATCCAGGCTATCTTGGAAGGGCCGCTGAGCTACTGAGAACGAAACGGGGGACGGCCTATATCGTGACTGGATTTCCGGTGGCTGGCTCGTTTGAGACGGATGGGCCCGCGGGCGCAATGGCGCTGTACCGGCTTTGTGAGCGAAACCACCTGAGACCCACAATCTTATCGGATCCTGCTGTTACCCACTGTCTCAGTCCGACCTACCGCACCAAGGAGTTGGCCACAGGCACAACAGAACACATCCGCCAGTCTGTTCAGGATCTTTACCAAAGCGCACCTCCTGCTTTATTAATGAGCATTGAAAGGCCGGGCGCCGCTATGGATGGAAAGTATTACAACATGTCCGGTACTGATATTACGTCTGAGTGCGCGCCCGCTGAGCCCTACTTTGAGCTTGCAGCTTGCCCGACCATCGCGATTGGTGATGGTGGCAATGAACTCGGTATGGGTAAAGCCATAGAGGCGCTGAAGGGTCTGGACATACATCCCGCCATGAGCATCTGCGACGAATTGTTAGTGGCTGACGTTTCTAATTGGGCGGCCTATGCAATTTGCGCACTGGCTTACGCTCAAAGCGGGGCCATACCCGACTTAGGCGCCGATATTCGTAATGACCTCGCTTTTTTGGTGAAGTCTGGCGCAGTGGATGGCGTTACCGGTAAGCCTACCGCTACTGAAGATGGGTTTGCTGAGGGCGCTGGTAACGTACTCATCGACCACATCATCACTTTGCTTTATCAAGAGTGCACACTATGACCATGGCATATCTGAACGGCGAGTTTTTACCGCTTCATGAGGCAAAAATATCGCCTATGGATCGGGGGTTCCTCTTTGGAGACGGCGTTTATGAGGTAATACCTTGTTACGTCGGGAAAACAGTGGCACTGCAGTACCACATGGATCGCCTCAGGCACTCGCTTCACGAAATCCAACTCCCCATCGCGCCATCAGATTCGGATCTGGAAGCTATCCTAAAGGAACTGATCATTCGAAATGGTAACGGCAATGTGGGCATCTATCTGCAGATCACTCGTGGCGTGGTCGAGAAGCGGCAACACGCCTTCCCCGAGCGCGCTTCGCCAACCGTGTTTGCTTACACCTTTCCCATCGACCCTCCATCGAATGGCGCAGCAGATAATGCGACCTGTTTTACCACGGTGACCCGCGCGGACACGAGATGGGCCCGATGTCATATCAAGTCCACCGCCCTGCTGGGCAACGTGCTTCACATGATGGAGGCGGTAAACGAAGGAGCAGAGGAAGTTTTGTTGTTTAATGAGCAAGACTTACTCACCGAGGCTGCGGCATGCAATGTTTTTATCGTAAAAGACGGCCAAGTTCTCACCCCCGAGCTGGATCATCAAAAGCTACCCGGCGTGACCCGCCGCCTCTGTCTCGAACTACTCGAAAAATATACGGATTGGCAGGTGCGGGTGGGACCCGTCAGTCGCGAAGCAGTCATGTCGGCTGAGGAGGTCTGGTTGAGCTCATCGACCAAAGAGCTGGCACCCGTAATTGCCATCGATGGTAAACCAGTGGCAGATGGCAGACCCGGGAGCTATTGGTCTGCGGCACAGCGGCTTTTTCACCTTCATCGATTCGACATAAAATGATGACCAGATCCACCTCTGTTTTCATTGATCTCGCGGCCATTGGCGATAACATCTCCGCGCTTAAGCGCTCCCTCGAGGAGAGCCGCTTTATGGCAGTCGTCAAGGCAGATGCATACGGGCACGGCGCAGTCGCTGTCGCTCGACATATTGAGAAAATGGTTGACGCTTACGCCGTCGCATTCACCGAAGAAGCTGTTGAGCTACGCACCGCAGGAATCAGCAAACCGATCCTAATACTGGAGGGCCCACACTCGGAAAATGACGTGGCCATTGCTGCAAAACAGGACTTGTGGCCCGCCGTACACGATCTCCGCCAAATTGAATGGTGCAGAGCTCATCAGCGTCCGCTTTCCCATATTTGGATCAAAATCGATACTGGAATGCATCGTCTTGGGTTCGCCCCTGAGCAACTTCACAGCGTTCAGCAGTCGTTAGAAGGGGCGGGCTGTCGTCGTTTAACCTTGATGTCGCATTTGGCATCCGCCGAGTTCCCTGACAGCTCAATTACCACACAACAACTCAATCTGTGGCGACAAATTGTCTCTGATTGGCCAAGCGACGTAAGCCTATGTAACTCGGCAGCAAGCCGTCTGGGCCTTGCCACCAAAAACGACTGGGCAAGAGTCGGCTATGCAATGTATGGCGGCCTGGTGAAAGATTTATCCAGCAACTCAGAACTCAAGCCGGCCATGCGTTTTGAAACTGCGGTATTGGCGGTCCGGCGGATAGCTGCCGGCGAGGCTGTCGGGTACGGCGGTCATTGGATCGCTAGGCGAGGCAGCCTGATTGCTACCCTGCCTGTGGGCTACGGAGACGGCTATCCCTGGGCCGCACAGAACGGCACGCCGATAGAAATTAACGGCTCCCTCGCCCCTCTTGTCGGGCGAGTATCGATGGACATGTTAACCGTTGACGTAACAGACTGTGATGACGTGGAAATCGGGACGCGAGCAATCCTCTGGGGACACAACCCAGGTGTAGACGAGGTGGCAGCAGCCAGTGGCACCATTGGCTACGAACTGATGACGCGAATGACGGGGAGAGCTAAACGATGCTACGAAAAATGACCTCCCACTTGCAGGACCACATTTCAACCCACGTTGCCCTCACCTATGGAAACGTCACAACCCACATTAATGACTGATAACAGCCAAAAAACAGACGAGACCTTAGCGGCGATTGATCTGGGAAGTAACTCATTCCATCTGATGATCGCTAAGTCCCAATTTGGCGAGCTGAGACCCGTTCACGCTCTAGCGGAGAAAGTTCAACTAGGCGAAACCGATGACGCGGGCATGCTCACTCCCTCTGCGATTACCCGAGGCCTGACTTGTCTCGAACGTTTTAAGCAACTCATAGACAGCACTTCGCCCGAGAAAATACGTATTGTGGGCACCAACGCACTGCGGCGCGCAAAAAATCGACAAGCTTTTATAGATCCGGCCGAGCAAATAATGGATGCCCCTATTGACGTTATATATGGACGCGAGGAGGCTCGGCTGATTTATTTGGGGGTGGCACACACCCTCTCCGATGACGCAAACGTCAGATTGGTCTTGGATATTGGCGGAGGCAGTACAGAATTTATTTTAGGTGAGCGCTTTGAGCCAAAAAGACTCGAGAGTCTCCAGATGGGATGTGTATCCTATGGCCGACGATATTTGCCAGATGGCTTTATTCATCGTGAAGGTTTTGAGGCCGCCTACCAAAGGGCACGCATTGAGGTGTCGCATATTCGACGCGGCTACCACAGCAAAGAGTGGCAAGAGGCGGTCGGATCCTCCGGCACTCTTCGCGCCATAGAGACACTGATATCAACGGCTGGTTGGCGAGATAGCGGGATTGATCGGGATTCCCTAGAAAAGCTGAAGCGGGTACTGCTTGCTTTCAAGCATGTTGAAGAGATCAGTCTAGACGGCCTCAACGATACGCGAAAAGGCGTTGTCACCGCAGGATTAGCCATCACTCTTGGCATCTTCGATGGCTTACAAATAGAGGAGATGCGCACCTCGCCGGGCGCTCTCCGAGAGGGCGTCATTTACGATCTGATCGGCAGGTTCGGTCATGAAGACGTGCGCACTCGTACCGTCTCAGCTATGCAACAACGCTACAAAGTTGATCAACATATTGCTGATCTGGTCTGCCGCCGCGTGGAGACATTAGCATCGGCGACCTTATCGGAGTGGCGTCTGCTGGGTAGCGAGGTGGATCTTTTGATATGGGCAGCAGCCATGCATGAAGTCGGCGCTGCCGTGTCTCAGAAAAACTACTCTCAGCACTCAGCCTATCTTGTCCTCAATAGCGATTTACCGGGGTTCGCTCAACAGGACCAAGAGGTCATGGCCGCGCTCATCTCTGGACTAAGGGGAAAGGTTCGCTCGGAGATTCTGGACTCTATTCCCAGTCGGAAAAGGGCTAATGTGGTGCGGATGATGATCTTGCTGAGACTGGCGGTCACTCTGAAGCACGTTGAGGAAATGGAAGACATTCCTGACCTCTCAGTATGCGCGAGCGGTGAAACGCTTACCCTGACCTATCCTCAAGATTGGGGCGAAGCCCACCCACTGACAATTTGGGAAATACAGCAGAGTAAACCGTCTTTCGAGAAACTAGGCATCACAGTCTCCCTCAGCGCCCTCACCTAGAATAGCGCAGCGCTATAGGTCGTAGCCCCTCTCGTCATGCAGCACGATATCCAACCCGGCCGTTTCATCGTCCTGATCGACCCTCACGGTTACCATAGCGTTCACAACTCGGAGTAATATCCAACTCATCAGCGCGGTGTAGGCAAACGTCGCGCCAATACCCGTGAGCTGTATCGCCAGTTGCCCAGTAATAGTCTCGACGCCATCGGAGAAACCATTACCACTGAATAACCCCAAAGACGGGGAGCAGAAAATACCGGCCATCACCAACCCCAGCATTCCTCCGACTCCGTGCACCGGGAACACATCCAAGCTGTCATCAATACCGAGCCGATTCTTCAGAGTAATCGTCGCGAAATAGCAAATCACGCCCGCCGAGAGGCCAATGACAACGGCACCCGCTGGACCAACAGAGCCGGAAGCGGGTGTGATTGTGCCTAAACCTGCAACCATGCCAGTAACAATCCCCAACACAGAGGGCTTACCGTGGCGGATCCACTCCATGCCCATCCAGGCGAGGGAGCCACAGGCAGCCGACAAATGCGTGACGAGCATCGCCATCGCCGCGCTGCTGTCAGCCGCTACCGCAGATCCGGCGTTAAAACCGAACCATCCAACCCACAGCATCCCCGCGCCCGTCACTGTCATGGTCAGGTTATGTGGCGGCATCGCTGTTTGACCAAAGCCTCGTCGTCCCCCCAGAGATAGTGCGGCTACCAGAGCCGCTACCCCCGCTGTGATATGCACCACGGCGCCCCCTGCAAAATCCTGGAGACCCATCTCACCCAACCAGCCACCACCCCAAACCCAGTGACACACCGGGGCGTAGACCACTATCAACCACAGCGAGCTGAATAACAGCATGGCCGAGAACCGCATACGCTCAGCGAAACCACCCACGATTAGCGCGGGGGTAATAACCGCGAAAGTCAGTTGAAACATGACAAACAGGGTCTCAGGGATCGACCCGCTTACGCTTTCCATCGACACTTTCGCCAGAAACAGATTACCCAAATCACCCACCCAAGGGCCCTGCTCAACACCCGCAGAGCCGAAGGCAAGGGTGTAGCCCACAACAAACCACAACACCGACATTAGCGCTGTCAGCGCAAAGCACTGCATCAGAACAGAGAGCACGTTCTTTACTCGCACCAAACCCGCGTAAAATAGTGACAACCCGGGAATCGTCATGAAAAGTACGAGAGCCGTAGACGTTAGCATCCAAGCAGTATCGGCGCCCGAAATTGTCTCAGCCGAAGCCATGGGTGACACAACGACGGCGAGCAGCCCGGCGGAAAATAAAGCGTCAGATCGACTGAAAAGTGCAGACATGGATAAGGACCTCAAAAAATCGCCGATGTAGTGTGCCATAAGGAGCGCGTGCACCCCAAATACCAAACGAGAAACGGGAAATGCGTGCCGATTGTGAATCGGGTAAGCCTCCACTATTCTATCGTCGCTTTCTGTGGATGCCCTATGTATGACCGCTCATCCCCCTCAGCGTCGTTTGCTCATCTGCTTTATCTCGTTGCTTTTTAGCGCTATTGCATTAGCCGATACTGGTGCATCAAAAAATGTCATCTTGATCATCGGTGACGGATTCGACGACCAACATGTAACGATGGGGCGCAACTATCTGGCCGGCATGAGCGGGATGCTTACTCTCGACAAGCTGCCGTTTCGTGGCGCGGTGCAGGTTGAAACTTTCTCCGCCGCTGGTCAGCCAGTGTATGTCGCCGACTCTGCGAACACCGCCACCGCAATCGCTACTGGCGCAATCACCAGTATCGGTAGAGTAGGAACAGACATTCAAGACAGGGACCTCCCTACTATTGCAGAGCAGGCGATCGCGTCGGGACTGCGTGTAGGGCTGGTCACCACCTCCTCAATAACAGACGCCACCCCAGCCTCCTTTCTCACCCATGTTTCTTCAAGGAGCTGCGAGGGCCCAGAAGAGATTCTGGGGAGCACCTATTACGGGGTTCCTCAACCAACTTGCCCACAGGATGCCCTGCAAAATAATGGACCGGGCTCTATCATCGAACAGTTGGCCGTCAGCGGTGCGCACGTACTTTTCGGTGGTGGCGAGAAATTTCTGGGCCAGATAACGGCTAGGGGTGAATCAGTGCGCTCTCTGGCAGAGCGCCATGGCTTGCGCGTACTGACCGAGCCAGGCGAACTCGAGAATCTGCGGATTGACCAAGCGGTAATGGGTCTTTTTGACAGTGAAAATCTTGAAGTGAGATGGCGTGGTACAGACGGACGACGCGCGGCGCTCACCGAAACCAGTTGGCTCCACCAACTTTCAGATTATCTCGGCGAGGCAAAAGAACCCGAATTAATGGCTTGCGAACCCAACCCAGAATTTGAGGCCACTCCCGAACTCGCATTCATGACCCATACCGCTTTGCGCCGCCTATCTACCAATAATCCACAAGGTTTTTTCCTGATGGTGGAATCTGCGTCAATCGATAAGCAAAGCCACAAGCGCAATCCGTGTGGCTCAATCGGTGAAGTCGCGCAACTCGAGGAGGCACTTGCGTTGTCTCTTGAATTTGCCCGTCAGCACAGCAATACCTTGATTATTGTTACTGCGGACCATGCACAGTCCGCCCAGATCCTGCCGGAGCCCAGCCATTATTCAGAATATCCGATTCCCATTTATTCTCCCGGACACACCGCGCGACTGAGAACGCGTGAGGGTAGCGTTATGCGCATCAATTACGCGACGAATAACGGATTCAGTGAAGAGCACACAGGCGCAAATGTACCGCTGTTCGCAAACCGGACAGATCAGAAATTACTGACGCCATTTTTAAGGCAGAGAGACCTGCACGACGTGATAGCGGCTTTCCTGTTTGACGAAGGCGCTAGTGGACCGGTCAAAGATTAATCCAGGAATTGAGCGCCTTCAGACGAAACTCTGTTCCCGCCGCACTTAAAATGACGCTATCCGCAAGGATTTCAATGACCCGGATCGCATCACTGCTCTCCCCTGCCCTCAACCGACTGCCGTTGAGCTCCACGAAGGTCGCATCATCGCCGAGATATTGGTGCATGCTATAAACGATCGTGGGCACCATGTCCTTTTGCTGCTGTGTCAAATTTTCGAGTAACGGTACCACGTGCGGAGAGAGCCCCGCATCACCGGTCTCCAGAGCCAACCGCTCCATTACCTTTTGAAGATCTAACGCCGCAGGCGCAGCAAGTGGCTCTATTGCCGTGACCGAGGAGCGCTTAGGGGCCACTTCGCCCTGATCTGGCAACAGCCCGACGGCCCGTTCGACATCCGCCTCACCTCGTTGATCAGCTGCCTGAGGTTCAGACTCTCCAGCGTCGACCCACATCGCTCGGTTCAGTGCGGTCAGCTCTTCAGAACTGAGGCCCGGCGGTCGGCGCAACGCTTCACTTTGAGATGCATTAGTACCGCCAGTTTCGGGCAGTCGGCCGCTTTTTGATCGCATCTCGCTCTGGTGCTCACCTCGTGATTGGGCTCGATCGGCGGTCAACTGAACACCCGGCTCATGCATCACAGGCCTATCTACGGCTACCTCTGCAAGAGGATAACTCTTTTCAGTGGCCGCTCCAGACTCAAACCATCCATACCCAAGTCCGATCAGCACTGCTGCCGCCAGACACGCAACCCATCCGATAAGCCCCATGGGAAATCGCTTTCGATCGATCGACGGTTCATCCACCACCGAGATCTGGGGTGTCATCTTTTGCTCGGTTTCAGAACGCTTCAGCGCGTCGAGTATCAGCGACATGGCTCGGCGCCTATTCGACTATTGATCTGCTCGGTCGCAGATGAAGCCGACCAGCCTCGCCCCAACTCATCGTTCAAGGCCTGCAAGGTTCTCACTCCAATAACTCCATCCACCTCCAGACCTGCGGCAGCCTGAAAGGCCATCACGCGTTGCTGCAGTGCAAGAGTGAACACGTCAAGCGGCGGCGCAGGCAGATTATCCAATATGGCGAAGGCCTCCACAATTTGGCGCACAACCGAACCCTCGTCACCAAGAACGAGTGGCCCAGTCCAGCCATCGGGACTCCGCCAAAGATAACGAAATCGATGCAGCCAACTCTCTGTCAGGGCTGAGAGTGGAACCTCGCATGCAGACACTCCGTTCCAAATAAGCGCGACGTCTCCTTTAATCCGCAGCAAGACAGTCGCCGCAGCAAAGCCATCGGGCTTACGAAGCTCCAATAAAACAGGACGCTGCATTGCCACCACCTCATCCCAGACATCGGATTGCACGAGCTCGCATTGCCAGCCCGTTGATACCGCCGCCGCACATAAACTCCCCATGAGAGGCTCATCAAAGCGCAGTCGCCAGAACGCATCATCGGCTTGCGCTGGATCCAACTGCCATTCCCGGAGTGTTAAGGACGGCGGCGCGGCGACCGGCAGTGTGGCATCACTCGCCGCATCGTTCGGCTCCTGTGGCGCTGACGCGATAGGATTCGCATCATCGAGCACGGCAAGTTGTTCAGGGAAAATGTACGCGGAAACACTGGCTAACACGATGCAGACCAAAAACAGTGCGATCACAATACCCTGCCAGAAACCTCGCGCTCGTCGATTCGTTTCGTCGCCCACGCCAAGAGCTTCCCGCGCCGCATCCCGCACCAAGGCTTTCGAAACCGTCGCTTGCGCTCTTCCGTAAGCACCCGTCATCGCCCGGTCACAGACCAAATTGATCAAACGGGGGATTCCCTCGGTCAATCGATACACTTCGCGCAACGCCGCATCACTAAATACCGATCGATTGTCTCTGAGACCCGCGATCTGCAGCCTGTGGCGAATATAAACTACCGTCTCATCGAAATTCAGCGCTGTAAGGTTAAATCGCGCGGTTATTCTTTGGTTCAGTTGTCTAAGCTCCGGCCGTGCCAACATCGCGGCCAACTCCGGTTGACCAATCAGAATAATTTGTAACAACTTTCGCTCGTCAGTCTCAAGATTGGTGAGCAATCTAATTTGTTCCAAAACATCAAAATTAAGATGCTGAGCCTCATCGATCATCAGCACCGTCCTTCTGTCAGCCGAATAATTGCTCAGAAGAAATTGATGCAGCGCATCGGTCAGCACCTTCAGGCTAGCGGTGCTCTTGGGATATTCGATTGCCAATTCATCACACACCGTGGCGAGTAATTCGACTGCGCTTAGAGCAGGATTCAAAACAATCGCGATATCGGTATCTTTAGGCAGCTGCTCGAGCAGGCATCGATTGAGCGTGGTTTTTCCTGTCCCGACTTCTCCAGTTAGCAGAATAAATCCGCCGCTACCTCCAACACCGTATAACAGGTGAGCGAGGGCGTCCCGATGCTGCCCACTCATGAACAGATATCGGGGATTGACCGCGATAGAGAAAGGAGGTTCAGCGAGACCGAAGTATTTGTGGTACATGCAAATGGACTCGTCCTGCTGCGTTTGGATACGCCACGATATGTTGGCATATAATATGTCGTAATGCCGTGGTGCGAACGTTAGTATGCGCCCCAACAGGCTCACTGCACAGTGGCATCGAATAGCGCGCAGTGAGCCAGGGGCCCCACTACCAGAACCCATAACGATGTACACAAAGATTACGCGTACTTAAATTTTTTTTGTAATGAGGAGAAAGACTTCATGGCCTTGCCGCCCAAACTTCAGGGCGCTCTGCAACTACCGGTTGTGGGAGCACCACTCTTTATCATTTCCAATCCCGATCTCGTCATTGCACAGTGTAAAGCCGGCGTAGTCGGCTCTTTTCCGGCACTCAACGCACGTCCGGAACCAGTCTTGGAAGAGTGGTTACAGCGCATCACTTCAGAGCTTGCGGCGCATGACGCCGAACACCCAGAAGCCCCGGCCGCGCCATTCGCCGTTAATCAGATCGTCCATGGATCTAATTCCCGGCTCAAGCACGACATGGACATGTGTGTGAAATACCAAGCACCCATTGTCATCACTTCTCTCGGCGCAAAAGAATGGGTTAATGAAATGGTCCACAGTTATGGCGGCATTGTCTTCCACGATGTCATCAATAATCGATTTGCGAAAAAGGCAATAGAAAAGGGGGCTGACGGGCTCATCGCTGTGGCTTCTGGCGCTGGAGGACACGCGGGTACGACATCACCCATTGCACTCATTCAAGAAATACGTGAGTGGTTTGATGGCCCGCTGCTGCTATCGGGTGCCATTGCAACGGGCGACGCAGTTCTCGCCGCGCAGGCCATGGGCGCAGACCTCGGATATATCGGCTCTGCATTTATCGCGACCGAGGAAGCAGACGCAGAGCATGCCTACAAGCAAGCCATTGTCGACTACTGCGCAGACGACATCGTCTATAGCAACTTATTTACGGGTGTTCACGGTAATTATCTCAAGCCGTCCATTGAGGCGGCCGGACTTGATCCAAACAACCTTCCCGAAAGCGATCCGAGCAAAATGAACTTCGGCTCGGGCGGTGATACCGACGCCAAAGCTTGGAAAAACATCTGGGGCTGCGGACAGGGCATCGGCGCAATCAAAACACTCGGTTCAACTGCCGACTATGTGGCTA
Organism: Luminiphilus sp.; assembly: GCA_016779445.1. Lineage (GTDB taxonomy): Bacteria > Pseudomonadota > Gammaproteobacteria > Pseudomonadales > Halieaceae > Luminiphilus. The sequence goes on along the minus strand of JADHNP010000007.1, from coordinate 6,349 downwards.
AACTTCGCCATGAATATGACAGCGCGAAAGCACGGATCAATGCCTTATGAGTGACGCAAATCGAATCCCCCGGAGTCGCGACGACGATTACAGCACCGCGATTATCGAGCAGCGGCAGCTGTTCATCGAAGAACATACCGGCGCCTCATTGGATCACACAAAACGGTTCTCCTTCGACCCTCACGAAATGGAAAGCAACATTGAAAACTTTTGGGGTGTCGCGCAAATACCCATCGGTGTCGCGGGTCCTTTGCTGGTTAATGGCGAGCATGCTCAGGGCGAATTCTATGTCCCAATGGCCACTGTCGAGGGCACGATGCTGGCCTCCTACAACCGTGGCATGAAAGTCATTAAAGAGGCGGGAGGCGTACTCACCACCGTCTCTCAAGAATCCATGCAACGATCTCCCTGCTTTATTTTTAGAAACTCTCGCCAAGCCCGCGACTTCCAGCTTTGGCTCAAAGAGAACTTCGAGACAATTAAGGAAAAAGCAGAAACGACAACTTCGGTTGGCAAGCTTCATGAAATAGAGAGCTATCACGCTCACAGCATGGTGTTTACTCGCTTCGATTATTCAACTGGTGATGCCGCTGGTCAAAATATGGTCAGTCGCGCCACTTTCGCTGCGTGCGAGTGGATCAATCAGCAACGCCCAGAAATGCTGCACTATATGCTATCCGGTAACTTCGATACGGAGAAAAAAACCTCTTCGGTTAACCTTCTTAAAACGCGAGGACGCCGCGTCACTGCCGAAATTACGGTACCGCGCGAAATATTAATGAAGCATCTCCGCGTCGCACCGGAGCAGATTGCCTACGGCCAACAAATATCAACACTCTCCGCGATCCTGACTAACTCATCTAACAACGCCAATCATCCAGCCAATGCTTTAGCGGCACTCTACTTAGCTACGGGGCAAGACGTGGCCAACATTGGCGAGTCGAATCAGTGTACGACTTATCAGCGAGCAACTCGTCAAGGTGATTTTTATTTCTCCATAACACTTCCCGCCCTCATTATGGCCACCTACGGAGGCGGCACCTCGCTCCCAACACAGCGTGAGTGTCTTCGGATGCTCGGCTGCGAAGGCCAGGGAAAAGCGCTCAAGCTATGTGAGATTGCCGCAGCGCTAGTCGTCGCAGGCGAGCTATCACTCTCTGGAGCAGCACGCGTAGACAAAACCACCCGTGTCAACGAATGGGTTGACGCCCACGAAAGACTGGGAAGAAATCGGTAGCACTATGAAGCGCTATTTCGTGAAACCGTCACTGCGATGTTTAGCCCTTCTTGTCCGTCGGCTATGGATTTGCGGGTCGCTGTGCCTGGTATTTGCAGCCCCTAGCGGTATGGCTGAGAGAAGAGGCCATGTTGTCCTCGATACACCGTTACCTCAACCACACTGGGTACTGCCTCTCATCGCCAATGGCACTGGCTCCATCTCAAGCACAACGCACCTCGGCAAGGTCACCTATATTGACTTTTGGGCCAGCTGGTGCGGTCCCTGCCGCCTCTCGCTACCCGCTTTAAATCAACTCAGCAAAGGCTTCGATAACGCCGATTTCAGGGTTATTGCTATCAGCGTGGACTATGTCGATGAGGACGCACTCGACTTTCTTGACCGCTACAGCGTCGACTATCCAGTCGCCATCGATACAAGCGGTGACCTAGGAAGAGCCTTTGCGGTGGCCGGCATGCCTTCTGGATATCTGATCGATCGAGCAGGCCTGATTCGCGAGATTCATGTTGGTTTCCGTAAGGGAGACGAAGTGCTCCTCAAACAAAGCATCGCAGCTCTGATTTCGGAGTCCTAGGGAGCGCAGTTGCTGGCACTTCAACAGCTGCCCCTTCAACAGAGTAAGCAGCCATCCGTTGCCTCATCAGTAACGTATTAAGCGTATGACTGAACCCGATATTCTTTACTACGATGGCGACTGCGCGTTATGCCAGCGCGAAATGGCCCACCTTGCGCGGCTAAAATCCGATCAACTGGTTTTGCAGAATATCCATGACCTCGAGCCTGCAGCCGATATTCCAAGCCGGGAGTCTCTGCTAAAGTCACTGCACCTTCGGCGCGGCGGTGCCTGGACGGTTGGCCTGGACGCCAATATCGCCGCTTGGCAACATACACGGATTGGCGTCTTTTGGCGCTGGCTGTCATGGCCCATTGTAAAACCGGCGGCCAGCTGGCTTTATCAGCAGTGGGCACAGCGGCGCTTTGCAAAAAGATATCCGACTAGTGAATGATCGCGAAAACAGCTCAGTAGAGACGAGAAGCGTGCTGTCACCTAGTGACCTCTCAGCGATGGAGCGAACACCTCGTGCCATGCTCATAAATAGTCTGCCCGGATACAAGCCCGCGATGCTGGTTGGCACTTGCAACAGCGAGCGGCTTACCAATCTGGCGATCATCACCTCACACCTCCATCTTGGCTCGAACCCCCCGCTTCTCGCTCTGATTTTGCGGCCCTCATCGGGCCGCAGTGAACGCCACACTCTCGCTAATATTCTTGAGAACGGGAGTTGGACATTAAATAGTTTTACCCTGACAGAGTCCGCAATGGCGCATCAAACATCCGCTCCTTACCCGCGAGATGAATCGGAATTTAATACCTGTGGCTTTTCAGTCGAATGGAAAGAAGGTGTTACCTCTCCGTTTGCTGCTGGCGCTGCACTTCAGGTTGGCTGTGAATTTCGCGAACATCATCCTATGGACATAAACGGCACTCACCTGCTGATAGGCGAAATCACCCACCTGAGCTTTCCTCAAGAGGCACAGCGAAGTGACGGCAGCCTAGATCTCACGCATATGGGCGTTGTCACAATCTCGGGACTTGATACCTACCTACTCCCCGCGACCAGCCAGCGATTCGCCGCCGCCAAGATCGACGTGGCACCGCAGCGTCTCTAAGTCGCCCAAGGACTCGCAACGGATTGGCGCTTAAGCTAGGCTACCGCCACACTGACGATCTCGATCGACACGGCGGACTTCAAAATAGTGCCGCCAACTTAAGGATTTTTCCGATGAATCGCCGATACCAACGTCTGCTAACCGCCATGGCAGCACTAATACTCAACCCTATTTCTATCGCTGCAATCGCCGAGGAGGTGCCTGAGCGTGCGGCCATCCCCACAGAATATAAATGGGATTTGAGCAATATGTATGAAGACGCCAACGGATGGCAAGCGGATAAAACACGCTTCCTCGAAATGCTGCCCGGCGTAGCGCGTTTTAAAGGCAAATTGGGCGAGAGCGGGAGTCATCTACTCGAGGCGATCGAAGAGATACAGGCTGTCGAAGCCGTTATCAGCAACCTGTATGTCTATGCCGGCTTAAAGAGCTACGAGGACACCCGTATCTCTGCAAATGGCGCGCGCCTATCAGAAGCGCAAGGCCTTTATTCTCAATACCAGCAGGCGTTGTCTTATTTCTCTCCCGAGCTATTGGCGATCCCCACAAGCACACTGAGTCAATTCATCGAGACAACGCCGGGCCTGAAAATATATGCGCACTATTTGGATGAAATGGCACGCATGCGCCCCTATACCCTGTCAGAAAAAGAAGAAAAGTTGTTGGCAATGGCGTCAGACCCCTTGGATAAATTCGATAGCGTGTTCACTGCTATAGATAGCTCCGACTTGAGGTTTGGCACGGTCCGTGACGAGCAAGGTAATGAAGTGGAGTTGACCAGCTCTCGCTACGGCGCCTTTCTGCATTCAACCGACAGACGTGTGCGCGAAGAAGCCTGGAAAGGATTATTTAATGGCTATATGGCACTCAACCATACCCTTGCGGCTAATTACGAGGGTCATGTAAAGAGTAGAGTTTTTTTCGCTCGCGCTAGAGGTTTCGAGTCTCGTCTGCAGCATGCCACTTACAGTAACGCCATCCCGATAGAGGTTTTCGAAAATCTGATTGCCACGGCTCGAAAAGGGAGCGCGCCGCTGCAACGCTACTTGCGCTTGCGTCAAAAAATGCTGGGGGTCGAGCGACTGGAGATATGGGACATGTATGCACCCATAGTCCCTCCTACACTAAAAGATATTGATTTTGAAGAAGCCAAGCAGATCGTCGCTGACGCGCTTACCCCTCTGGGACAAGAATACATCGATGTTTACTGGAAGGGTTTCGATGAAGGCTGGGTCGATGCGATGGCAAACCGGGGTAAACGCGGTGGGGCCTATAGCTGGGGAACTTATACATCTAAACCTTACCTTTCGATGAACTATCAAGGCACGCTGAATAATGTATCGACGCTTGCCCACGAATACGGACATTCGATTCACAGTTATCTCACGCGACAAACCCAGCCGCAGGTGTATGGCGACTACCGAACTTTCATTGCCGAGATCGCATCGATGACTAACGAGGCGATTCTCATGCAAAAAATGCTGAAAGAGGCAGATTCCGCCGTCGAGCGTGCCTACCTACTCAGCTCCTATCTAGACGAATTTCGGGGTGGGTTTTACCGGCAAGCGTCATTTGCAGACTTCGAAGCTAGAGCGCATGAACGAGTTGAGTCAGGCGCGGCACTGACCGCGGAAGTACTGAACGGCATCTATGCTGAAGTGTTCACGACCTATTATGGCGACGCCGTTCATGCAGATGAGCTCAACCAAATCGAGTGGAGTCGTATTCCTCATTTCCTGCGTAGCGACAATTTTTACGTTTATCAGTATTCGACATCGTTTGTTGCCGCCACCGCACTGGCAAAGCAAATCCTCGAAGAAGGTGAGCCAGCGAGAGAACGCTATCTGACCATGCTCAAGTCGGGCTCAAATGATTATCCTATCGAACTTTTAAAAAAGGCTGGCATCGACATGACCACCGCCGCACCAATTGAGGCAACCATTGCCGCATTCGATGATCTCGTTGATCAACTCGAACGGGCCCTAGAAGAGATGGAGGGTACAGCCCTTGCCGGTAGATGACTCGCAAGCGTCGACAGCCGGAGACTGCCAAACTTTTACAATCGCAATATTGAACCAATTGACGCTCTGGCCATCTAAACTAAGGTAAGAAAAAATTGAACGAGTGCAATTCGATGAAAAACGGTAAACCCCAAGGGAGTGCGCAACCAAGGCTTTCGAGAGCACAGTCCGGAGCGTTTACGGCTCTCCATTTGGCATTAATAATCAGTCTAATTCTGATGGTCGCGGGGGCTGCCTATTTCCTCGGCTTTGGACCAGCGCAAGACGCAGAAGAGGTGGCCGAGCCCGCTACGGCAACAGACACGCCAGCAGCATTACTTGAGCCCGCCATAACAGCAGAGCCTCAAGCACCCGCAGAAGAGACACTCTTGGAGTCGCCTGAGCCATTGCCAAGTGAACCGATGTCGCCGGCACTGCCTACTCTGGATGAGAGCGATAATGTGGTCCGCGACGCGCTTGCGGCGATACCGCTCGGAACGCCGGGCCAGCAATACCTACTTTCCAGCAACATTGTTGAGCGCACCAGTAGCGCCCTCTACCTCATGGCGCAAGGAGATGTGCCCTACAAGATGATACCTATTGCACGACCAACAACCCCTTTTCCAATTAGCGACAATGGTCTTTGGGTCTCAGCGGATCCACTGGGTTTCGCGCGATATGACTCTTTGAGCAATTGGTTACGGCAAATCGATGTGACGGCGATCTTCGAGGCGCTTGAGTGGCTGATCCCACTGTTTAGAGAGGCTTGGAGCTTCTATGGTGAGACCCCTGACGCCTTTGATGGAGCCATAATAAACACCCTCGATTCAATTATTGCAACGCCAGAGGTAGACCTCACTGAGGCGCGCCTGATTCGCAAAGAAGCAGTGTGGATTTACGAAGACCCCGCCATCGAGGCGCTCTCGCCACTACAGAAACAGATATTGCGCATGGGCCCTGACAACGCATTGGTCGTCAAAGCCATCGCGGGACAGGCTCGCAGCATCTGGCTCGGTGCTGCGAATTAAGGGGTCCGCAGCCTGTATTTACTCGCTGGGGTCGCTATCTCTTTCGTCAGCGCTCACCAACGCCTGACTCAGTTCCACGCTAAAACCCCGGTACTGTAAAAATCGCAGCCGCTTAGCTTTTTCTTTTTGGCGGCTTTGGAAATCACCAACAATAGGCCTACCTTGGTATTTCTTTTTGTACACGGCGACAGCATGAGTCGACCAACCAGCGGACCCGTCGCAAGCACCTGCTAACGCGCTCTCAGCTTGATCCTCGACCCCCTGTTTGCGCAGTTGCTCTCTTATTCGATTCGGGCCGTAACCTCTGCCGGCCAACTGTCTGGCTCTGGAGGCCGCGTACCGCTCATCACTTAGCAGCCCGTCGCGCTCCAAACCACGGAGCGCGACCTCAAGGCCCCCCTCCTGTATCGGGC
>JADHNP010000069.1 GCA_016779445.1 Luminiphilus sp. | reverse complement strand
GCGTGTCTCGATCACACGTTTGCGATGAAAACCACGTCTTGTTTGGTGAACCCGCGAGCTTGTCACGAGACACAGCTTAAGTGGGGGCCGGCTGCGATGACCAAAAATATCGCGGTGGTCGGTGCCGGGCCCGCAGGATTGGCTTATGCAACCGTCGCCGCTGAACGTGGCCATGCTGTGACGCTATATGACGCGGCGGATGAAGTGGGTGGGCAGTTCAATCTGGCCAAACAGGTGCCGGGCAAGGAGGAGTTCCATGAAACGCTCCGCTACTACCGCGCGATGCTCGAGAAATATGACGTCACGGTGAAGCTGGGGCAGCGGGTCGACGCAGATCAATTAAGTGAAGCAGGCTTTGACCATGTGGTGGTTGCGACAGGTATCAGTCCCCGCGTGCCGCAAATCCCCGGCATTGAGCACGAAAAAGTGGTGGGGTATATCGACGCGATCAAGGGTAACAAGCCCATCGGTAAAAGGGTCGCCGTGATTGGCGCCGGCGGCATTGGGTTTGACGTGACAGAGTTAATTACTCACGAGGGCACCAGCTCTGCACTCGATATCAATTTGTTTGCCCAGGAGTGGGGCGTCGATTTTGAAAATCATCCCCGCGGCGGCGTGACGGGCGTTGAGCCCGTGATTAACAAGGCTGACCGAGAGGTGTGGCTCATGCAGCGCAAGGAGACCCCGGTGGGACGTGGCCTGGGTAAAACCACCGGCTGGACTAAGCGTCTCTTGTTGAACCGGCGCGGTGTCAACATGGTTAATGCGGTGGATTACGTGCGTATCGACGACGACGGCTTGCACGTGTTGTTGGGCGGCCAACCGAAAACTTTTGAGGTCGACACGGTCATTTTGTGCGCGGGTCAGGAGCCGGAGCGCAGCCTGTACGACGCACTGGAGAAAAAAGGTTTATCGGTGGATCTTGTGGGCGGCGCTTTTGAGGCGGTAGAGCTTGACGCTAAAACCGCGATCAATCAGGCGACTCACCTTGCAGCGGCGGTATGACGTTAACGGCCTTTTGAGGTGATCAGCGGCAAGCAGTCGCGCAGTTGGGTTCACGTTACGTGACAGCTGTGCCTGATGCTGGCACTCTGCGCGCCGATACGCCGCTTCGTTTTTTAAATAGAGAGGATTAACGCCCATGGCCCGTTGGGAATGCATCGTCTGCGGACTGATTTATGACGAGAAAGAAGGTTGGCCTGAAGATGGTATTGCTCCCGGCACAAAATGGGAGGACGTGCCTGAGGATTGGAGCTGCCCTGATTGTGGTGTGGGTAAGGACGACTTCGAAATCATTCCCGGCTCTGAAGACGAGAGTGATCCCGGCGCTTCTGCCGAGGGGGCTTCAGAAGATAGTGCTAGCGCGCGATCTGTTGTGGTAATTGGGTCGGGCCTTGCAGGTTACGGCCTGGTGCGTGAGCTGCGTCGCAAGGACGACGCCGTGGCCATTACCGTGCTGACGTCTGATGGCGGTGAGGGCTACTCGAAACCCATGATTTCAACCGGCTACACCAAGGATCTTAACGCCGACAAGCTGGCGGCGCAGAGTGCTGAGGAATTGGCGGAGCAGCTGAATGTCTCGGTTCGGATCCGCACTCGGGTCGCTAGTATCGACACTCAGGCACAGGTGGTTCATCTGGAAGGTGGCGAGGTGGTGCCCTACAGTGAGTTGGTGCTGGCGTTGGGGGCTGAGCTGATTCGGCCGCCCATCGGGGGTGATGCCGCTGATGAGGTACTCGGAGTGAATGACCTCGACGACTACCGGCGCTTTCAGAACCTGCTGGCGGCAAAAGGTGCCAAGAAAATTGCCATTATTGGTGCCGGCTTGATCGGCTGCGAGTTCACCAATGATCTATTGAACGGCGGATTTACGGTCGAAGCAGTCGATCCCATGGGCTGGTGCTTGCCGACCTTGCTGCCGGAGCAGTCAGGGCGAGCGGTGCAGGCTGCCCTCGAAGACAAGGGCGCTACCTTCCATTTTGGTCCACTTGCCACTGAGGTGAACCGCGCTGGTGACGGCTACACGGTCACGCTAAATAACGGTGACACCATCGCGGCCGATGCGGTCTTGTGTGCAGTCGGTGTTCGGCCGCGCACAGGTCTTGCCAGCGAGGCCGGTATCGAAGTAAACCGGGGCATTGTTACCGACCGCCATTTGCGCACCAACGCGGCTAATGTCTATGCCATGGGCGATTGCGCCGAGGTAGCGGGGCACGTGCTGGTTTATGTTGCGCCACTGATGGCGGCTGCGCGTGCTTTGGCAGCCACTTTGGCGGGTGAGGCGACGGCGGTCAGTTATCCCGCCATGCCGGTCGCGATCAAAACGCCGGCGTGTCCCGTAGTGGTCTCGCCGCCGGCCAGAGATGCCGAGGGTGATTGGCACTTCGAGGGGGAGGCGCCCGATATCAAGGCGCTGTTCCGATCGGGAGGCGGTGATTTGTTGGGCTTTGCCCTGACGGGTCAGGCCGTCAAAGAGCGTATGGCGCTCGCCAAGGAACTGCCCGCGATATTGGGTTGAGACATCTTTAGGCGCCCAGCAGGGCTTCCAACTGTTGCTGATCGGCGACAAATCGCCGAATGCCGTCGCTGAGCTTCTCGGCGACCATCGGGTCCTGGTTATTGGCGAACAGAAACTCGCTCTGACCCAGCGGCGCGGGGCGAGGTGATCGGTCGCCGTTATCTAACAAGCATTGGGGTAGAGCACCGGTATCCGCTTCGAGTTGCTGCAGCAGGTCGGGGCTGATGGTGAGGCGGTCGCAGCCTGCAAGCGCCTCAACCTGACCAGTGTTGCGAAAGCTCGCGCCCATCACGACGGTCTGGTAATCATGAGTCTTGAAGTGGTTGTAAATTCGCATTACTGACTGCACGCCTGGGTCGTCACTCGGCGCCTCAATGGCCAGATCGGTATTGGCGGTATACCAATCAGTGATCCGGCCGACGAAGGGGGAGATCAGGAACACACCGGCGTCGGCGCAGGCGCAGGCCTGCTCGAAGCTAAAGATCAACGTGGCGTTACAGTGAATGCCACGTTGCTCCAGCACCTCGGCCGCACGAATTCCTTCCCAGGTGGCAGCCACTTTGATCAGCACGCGTTCTGCGCCAATGCCGGCATCGGCATACAGGCCGATGAGTTTCTCGGCCTTGGCGATAGTGGCATGGGTATCAAAAGAGAGCCGCGCATCGACCTCGGTGCTGATCACTCCGGGTATGACCTGATTGATCTGGGCACCCACGCTCACCGCAAAGCGATCGACCTTATCGGCCATGTCGTCCGCAGAAGTTTTCAGCGCTTCCACTTGATCGGCAAACTGGGGCAAGGCAGCTGCTTTTAATAATAGCGACGGGTTGGTCGTGGCGTCGGTGGGTTTCAGGCGCGTAATAGCGTCAAGATCACCGGTATCGGCCACCACGGTGGTCATGGTGCGCAATTGTTCGAGTTTATTCATGGGTTACGGCTCATCGATGGCGTCGCAAAAACGCTGCCCAGTGACGATTGAAGGGTGTGGGGATGAGCTTACCAGAGCAGTCCCGTCTTTGGGTGCTGAGCCTCTATACTAGGCAAGACTAAACAACCGGAAATCACTTATGCAAGCCATGAAGCTCACCGCCCCTGGCGGCATCGACCAGCTACACCTCGCCGACATCGAACCCCGCGCACCGGGCTTTGGTGAGATACAGGTAGAGATCAAAGCCACCTCCCTGAATTTTCATGATTACGCAGTCGTGACCGGGTTGATCCCCGCTGAAGACGGTCGAATACCCATGTCAGATGGCGCAGGCATTGTCACTGCGGTCGGAGAGGGCGTGACGGCCCATGCACTAGGGGATCGTGTGCTGAGCTATTTCTTTCCGAACTGGTCGGCCGGTCGGCCAACTCTGCCCGATCTGTTGGGTGTCCCGGGTGATCACGTGGACGGGTTTGCCGCACAATCGGTGACCATGCCTGCCAGCGCTTTTAGTCGTATGCCCGCGAACCTCGATTTCGAGGCCGCCTCGACCCTTACTTGTGCGGGCCTGACCGCTTGGCGAGCATTGGTCGTGGAGACCGATCTTAAGCCAGGGGATTGGGTGCTGGTGCAAGGGAGTGGTGGGGTATCGGTGGTCGCCTTACAACTGGCCCGCATGATGGGGTGTCGGGTGATTGCGACGTCATCCTCCGACGCCAAACTGGAGCGGCTAGGTGCGCTAGGTGCGGAGCACCTGATCAACTACAAAACCCATGCGAACTGGGGCGAGCAGGCTTTTCAGCTCACCGGAAATACCGGGGTGGATCTGGTGGTCGAGGTAGGTGGCCCGGGTAATCTACCCCAATCCATCAACGCGCTTGCCATAGATGGCTGTATCAGCTTAATCGGTGTGCTCACGGGCTGGTCCGGTGAAGTCCCCACGGCCGCGCTAATGACCAAGAATGGCCGCCTGAGCGGCATTACCGTGGGCTCTCAGGCCGATCATGCCAATATGATTGCGGCGGTCGAGGCGAATGATTTACAACCGGTGATCGACAAAACCTTCGCTCTGGAAGACCTCGGTGACGCGTTTCGCTATCAGGAATCACAGCAACACTTTGGCAAGATCTGCGTGAGCCTTTAGCGTTAGAACGGTTTGTCGAAGCGGATGTTTTGCCATAGGGTGGAGTCAACTGTGCCGCTGGTTGATCGCGGAGTAACGAGACGCGGTGGCACGAAGGTAAAACAAGCAATGAGAGGAGCAGCAGTATGAAAGGTTTCATTATCGGGGCAGTGATGACGACCCTGAGCTTTACCGCGCAGGCTGAAGAGCCCAATAGCGCGCACGACGGCGCCGAGTGGCAGGTCTGGGCCTACTCCTCTGCCGCGCCAGCACCACTGGGCACGAATGCCACCGTGTTGGGATTGGATGGCGCAGTATTGCGCGAGGGAACGAATGGCTGGACCTGTATGGTCGGTAATCCGCGGCCAGCTCCAGCAGGCGGTTGGAGCAGTGCACACGAGGCGATGCCGGTCTGTGCGGACGATGTAGGCATGAAATGGATGAATGACTTCATGGCCGGTAAAGATCCGGATATCGAGCGTGATGCGTTTATGTGGATGCTTCATGGTGACGTTGGGGAGGACAACACGACCGCCGGAGTGCTGGATTTGGCCGATGCCAAGGATCCCTCACAGTGGATCGAATCAGGTCCTCACCTGATGTTGTTACCGAAGAATCCAGCCTCGCTCGACGGCATGAGCGATGATTTCAATACGGGTGCGCCTTATGTCATGTTCCCGGGTACGCCAGGCGCGCATGTCATGATCCCGACCGACGGGTATTACGAGTATCAGGACCCGCGATAAGCGGCAACGCCTTGCTATGCATCATTTGCAACCACTGAATCATGGAGAGACCTTATGACACGTATTAAAACCGCGGCACTAGCAATCGCAACATCATTGGCAACGGGTATCGCGATAGCCGGTCACCACGAAAAGGGCGAACACATCAACCTGGCAGCCCAGCCGGGTCAAATAATGGTTGTGTATCACTGGCCCTGCGCCGACACGGATGCCGGGTTGACCCTTATCAAGGAGATGATCGCCTACGAACGCGACGCATCGCCCTACCCATATTCTGCAGCACCCGCTGTGCATGAGGATGGTGCGCTGGTGTCGGTGGATGTTCATGGATCCGCCGAGTCGATGGAAAAAGCCTTTGCTTGGCAAGCCGAAGACGCAACGTGGCAAGCCCAGTTTACTGCGATGGAAGCGGCTTGCGGCTCGGCCGATGATCTGACGACAAATGTGCTGACGATGCAGTGAAGCAGTAGTGTTACCAAAAGCCCGGCCTAGGCCGGGTTTTTTGTGTTCCGCACAGTGCGATGACTGGAAGGCTCACTGAAGGGATCCGCAAGGCCCTATGCTCAATAAAATAGTTCAGAACCGATCTGATTTTTCGTCACGCTCTTGTTGTAGCTGTTTGCGGTGTTCCCACCAGGCGTAGGCCCCGCCAACCAGGGCGAGTGCGATCAGCATCAGCACTTGCGCGAAGCTGAATCCGTAGAGGCCGCATTCGGTCAGCCTTTCGAGAAAAGAGTAAGTGCTGACCGGGCAGTCCATCACGCGCTTTCAATTAGAGTGATCTGAGAGTTTAACCGATCAGTGGTGGCCGGCGGCGTTCACTCCGCCTGTCGGGTAATTTCTTTTTGAAGCGCCTCCAGGTCATCCGATGTGCCCAGCATGCCCCTTCTCCAAGAAAACGCGAGAAGCGTGCGGCAGGTGATAAAACAGCGTCGGTAGTGTGGTCAGGCTGCTTTTTTATTCAGCGCGCTTTCCATAGCCTCAAATCGTTTGCGGGTGATGGTGGGTACATTGTTGCTTTGTTGGCCAAAGAACTCTGGATCGAGCGCCAACCAGGGAATACAGGCAATTTTTTCCCGTTCCTCGATAAGCGCAAGGATGGTTGCATCCCGTGACGCATAAAAATGCCAGGCCTCGGGTAGTGGGGTTTCACGCTCAAATAGTTTTTGGCCGCGTGCCACCCTGTCGTAAAGGTGCGCGCGGATCAGCCCGCGTGTGGGGAGCATACGGTTACGGTTCTCTGCTGCCGCTCGCGTTTGAAGAATGAGCCAGGCCTTGGGCGTGATGCCGATGATTGGCCACCATTGGTAGTGCCAGTCGCTGCTGCGCTGCAGAAATGCCTCCAGCGCCAGGTATTGTGCGCTCAAGCAGGCGCCGGTTTTTTTACCAAGAGCAAACTGCGTCTCATAAACCGCTTGAAAGTAACCGACTTTGTCCATACGACCTCCTTGTCGATGGCGATTTCTTTGCGTGTCGGCGCGAGCGCCGATGCTGGAGTAACTGTTGGTTCGCATTAAGGTGGATTACGCCAGCCTTACACAGCAGACCCTAAAGAGCGGCTCTTAAAAAAGCCCCGCAGAGCGGGGCAAAGATAGGAGTCATTCATGAACATCGTCGCACCGGTGGTTGACCTGAAGGTCAGGTCAATTCAGAGGTCACCGATCCGCCAACAGATCCAGCTTCGCCGACTTTAAGGCGCGATGATTGTTCAGGTACGCCAAGGTGTTGTCGGGATATGCCAAAGGCGGCGTTGGGTGCTTTAGAGGGCTCACAGTATGCGAATGTCGTACGCATCTTGAAGAAATGCGGACAAATGGATGAGCTGTTGTACCGTGGTCACGTCGTTAACAGTGAACATCGGCGAGTCAGACACGGCAGTAGAGGGTTCATAATTGCGAGAGATTTTATGATCGGAATGAATGACGGACGCCACCAGCTCACCCTGCGTTCGATATCGCGTAGTGTTGCCATCCGGCGGCACATTGACTTGGTCCGTCACCTGCTCGCCAAGCTGGTCGACGTTGACCGTCTCTCGCCGGCATTAGTGACCAGCGCGTCGATACGGCTTTTCTGCAGAGCCGTGTCCGGTACTAGTGCAGAGATACTCTCGCTGTTGGCAATGTCCAGTGCCTCTCTGGTAGAGAATGCCGCTGTGTATTTGGAGTGCTGAGGAGCGACCAGCTGAGTTATCGTTAAGCTTGGATCGATAGCATGCAGGTCGGTCTATCGGAAAGCATTACGCTTTTTCTGTACGCATGCGCTAACAGACCTAGCCCAGGGAGAAAGGGGCACTGAGCGGGCAGCCCCCGGTATTACTAACTGAACAACAGGGTGGAGTGCTTTGGTTGACCCTGAAAGGGGCCCGGACGGCCCCCCTGACTCTGGTTCGTGGATCAGTCGGCGGTGCCGTCGATCTCTTGATAGTAGGCCATCAGTATCTCGGCCACTTCAGGTCGTGAGAACTCAGGTGGTGGGGCGATCCCCTGACCCAGCATCTCGCGCACCTTCGTACCCGACAGCAGCACGAAATCTTCAGGGCTGTGATCCGGGGCGTCCCGCATCATCACCACACGACTTAACTTCTTGCTGAAGGCGGTGTGGTCGGCCCGGTAAACCTCGAGTGCGAGCGCGCCGTCGGGCACTTCGTCGTCAAAAATGGTCTGCGCATCAAAGCCGCCGTAGTAGCTGCCGACACCGGCATGGTCGCGTCCCACAATCAGGTGAGTGCAACCTGCGTTCTGTCGGAATACCGCATGAAGCACGGCTTCGCGCGGTCCTGCGTAGAGCATGTCAAAGCCGTAGCCCGTGACCATGACGGTATTCGGTGGGAAGTACAGGTCGACCATTTTACGGATGGAGGCATCGCGAACATCGGCGGGGATATCGCCTGGCTTGAGTTTGCCCAGTAGCATGTGAATTAACACGCCGTCGGCGGAGAGGTCCTCTAACGCCATGCGGCAGAGTTCTTCGTGGGCGCGGTGCATAGGGTTACGGGTCTGAAACGCCACCACGCGTTCCCAGCCGCGCTCGCTGATTTCAGCGCGAATCGCCATGGCGGTGCGGAATGTCTCAGGAAAGTCTTCCTCAAAATAGGAGTAGTTGAGGACCTCGATCGGCCCCGAAATTAGCGTTCTACCTTGGGCAGTAAAGGCGGCGACACCGGGGTGCTCGGGATCATCGGTGCGAAAGACCTTATCGAGAATCGTAGCGACGTCGTCATCGGTGAGTGTCTCGACGGCATCAACGGTCATTACCGCTAATAGCGGATGCCCCTCTCGATTGGGGTCGGTGAGCGCTAGGCGCTGGCCGGCCTGCACAGGACATTGCTCTGACAGGTTAACCACGGGTACCGGCCAGAAAAGGCCATCGGCCGTGGTCATATGTTCGGCGACTGACAATGTGTCAGCCCGGTTCATGTATCCCGTTAGCGGGGTGAAATACCCCGCACCCATCATCACGGCATTGGCAGCTGCGGCCGAGCTCATTATTAAAGAAGGGAGGGCCAGCGCTTCGGCCTCGAGTTCGGCGTGTCGCGCGTCGTCAACTATCAGGGGGCGCAGGTCGCTGGCGCCGTGGGGTGCAATCAATGCCATGTCTTCTCTCGATCGTGTCATGTATTCGATTGGGTTATCCGTGCTTGCGGACCTTTGCAGCCGCTGTCAGATATCCCGCGTCTTCGGGTTGATTTCTAGCCAGTATCGATCGGCCGGCCAGCCAGCCGGCGCGTTCATTTACCGGGCAGGGGAAATCAGTCCCTGCGTTTCGAGCAGCTCAAGCAGGCTCTGAACTTCTTCTTCCAGCGATTGCTGGTCGGTATGCAGATGTACTTCGGGCCTCTCGGGGGCTTCATAGGGATCATCAATACCAGTGAAATTCTTAATCTCGCCGGCGCGGGCTTTTTTATACAGCCCCTTGGGGTCGCGTTCCTCAGCGGCCTCCAGACTACAATCAACGAACACCTCGACAAAGGGCATATTGTCGGCTTCGTGGAGCTCCCGCACGATTTGGCGGTCGATCAGATAGGGGCTGATAAAGCTGCTGAGTACGATCACACCGCTATCGACAAAAAGCTTTGATACCTCGCCCACCCGGCGAATGTTCTCCGCTCGGTCTTCAGCGCTGAAACCCAGATTTTTGTTGATGCCAAGGCGAATATTGTCGCCATCGAGACGATATACGAGTACCCCACGCTGATAGAGCGCCTGCTCAAGCGCGACCGCAATCGTACTTTTTCCGGAACCCGAGAGACCCGTGAACCACAGGGTGGCGCCACCGTGACCCAATATCTGTGCGCGCTCGGGCCGATTGATCTCTCCGCCATGCCAATGCACGTTGGTTGCCTTTTGCTCGCTCATGCGTTCCTCCCGCTAAAAACAGGCGCGAGTGTAAGCGTTTGGGCTCCGGCTTTGAAGGAGGCTGCGGTATTACGGTGCGCGGTCGCGATGGCGAGGCAGGTAGATTTACCGGTTTTCAGTCCGATACGGCGAGTAATTTCTCAGACTCAGTACCCAGTGTGCTCCGATGTGAATTCGATAATGCATGGTCACTGAGCACCAGCACTCCCGCTAGCAATGCTGCGGCCAAAAGAATCAGTGATGCGGCGCCGGGATCCCGCTGCATGGGGTCAGTCAGCTCGTTTAGTGTCAGCCAACAAGGGCGCGGCTATGGTGCGCCACAGCGCCCGCTGGATGATCGTTTACGGTTGCGATGGATTCTTGGCTAAGCAGTATCATGACGATCCAGATCACGACACCAAGCCCCATTCTGAGTTGCTGCTGGGTTCTGGGGTTTTTCATTCATTGCCCTCCCTGTAAAAGCGCCGTCCCTGGCACGAGATCTTCCCTGAAAAGGGGACACGAGGTTTCGCCGCCGGGTATTTCGACTCAGCCGGTGATGCCTACGTGAACAGGACCAGTATGGGGTGGAGATCAGGAGCGCGATTGACCGTTCACGCCAAGCGGTTGGCGAAAGGTGTCATTGGCAATAAAACTTTAAGACAGCGGCCACACCAGCAGAATCATGGGTACAGCAGTGATCACCACCAGAATTTCCAGCGGTAGACCCATCCGCCAGTAATCGCCGAAGGCATAGCCCCCTGGCCCCATGATCAGGGTATTATTTTTGTGACCAATCGGCGTCAGAAATGCACAGGAAGCCGCGACCGCCACCGCCATAAGAAACGGATCGGGGTTCACCTGAAGCCGCAACGCGACGTCAAGGGCAATGGGTGCGGCAATGAGTGCGGTGGCTACATTATTGAGCACATCTGACAGGGTCATGGTAACGACCATGAGCGCTGTTAGAATCAGAATGATCGGCCAGCCCTGTGTGCCCTGTACAAACAGATCCGCCAATAATTCTGTGCCGCCACTCACCTCGAGTGCCACGCTGATGGGAATCATGGCGCCCAACAGGATAATGACCGGCCACTCAACGGATTCGTACACCTGAGAGAGGGGCACGATATCGAGGAGGATGTAGAGCAGCGCCACGCAGGCCAGCGCGATGGGGAGATACACCACCTCAAAGCTGGCCAGCGCAATGGCGCCTCCAAAAAGGATAATGGCCCAACGCGCCTTGTCGCGTTGGATCACGTCAATCCCCCGTGGCGCAAGGGGTAAACAACCCATCCACTCCACCACATCGTCGAGGGTGTCTTCCGGACCCAGCAATAACAGTAGATCACCCGCCTGAATTTTTACCTCTCTGAGTCGCTCCCGAATCTTGACGCCATTACGCGAGATGCCGAGCAGAATGACCCCGCGGCGATAGCGGAGCCGTAATGTGGAATCGGAGCGGCCAACCAATCGAGAGGTGGAGGGGACTGCAACTTCGCGCATCACGGTGTTGCCCGACATGGCTTTTGACGGACGGTCCGAGTCGGTATAGCTCAGCGCCACCGAACCTACAAATGCGTCAATGCTGTCGGGACCACCCTCGACCACAATGCGATCATCGCTTTGCAATATCGCGTGCGCCGACATGCCCGGTAAGCGTTCACCATCTCGGATTAAGCCCAGTATCTGAACACCACTCTCGTCCGCCGCCGAGTCCAGCGTTCGCAGGCGCTCGCCAATCACTGCGGCGTCGGAAGGCACGCGCAGTTCTGCCAGATATCGCTCAAGATCCTCGACTGGGGAGTGGTTTCGGCTGGCAGTGCTCGCTACGGGAATCAGGCGCCAGCCGATGACCGCCACATACACAATGCCCACAGTAGCCACCGCGATACCCACCGGGGCAAAGTCGAACATGGTGTAAGGCGTGCCCAGCGCCTCCCCTCGGAAGGTGGCGATCACAATATTCGGTGGCGTGCCGATGAGGGTGATCATGCCGCCAAGGATTGAGGCAAATGAGAGCGGCATAAGTGTCAGCGCTGGGCTCCGTTCGGCTTTTTCAGCTGCCTGAAGATCAACCGGCATCAGAAGCGCCAACGCCGCCACGTTGTTCATCAGTGCAGAGAGGGCGGCTGATACGCCTGCCATCAGTGCAATATGCTGCCCAATTCGCCGGGTGCCGTCTAGGAGTGCGCCGGCCGTTAGCTCTATCGCGCCCGACAGGTAAAGACCCCGGCTGATAATCAGTACCAGTGCGATAATGATGACCGCGGGGTGTCCAAAACCGGCGAAGACCTCTTCTGTGGGGATCAAGCCCAACAGGTAGGCGAC